>JAYSQR010000026.1:0-30871 GCA_043721435.1 Nitrosospira sp. | reverse complement strand
TGATGCGCGCCTTGCGCGTGCAAGGCAAAGTCGAACCGATTTTTGTTGAAACGATCACTGAAATGCCCGATGCGGTGCGCGGTGCCGTGCAACCCGGCGATGTGGTGTTGACCATGGGCGCCGGTTCCATCGGCACCGCGCACCGCATCGGGCATTTCAGTGATCGTTTCAACAAAAATCGGTTCGACTTTGCCTTGCACGCGCAAGGCGCGCATCAACGCGCGACCGTCGGCGGCGATAATAGGCGCTTCACCGGCGGCGTACACTTCGGCGAGTAGCAATACATCCACCGTGGCGAGCACCTTCACAAAGTCTTCAAACAAATCGCGTGTGCGCGTGTAGCGATGCGGCTGGAATGCCAGCACCAGACGACGCCCAGGGAACGCACCGCGCGCAGCAGCAATGGTGGCAGCCATTTCCACCGGATGGTGACCATAATCATCAACCAATGTGAAACTGCCACTCCGGTCATTCTTGTCACTGGCTAATTTGATCTCGCCATAGCGCTGAAAACGCCGCCCGACTCCTCTGAATCCCGCCAGAGCATTGATGATGGCTTCATCCGGCGCCCCCACCTCGTTGCCCACCGCAATTGCCGCGAGCGCATTCTGTACGTTATGCAGCCCCGGCAGATTGAGCGTGATGTCGAGCTTGCGCGTCTTGCCATTTACCCCTATCAGTGCGGTAAAGTGCATCTGCCCCCCGCTGTGGCGAATATTCGCAGCGCGGATTAACGCCGTATCCGACAGACCGTAGGTGGTGATGGGTCTGGCAATGGCCGGCATGATTGCACGCACATTGGCATCATCCACACACAGCATCGCCATCCCGTAAAAAGGCAGGTGCTGCACAAAATCCACGAACGCCTGTTTGAGTCTGCCGAAATCATGGCCGTAGGTTTCCATGTGGTCGGCATCGATATTGGTCACTACCGCCAGCACCGGTTGCAGGCAGAGAAATGAGGCGTCCGATTCATCCGCTTCCACCACGATGAATTCACCGCTGCCCAGTCTGGCATGGGAACCTGCAGCTTCCAGTCTGCCGCCAATGACGAAAGTCGGGTCCATTCCCGCTTCCGCCAGAATGCTGGCGATCAGGCTGGTGGTGGTGGTCTTGCCATGAGTACCGGCGACAGCGATGCCCTGGCGCAACCTCAGTAATTCCGCCAGCATCATGGCGCGCGGCACCACCGGGATATTACGTTCATGTGCCGCAATCACTTCCGGATTGTCCGGCTGCACCGCAGTCGACGTCACGACCGCATCCGCTGATGCCACTTGATCACGTGCGTGGCCGCGATGGATGGTGATACCCAGACTTTCCAGGCGCTGTGTAGCGGCGTTGTGGGCCAGATCCGAACCGCTCACCTGGTAACCCAGGTTGAACAGTACTTCGGCAATGCCGCTCATACCCGAGCCGCCAATGCCGACAAAATGAACGTGTTTGACTTTATGTTTCATAGTTCAGATTCATGCCTTTGCCATCTCCATGCAGGCTTGTGCCACCAGCCGGGTCGCATCGGGTTTCGCCAGTGCGCGCGCCTTTACCGCCATCTCTGATAATCTGTCGCGGCTTAACTCCGTCAGAAGTTGTGCCAGACCTTGTGGGGTCAGTTCGTTTTGCGGCAGCAGCACGGCTGCATCCCGCTCGCTCAGAAATCTGGCATTGCTGGTTTGATGATCGTCCACAGCGTATGGGAACGGCACCAGTATGCTTGCTACCCCCGCCGCTGCCAGTTCAGCGATGGTGAGTGCGCCGGCGCGGCAAATCACCAGATCACAATCGGCGTAGCAAGCGGCCATGTCCTCGATGAACGCCACCAGCTCACCTGTCACTCCCGCTTCCGCATAATTCTTTCTTAACGTATCCAGATGGTTCGCTCCTGCCTGGTGCGTCACCTGCGGGCGCCTGTTTTCCGGAATCAATCCCAACGCCTGCGGCACCACGGCATTCAGCGCATGTGCACCCAAGCTGCCGCCTATCACCAACAGTCTCAATCTTCCACCGTCATTTTTGTCACGAGCGGCATACCTTGTTTCTGGCGCATCCAGTTGGCCGATCGCATTGCGCACCGGATTACCGGAAAATACTGCCCTGTTATCGTTTCTGATTGCATCTGGAAAACCCAGCAAAACTTTATCTGCAAATTTCGCCAGCACTTTATTGGTGAGGCCAGCTATCGAATTCTGTTCGTGTATCACCAGCGGCTTGCGCAGCAACCAAGCCATCATGCCGCCGGGAAAGGCCGGATAACCGCCCATGCCCAATACCACGTCGGGACGCACCTGAAACATCACCTTGGCGCTTTGCAGGAATGCCAGCAGCAGCCGCAGCGGCAGCGTCAGCCACGCCGCAGCATTTTTCCCGCGCACACCGGAAAAGCGGATGATTCTCATGTCATACCCGCGTTGCGGCACCAGCATTGTCTCCATTCCTCCCTCAGTTCCCAGCCACACGACGTGCCAATCCGCTGCCTTCATGTAATCCGCCACCGCCAATCCGGGAAATACATGGCCACCAGTTCCGCCAGCCATGATCAGGATGGTGTGCGCCAAGTCAGCACTCCCACATTGGTCCTCTGCAAGCGCCTGCTCATACGGCGAAACCCCGCATGAGTTGCCGGTTCTCCCAGTCCACCCGCAGCAACACCGCCAGCGCGACACAGTTGGCGACAATACTGCTGCCGCCGAAGCTCATCAGCGGCAGGGTCAATCCTTTAGTCGGCAATACCCCCATGTTCACACCCATGTTGATGAAAGCCTGCACCCCCAGCCATACGCCGATGCCTTGCGCCACCAGCGCGGAAAAGTGCCGTTCCCGCATCGCCGCCTGGCGGCCTATTACGAAGGCGCGCATCACCAGCCCCGCGAACAGTGCCACCACTGTTGCCACGCCGATAAAACCAAGCTCTTCTGCAATCACCGCCAGCAGGAAATCGGTATGTGCTTCGGGCAAGTAAAAAAGTTTTTCCACGCTGCCACCCAAGCCAACGCCCAGCCATTCACCGCGCCCGAATGCAATCAAGGCATGGCTTAACTGGTAGCCTTTTCCATAAGGATCGATCCACGGATCCATGAACCCCACAATGCGCTGCATGCGGTAAGGCTCAACCCAGATCAGCGCCAATAGACCGGCAACCAGAAAACTGATCAACCCCGCGAACAGCTTCAGGTTCATGCCCCCCAGGAACAAGGTTGCCATCGCGATAGCGGTGATAACAACGAATGCACCGAAATCCGGCTCGCGCAGCAGCAACAGGCCGATCACCAGCATCACGATCAGCATCGGGAAAAAACCTTTGCGAAAACTATCCAGATACGCGCTTTTGCGGATGGTGTAATCGGCAGCGTAAATCACCACAAATAGCTTCATGAACTCGGATGGCTGTAAGTTCACTACCAGCAGCGATAACCAGCGTCGACTGCCGTTGACCTCACGGCCTATTCCGGGAATCAACACCAGCACCAGCAGTAGCACTCCCAGCAGGAACAGGTGAAACGAATATTTCTGCCATACCGGCATCGGCACCTGGAACGCAATCAACCCCGCCAGCAGACCCACCAGCAGATAGGCGCCATGCCGCACAAGAAAATGAGCCGCATAGCCACCGGTACCGCGCCCTGCCTCGGCGATGGCAATGGAAGCGGAATAGACCATTACCAGTCCCAGGCTCAGCAGCAATATCGCCGACCAGACCAGGGTCTGATCAAAGTCGTGCGGCATTCTCTGGTTGTTGATGTCGGTCTGGTAAATCATTGACTGGAACCTTGCTCAATCGTGGCTGGAACTCTTGCCGCCAACTCTCTTACCGCCGCAACGAACACTTCAGCACGGTGCGCATAATTTCTGAACATGTCGAGGCTGGCGCACGCCGGTGACATCAGCACTGCATCACCCTGCTGGCACAGCACAAAGCTTTGCTGCACCGCTTCTTCCATCGTCTCTGCCTGATGCAGCGGCACGCCGCAGCCAGCCAGCGTAGCGGCGATTTTCCCGGCATCACGCCCGATCAGCACTACCGCGCGCGCACATTCTGTCAGCGGCTGTCGCAACGGGGAGAAATCCTGTCCCTTGCCATCGCCGCCAGCGATCAGCACCACACGTTGCGTCATGCCGTTCAGAGCCGCGACCGTGGCGCCGACGTTGGTGCCTTTCGAGTCGTCGTAGAAAGTGATGCCGCCGAATGCCGCCACTTTCTCCATCCGATGCGGCAGCCCCTCGAATTCACGCAAGGCCTGCAGCAATGGCTCAAACGGCAATTCCACGGCGCGGCATATCGCCAGCGCAGCCAGCGCATTGGCCGCATTGTGCAAACCGGTAATGGCGAGTTCGCTGGTTTTCATCAAGCGCGCCCTCCCCTGTACCAGCCAGGTGTCGCCACCGTCGCGCAGCAAACCAAAATCACTCTCGGCAACCGGTGCATCCAGACCAAAAGTCATCTGCTTTCTTCCGGGCAACGCCATTGCGCGTACCAGCGGGTCATCGCGATTGAGGATCTGTACACCACCACCTTCGCCCAGAAATATCATGGCCTTGGCAGCGGCATAATCCTGCATTCCAGCGTAACGGTCGAAATGGTCTTCGCATAAATTCAGCACTGCCGCCGCATCCGGATTGAGGCTTCGGGTAGTCTCCAACTGGAAACTGGAAATCTCCAGAACCCATGCTTGCGGCAGCTTGCCGGAGTCTTCCCGCTGCATCAGCGCATCCAGCACTGCCGGACCGATGTTGCCCGCCACTTCGGCGTCCCACCCGGCTCGCTTTACCATCGCCCCTGCCATGGCGGTTACCGTGGTCTTGCCGTTGGAGCCGGTAATCGCCAGGATTTTTTGTTTTGGACTGCCAGTCTGTCCAAGTGCCAGAGCGAAAAGCTCAATATCACCTACTACCGATACCCCGCGCTTTGCTGCCTGCTGCACCAGCGGTTCCGCCAGCGGCACACCGGGGCTGATAGCGATAAGGTCTATGCCGGCGAAAGTCTTGACGGCAAATGCGCCGGTAAATACCTGCGCAGCAGGTACGGCCCGTTGCATTGCATCCCGATTGGGGGGTGCTGCACGGCTGTCAGCGGCACGCACGTTCGCACCTTGGCGCGACAGCCACTTGGCCATGGACAATCCGGTTTCACCCATTCCCAGTACCAACACAGTTTTACCTCGCAAATTCATAAGGACGCTTCAGAGTCTTTCATCTCAGTTTCAGCGTAGACAAACCAAACAGCACCAGCATCATGGTGATAATCCAGAATCGCACCACCACCTGGTTCTCTTTCCAGCCCTTCAATTCGTAGTGATGATGCAGTGGTGCCATGCGGAAAATGCGCTTTCCCGTCAGCTTGAATGAAGCCACTTGCAGCATCACTGACAGGGTTTCCACCACGAACACTCCACCCATGATGAACAGCACGATCTCCTGGCGCACGATTACCGTCACCACGCCCAGTGCAGCGCCCAGCGCCAGCGCACCGACATCGCCCATGAATACTTCCGCCGGATAGGCGTTGAACCACAGGAAAGCAAGCCCCGCACCCGCCATGGCGCCGCAGAAAACGGCCAACTCGCCCGCATGCGGGACATAGGGAATACCGAGGTATTTCGCGAACACTGCATGACCTGCCACGTAGGCGAAAATTGCCAGGGCACTGCTGATCATCACGGTCGGCATGATGGCCAGGCCATCGAGGCCGTCGGTCAGGTTGACCGCATTGCTGGTGCCCACGATGACAAAATAGGCCAGCGCCACGAAACCAAATACGCCCAGCGGGATTGCCACCTGTTTGAAGAAAGGCACGATTAAACTGGTCTGCGCCGGCAGCTCGGCGGTGAGCGCAAGGTACAGCGCCACCGAGATCGCAATCAGCGATTGCCAGAAGAATTTGGACTTGGCGGATATCCCCTTGGGATTGCGATATACCACCTTGCGGTAATCATCCACCCAGCCGATTACACCGAAGCCGAGCGTGGTCAGCAACACCACCCACACATAACGATTGCTCAAATCCGACCACAGCAAGGTGGTGACCGCGATGGACACCAGTATCAATGCGCCTCCCATGGTAGGCGTGCCCGCTTTGACCAGATGTGATTGCGGCCCATCATCGCGTACCGACTGACCGATTTTATAAGCGGTGAGCTTGCGTATCATGGCCGGGCCGACCACGAATGAAATCGCCAGAGCGGTAAGTGCCGCCAGCACCGCGCGTAACGTAATGTAATTGAGCACGTTGAATGCGCGGATATCCTTGGCCAGCCATTGGGCGAGTTCTAGCAGCATGACAACCGCAATAATGAAATTATGTTTTTCATGATCATTTCACGCTTAAGAGTTCAATACTCACAACTCGATATCCTTGACCACTCGCTCCATTTGCATGAAGCGCGATCCCTTTACCAGCACCGTGACATCGGCTGCCAACTGAGTCCTGACCTCGGCCACTAACTCCTCGATGTGCTCAAAATGCCGTGCCCCCGCACCGAATTTGGCCACGGTATATGCGCTCAATTCGCCCACAGCAAACAGCCCGTCCACCCCGGCAAGGCGTGCCTCTTCACCGATGCGCTCGTGCAAAACCACTGCGTTCGCACCCAGCTCACCCATGTCGCCCAGCACCAGAATTTTTTTCCCTGGAGCGGCGGCTAGCACGGCCAGTGCGGCTCGCACCGATTCCGGGTTAGCGTTGTAACTGTCATCTATCAGCGTTGCCTCATGCAAACCGCGTTTTTTCTGCATGCGTCCCTTCACCCCGCTGAACTTGCTCAATCCTAATGCGATGGTTTCCTTGTCTATGCCCATGGCTGCTGTGGCCGCCGCCGCCGCCAGCGCGTTACGCACGTTATGTTCGCCGGGGACCTGCAATGCCACCTCCTCCACCCCATCTGGAAGTGTCATTGTCATCTTGCTGTTAAGCAGATTCAACTGATAGGAGGCGCTCACCGTCGCGCCTGCACCCAGACCAAAATCCACCACCCGTCTGCTGCCCGCGAACTTGCGCCATAACGGCGCGTAGGGGTCGTCAGCGTTGATAACCGCCACTCCCGTCAGATCCAGCCCTTCGAAAACCTCACCCTTGGCGCGGGCGACTGCCTCCACCGAACCCAGCCCCTCAAGATGTGCCGCACCCGCATTGGTTATCAGCGCCACGCTGGGCTTCGCCAATCCGCTCAGGTATGCGATCTCGCCGGCGTGATTCATGCCCATTTCGATCACCGCGTAGGCATGCTGCGCGCGCAATCGCAGCAACATCTGCGGCACACCGATATCATTGTTGAGGTTGCCTTCCGTCGCCAGCACCCTGTCTGCGCCACCTGCTGTCTGCCGCAAAATCGATGCAATCATTTCTTTCACCGTGGTCTTGCCGTTGCTGCCTGTCACCGCAACCAGCGGTATGGTAAAGCGCCCACGCCAGTGCGCCGCCAGCTGCCCCAGACCCAAGCGCGTATCCCTCACCAGTATCAAGGGAATTCCCAATTCCTGGTTTCCGATCTCCTTCCCTCGGCACACCATTGCCGCCACCGCGCCCTTCTCCTTCGCAGTAACCACAAACTCATGGCCGTCGAATTTCTCTCCTCTCAGCGCGACAAATAAATCGCCGCGTCCCACCATGCGGCTATCGGTGCTAACCCCGGTAAAGAACGCATCCTCACCACGCCATTCAGCATCCAGGGCACGTGCCGCTTCCTGCACTGCCATCATCCTTGCGCCCGTGCTTGTTGGGTCGCCAGATCCTGCAGTACCTGGCGTGCGACCTCGCTGTCGCTAAACGGAAATTTGTGCCCGCCAATTTCCTGATACATCTCATGCCCCTTGCCCGCAATCAGCACCACATCGCCTTGGCGCGCATCGTGTATCGCCCGATAAATCGCCGCTGCCCGGTCTTCCTCGATATGGTAGTTAGCATCCGCTGCCGCTGCGATCTCGTCGATAATGGCGCGTGGGTTTTCGCTGCGCGGATTGTCGCTGGTGATGATGACTTCGTCCGCCAGCCGCGACGCCACCTTCCCCAACAGTGGGCGCTTGCCACGATCACGCTCACCCCCGCAGCCGAACACACAGACCAATTTCGGGTTTCGGGTTTTGGCTTTCTGCTGGTTCTCGGGGTTGCGGAGAACTTCGCGCAGCGTCGTCAATACCTTCTCCAGGGCATCCGGAGTGTGGGCGTAATCCACCACCACCAGCGGTTGCTCACCGCCGCCCAGCCGCTCCATCCTGCCCGCTATCGGCCGCACTTGCTGCACGGCTTGCACCGCATCAGCCAGCTTGATGCCGCTGGCCAGCAAAGCAGCCAGCACCGCCAGCATGTTGGAAGCGTTGAATCTACCCACTACTTCGGTTTTGAATTTTGCCCGCTCGTTCTTGAACTCGACGTCGAATTCCAGACCGCCAATGTTTGACTTGAGATTGCTCCCGTGCAGCATGCTGATTTTTTCCGAGTCCCGGTTGCCGATGCCAGATTCTTCAAATCCGTAGCCAATAATCTGCGTGGGCGTAGCTGCAAGCCGCTGCGACAACTCGACACCAAATGCATCATCCAGATTGAGCACAGCATATTTGAGCCCGGGCCAGAGGAACAAGCGCGCCTTGACGGCAGCGTACTCCTGCATGCTGTCGTGATAATCGAGATGGTCGCGTGACAGATTGGTAAACAACGCCACCGCAAATGTCGCACCGTTGATACGTTCTTGCTCAATCCCATGTGACGACACTTCCATCGCCACACATTCGGCGCCGTGCTGTAAAAACCCCGCCATTTCCTGCTGCAGCAGAACTGCATCCGGCGTGGTATTGATGGTGGATTTAAGCGCACCGGGAAAACCATTTCCCAAGGTGCCGATGACAGCAGTTCTTCTACCCAACGCCGTCATGGCCTGCGCGATCCAATGGCTGCACGACGTCTTGCCGTTGGTTCCGGTGATGCCGATAAGCCACAATTTTTGCGATGGCTGGCCGTATACCTGGCTGGCAATCATTCCTGCCTTGGCGCGCAGCCCGGTTATCGGCAGATTGGGCACTTGCCATGCCGGGTTCCAGGAAAAGCCACGATGCCGCTCCCACAACACCGCGTTTGCTCCCGCGGCGATGGCTTGGGGAATGAATTCACGGGCGTCGAATTTATCTCCGACACGGGCGAGGAATGTGTCTCCCGGCTTCACCATGCGACTGTCGGTGACAAGATTGTTAATCTTGACGCCCAGATCATTGAGTAGATGAGTATCAAACTGCGTTTCTGATTTTTTCCTGGGCTGCAAATCCCAGATTCCGAATCCCGTATTCATACATCACCCCGCAGCTCAGGTGCTGCCGGAAATGACACAATATTATTGGTGGGCGCATCATGCGGAACACTCAATATGCGCAAGGCGCCAGCCATTACCTGACTGAATACCGGAGCCGCCACCGCACCACCAAAATATTGGCCGGCGGATGGCTCATCCAGCATCACTGCAATGACCAGCCGTGGATTGGAAGCTGGTGCGTAACCGACGAACGTAGAGATGTAACGGTTTTTTGCATAACCGTTGCCCTCCAGCTTGTGCGCGGTGCCGGTCTTGCCTGCTACCCGATAACCGCTAATCTGCGCACGCGGCCCGGTGCCACCGGGTCTCACCACCATCTCCAGCATTCTGCTCACGGCAAGAGCGGTGGCGCGCGAAATCACCCGCTCACCCGCTACGGGTGCATCGAGCTTTAACAGCGATATCGGCTTCAATTCGCCTTCTGTAGAAAACAGAGTGTAGGCGCGCGCCAACTGCAACAAGCTCACCGAGATGCCGTGGCCATAAGACATAGTGGCTTGTTCGATGGGACGCCAGGTGTGGTGAGGACGCAGCCTGCCAGTGACTTCTCCGGGAAATCCAGAACCGGTGGATACGCCGAAACCGGAGTGGCTCAGCATTTCCCATAGCGTTTGCGACGGCAGTGACAATGCAATCTTTGCTGAACCGACATTACTGGACTTCTGGATCACCTGCGCCACCGTCAACGGGCCTTCCTTGTGAGAGTCGCGGATCGTTGCCCTGCCTATGGTAAGGGTACCGGGTGCCGTCTGGAATATCGTGTCAGGCGCGATCCGGCCCGCTTCCAGTGCCGCTGCTACGGTGAACGGTTTCAGGGTTGAACCTGGCTCGAACACATCGGTCAGGGCGCGGTTGCGTGCGCGTGCGCCGCTCATTTTCGCGCGGTTATTGGGGTTGTAGACTGGCAGATTGGCCAGCGCCAGCACCTCACCAGTCTGCGCATCCAGTACCACGATCCCGCCTGCCTTGGCTTTACTTGCCTCCACTGCCTGTTTCAATTCACGGTAAGCGAGATACTGGATTTTGCTGTCTATGGACAGCGTTATGTCTTTTCCTGGCCTGGGTGCGCGAATGCTCTCGACATCCTCGACAATACGTCCTTTGCGATCCTTGATGACGCGACGGCTGCCGGGCTTGCCGGCGAGCGCATCCTGCCACGCCAGCTCGATTCCTTCCTGCCCATTGTCATCCACATCGGTAAACCCGAGCATATGCGCCGTCAGTTCACCCGCCGGGTAATATCGGCGAAATTCCCGCCGAAGAAATACGCCTGACATGTTGAGTTCGACCACCTTGGCTGCAGTCTCCGGCGGCAAGTGCCGCTTCAGGTAGACAAAATCACGCTGCGGTCCACTGATGCGCTTGCGAACTTCCGCAGCATCCATTCCGATCAAATCCGCCAGTTTTTTTATTTGTGTGGATGTTGCATCCATGTCCTGCGGACTCGCCCACACCGATTCCACCGGTGTACTGATTGCGAGCGGTTCACCATGCCGATCCGTAATCATGCCGCGGTGTGCGCTCATTTCGATCACGCGGCTGTAACGCGACTCGCCCTTCTGTTGCAAAAAACCGTTGTGCATTCCCTGCAGATAGACAGCACGTCCCGCCAGCCCGAGCAACCCCAGCAATAAAACCACCACCAGCAGACGCGAGCGCCCTGCGGGCAGAATGCTACGCGGTGTGAAATCCGGCATCACGGTTGGTGTGCTCCTGCAATGGCATTTGCATTCACCGCGTTCAGCGGCGAAACAATTCGAACGCGTGCTGCATCCGGCACTCTCATGCGCAGTTGCCCGCTAGCAATTTTTTCAACACGCGCATGCATCGCCCAAGTGCTTTGTTCAAGTTGCAATTGCCCCCACTCCACCGCCAACTGCCTTGCCAATTCCTGTTCTTTCTCCAGTTCCACAAAAAGCTTGCGCGCGTTATGCTGTGAAGTCACAACACTCAGCGCGCAGGCGATGAGGATAAGAGTCAGTAACAAATTAAGCTTGGTCATATCCGCCTCTTGATAACCAAGATCATTCCTGCCGCCATACCCGTTAAGTCGGACTTAACCGTTCCGCCACCCGCATTACTGCACTTCTGGCCCGTGGATTGACAACCACTTCCTCTTCACTGGGGCGTATTGCCTTACCTACCAAACGCAATTTATGACAAGTCAGTTGCTGCACTTCTTTTGCCCGTAACGGCAATCCGCGCGGCAGTTTGTCGGAATTCGCCTCTTCACGCATAAAACGCTTCACTGATCGGTCCTCCAGCGAGTGAAAGCTGATAACTACCAGCCGGCCGCCTGGATTCAATATCTCCACACATTGAGGCAGTGTCAGCGACAACTCCTCAAGCTCCTGATTGAGGTAAATCCGTATAGCTTGAAAGGTACGTGTCGCTGGGTTCTGCTTGTTTTCCCGCTGGCGCTCGCGCGCACGCACGGTCGCTGCCACGATCTTGGCGAGTTGAAATGTGGTAGCGATAGGCTGTTGCGCTCTTGCCGTAACAATCGCTCTTGCAATCTGTTTAGCAAACCGTTCTTCGCCATAATTTCTTATCACCTCTTCCAGATGTACTTCTGAAACAGAGGCCAGCCATTCTGCAGCGGTCTGCCCCTGGCTGGTGTCCATGCGCATGTCGAGCGGGCCTTCGAAGCGAAAACTGAATCCGCGTGGAGCCTGCTCAAGTTGCGGCGAAGACACCCCCAGGTCCAGCAGTACTCCATCCACTCGTTCCACACCCAGTTCCTGCAATACCTGCTGCATCCGCGAAAATCCGCTATGCATCATGCAAAAACGTGCATCCTTGATAGCTTGCCCCGCCATCACCGCAGCCGGGTCCTTGTCGAGCGCGATCAGCCTGCCACTTTTCCCCAGTCGCTCTAGAATCAGACGGCTGTGACCGCCACGACCGAAAGTGCCGTCCACGTAAATTCCGTCTGGCTTGACTGCCAGCGCATCCACCGCTTCATGCAGCAACACCGTGGTATGCATGAAGCGGCATCACCCCAGTATCAAAGCGAGAAACCATCGAGTTCTGGCGGTATGCCGCTATCCTTGAATCCGAGGGCATTCTCGATCTGCAGATTCCACTTTTCCTCGTCCCACAATTCGAATTTCGCGCCCTGCCCCACCAGCACCACGTCCTTTATCAAGCCGGCGAACTGGCGCAAGGGCGGCGGCACCAGAATGCGGCCGGCGCCATCCATCTCCACATCGCTGGCATTGCCGACGAGAAGACGTTGCAGACTGCGGCTTTGGGGATTGAAACTGGAAAGACTATTGAGTTTTTGCTCTATGGGCTCCCACGCGGGCTGGGGATAAACCAGCAAACACTTGGAAGGATCAGCGGTAACGACCAAATGGCCGGCGCAAAAGGATAGCAATCCATCACGATACTTCGCGGGCACCGCAAGCCTTCCCTTATTATCCAGACTGATAGGCGTAACACCGCGAAACATGTTGTCCCCTTGTTTTCCGGGAGGAATTCCAGAACTTTCTGATCTGAATTTTCTCCCACTTTTCCCCACTTCTGCCCACTGTAATTAAAAAGGGGGGGCTAGTCAAGTGAAAAATTGGGGGTTTTTGTTTATACGACAAAGACTTAAAGCAGAAACCAGAGAAACTTTCTGGGCCGGATAAATATATTATAGAAATAAAGGGGATAGCTAGAAAACTGAATGTAACTTATCACTTGGTGAGGTATTGCGGGCGAAACTGGGGGAGTGGCGGGACAAAGGAGGCGAATCTGGTGTGAGGCTTGAGAAAAACTCTGAATAAATCCCCATTAAACCGACATGGTCAGGGGACCTGAACAAGTTCCTGCAAAATAAAATGAAGCTGGCCGGTAAGCCGGGTTCTGTCGTGGACAGTCATTCCTCTAGGCGCACGGTTGCCCGTACGCTCAAGCAACCTACCCGCAGGCTCAGCGAGCAGCGTCATAGCCTGCCTATTTGGTCTTGCTCCGGATGGAGGTTACCGCGTTTCACCGTAACTTAATACGCTCGTCTCTGTGGCCCTGTTCCTCGCCTTGGGTCTTGCGACTTATAGCGGCCGGCCATTAACCGGCATCCTGCTCTGTGGAGCCCGGACTTTCCTCTCCCCGTTTTTCATTGCTGAAAAACAGGCAGCGACTGTCTAGCCAGCTTCGATGGGGATACTACCATCAAACCGAACTGCAGAAAGAGCAAACTTCCGATGCAAGAAATTGCATGCCAGCTGTTGCACGCAATATCCTCCGCCGATAACAGCAAGATTTTTGAGCTCATGGCAGTCTCTCTACAAATTCACGCTGCGGCCGCCATCCACCGCGATGATCTGACCGGTGATATAAGGCGCATCGGCGATCAGGAACAGCACCGTCCGGGCAATGTCATCAGGCTCACCCGTGCGCTTGAGCAGCGTCTTGCTGATGATATGCTGACGGACTGCCACATCTGCCCACTCATCATTTTCCGGCCATAGAATGGGTCCCGGAGAAACGCCATTTACCCTGATTTCAGGTGCAAGCTCCAGCGCCAGCGAGCGGGTAAGCGACGCCAGCCCACCTTTTGCGGCACTGTAGATGATGTAATTTTTCAGCGGCCGCTCAGCGTGAATATCAACGATATTGACGATGCAACCGTGCTGTTGTCGGAGATGCGGCGCCGCCGCCTGTGACAGAAATAGCGGCGCCTTCAGATTACTGCCGACAAGATCGTCCCATGCTGCCTCAGTGACTTCTCCCAACGGCGTAGAGAAGAAGCTGGAAGCGTTGTTGACCAGCGCATCCAGTTTGCCGAACTGCTGCATGGTTGTGTCAATCAGCCTCGGCATCTGGGCAATATCAAGCAGATCGGCTTGCACCAATGCCACTGAGCCAGGACGGATCTGGTTGAGTTCCGTCTGCAACCCCTGCGCTTCCTCCAGCGACGAACGGTAGTGCAGCATCAGGTTCGCGCCGCGCAGGTGCAGCTTGCGGCAGATGGCCGCACCCACTCGTTTGGCTCCAGCAGTGATGAGTACTACTTTCCCTTGCATCGCTATCTCCTCTACACTTGCACATCCAGCAATTTCTACAATTTACCATAAAGGCACTCCGGAGCCGATGCCGTCACTACCAATACCGAACGAGGCCGCGCTCCAGCATAGCCGTGCAGTACAGGAGTTAATCCGCGCTGACATCGCCGCTGCCGGCGGCTGGATTTCGTTTGCGCGTTATATGGAATTGGCGCTATATGCACCGGGCATGGGCTATTACAGCGGCGGCGCAGCCAAGTTCGGTGGCACGGGAGATTTCGTCACCGCGCCGGAAATTTCTCCTCTGTTCGGCAAAGCAGTAGCGCGGCAAGCGGCGCAGGTGCTTGAACTCATGGGTGGCGAGGATGGCGATATCCTGGAGTTCGGCGCTGGCACTGGCAAACTCGCGCTTGATTTGCTGCTTGGACTGGAAAAACTTGAGCACTTGCCGGGACGGTATTTGATCCTTGAAGTCAGTGCGGAACTGCAGCAGCGGCAGCGAGAATTATTCGAGAAACACGCGTCACATCTCGCGCCGCGAGTTGATTGGCTGGAACATCTGCCCGCCAGATTCAATGGCCTGGTACTTGCTAATGAAGTGCTCGATGCCATGCCGGTGCATCTGGTGGTGTGGCGCGATAGCGGCTTGCTCGAGCGCGGCGTGGCGTGGAACGGCACAGCGTTCGAGTGGAGTGAACATCCACTGGTTGATGGCGAGCTTTTCGCGGTTGCGCGCGCACTCAATCTCCGAGTTGATCCTGGCAAAGACTACATCAGCGAAATCAATCTGGCCGCCCGCGGTTTCATGCGCAGCCTCGCGGGCGTTCTGCAGCAGGGCGCGATAGTGTTGATCGACTATGGCTTCGGCCACAGTGAGTACTACCATTCACAGCGCGATCAGGGAACGCTGATGTGCCATTATCGTCACCATGCCCACGATGATCCGTTCTATCTGCCAGGCTTGCAGGACATCACCAGTCACGTGGATTTCAGTGCGGTTACCGAGGTTGCAATCAATACGGGATTGGAATTGCGCGGCTATACCACTCAGGCGCATTTCCTCATCAACTGCGGCATCACTGAAATTCTGGCACAAACCCCGGCGGAAAATACCGGCGCCTATCTGCCGCTGGCGAACCAGTTGCAAAAGCTGGTGAGCCCTGCCGAAATGGGTGAATTGTTCAAGGTCATCGCCTTCGGCAAAAATATTCACCAGCCTCTTGCTGGATTTGTCAGCGGCGACAAAAGCCGTTTACTGTAATAACAAGACTAACTAATTAGCGTCCAGCATCCCATCAACACGAACGAAGCTGCTGCAAACCAGCGCACCCACTGCATGTTAATGCGGTGCGCAAGCGCCTCGCCGATCCAGACCGCAGGCACGTTGGCAAGCATCATACCAAGTGTGGTTCCCAACACCACCAGCGCCAGCGCATCGTAATGTGCAGCGAGCGCCACGGTCGCGAACTGGGTCTTGTCTCCCATCTCCGCCAGGAAAAATGCAATCAGCGTTGTAACAAACACTCCGGCACCGAGAATGCGCGGGTCGCTGTCCAGCTTGTCCGGCTTCAGCGCCCATAAACCGAAACCGATGAACGACAAGCCGACGATCCAGTTGAGAGCTTGCGCAGAAATCAGACTTGCCAGCCACGTGCCAACCGAAGCCGCCAATGCATGATTAAGCAGGGTCGCGACGAAGATGCCCGCCATGATTGGATACGGTCGCCGCAGTTTGGCAGCCAGCACAAACGACAGCAACTGTGTCTTGTCGCCGATTTCAGCGATGGCAACCAGCAGGGTGGAGGTAAGGAAAGCTTCCAAGGTGATGGGCGGCAGTGAAAGTGAAGGGCACGGAATTGTAGCGTGAATCTGCCGCGATGCCCGGGGGGCTTGTTCAGTGGCTACTTAGATTATTTCTTTGGCAGGTAAAGATCAGTAATCGATCCTTCCGCGATTTCAGCGGCAAAGAAAACAGTTTCCGACAAGGTCGGGTGCGGATGGATGGTGAGGCCGAGATCTTCCATGTCCGCGCCCATTTCCAGCGCCAGCACCGTCTCGGCGATCAGTTCGCCGACATTGACGCCGACCATGCCCGCACCGAGAATGCGGCGGGTGTGTTTATCCAGCAGCAGCTTGGTCATGCCTTCCTCGCGCCCCATCGCAATCGCGCGGCCACTGGCTGCCCAAGGGAAGCTGGCCTTTTCGTAGTCGATACCTTGTTTCGCGGCTTCGGTTTCGGTCAAACCCATCCAGGCAATTTCCGGATCGGTGTAGGCCACCGAGGGAATCGTGCGCGCGTCGAATGCCGCTTTGTGTCCTGTGATGATTTCCGCAGCGAGCTTGCCCTCATGCGAGGCTTTGTGCGCCAGCATGGGTTCGCCGACGATGTCGCCAATGCCAAAAATGTGCGGCACATTGGTGCGCAGTTGTTTGTCCACCGGAATGAAGCCGCGCTCGTCCACATTGACACCGGCATTTTCGGCGCCGATAGCGCGGCCGTTGGAGCGGCGTCCCACTGCCAGCAGGACGCGGTCGTAAATCTGCGGTTCGGGAGACTTCTCTCCTGCAAAGGTAACCTTGAGTCCGCTTTCCTGCGGCTCGATCTGGGTGACCCTGGTTTTGAGATAGATTGCCTCGTAGCGTTTCTGTATGCGCCGGTGCAATGGCTTGACGAGATCTGCATCCGCGCCGGGGATCAGTTGCTCCATCAATTCCACCACGCTGACTTTGCAACCAAGCGCATCATAAACCGTCGCCATTTCCAGACCGATAATGCCGCCGCCGATGATCAGCATGCGCTTGGGAATGTCTGCCAGTTGCAATGCACCGGTCGAATCCATCAGGCGCGGATCATCGTAGGGAAAATCGGGAATGCGTGCCACGCTGGAGCCGGCAGCGATGATGCAATGTTCGAACGACACGGTCTTTGCGCCAGTGGCTGTTTCTACCTCGATCATGTGGGGCGAAGTGAATTTGCCTGTGCCATGCACCACTTCCACCTTGCGCTGCTTCGCCAGCGCCGTCAAACCCTTGGTGAGTTTGCCGATAACGGATTCTTTCCATGCCCGCAGCTTGTCGATTTCTATTGCAGGCTGGCCGAAAGTAACGCCTTGATGTTCGGTCTCCTCCGCTTCGGTGATGACTTTTGCCACATGCAGCAATGCCTTGGAGGGGATGCAGCCGACGTTGAGACATACGCCGCCGAGCACAGGGTAGCGCTCGATCAGCACCACTTTCTTGCCGAGATCGGCGGCGCGGAATGCGGCCGTGTAGCCACCCGGCCCCGCACCCAGCACCACCACATCGGCGTGAATCTCGCCACGCGCAACCGGAGCAGCAATGCTGGCGGCAGCAGGGGGCGAATTGAGCACAATGGGCGGGATCTCTACAGGGGTTGCAGAACCCGTCTCCGCATCCGCTGTTTGCAATAGCAGGATAAGCGTCCCCTCCGAAACCTTGTCGCCAACCTTGACCTTGATTTCCTTCACCACACCGGCTTGTGGCGCAGGGATCTCCACCGTCGCTTTGTCGGTTTCCAGCGTGATGAGCGGCGTTTCCTTTTCTACCGTATCACCGGGCTTCACCAGTAACTCGATGACGGGAATATCCTTGAAATCGCCGACATCAGGGACACGTATCTCCAACAAATTATTCATGAACTCCCTCTGTTTCACCTTTCATCTGGCCCGGATCATATCGCGCCTTCTTGTTCGCCTTTTTTAGCGTGGATGAGCATCCAATCTGCAAGTACCTGCAAACTAACCGGCAGTGGTTGCTGCAACAAACGCCGCAACTGTTCCCTATCGTTTTGACTCAATGGCTGGCAGTTGGGTAGGCCAGACAGAGTCTCGACATCCATGCCCCAAGGCTGCCATGATAACCCAGCCTCGTCCCAGATTCTGGCTGCCTGTAATGCGATTTCAATTCCTGCTGGATCGGGGTCGCAGGCGATCAACGCAGGTGCTGGACACAAAGTCAGAAGCCGCGTAATACTTTGCCGCCACCATATGGACGCATAGCCGGGCAACCATACGACCAAGTCCTGATTTCCGTAGCAACGTGCGGCACGTTCAAAACTGGTACGATTTTCGAGTAATCGCCAACAGCCGATGCGCCCCTTAATACCAGTTAGACTGTTGAGAGTGCCCGGTGTCAGCGCGATACAGTCATCGACCAGACTAAGATCGAGATGGAGGTCCTCGCGCAATAACACGATGGGAGCGCGTAACCAGAGTGCCGGGGTGTGTTTCTCGATACCCCACTCAACCGGATCCAGGTAGCGCTCCAGCCATTCCCACTCGGTAGCCGAGATGGCTTTGGTTGTGCCTCGCGCAAATAATGAAAAATCACGGCGAGTGCCAAAACGCTGTTCGATTAACCAAATGTCAAGCTTTCGTAGTAGCGCTAATCGGCGTAATGCGGTGTGCAGAGAAAACGCATCCAGACTTTGTTGTGCATGCGTGAGACGCGAATCCTGCAAGGTATGCAACGATTCGATACGAAATGTTTCAGCAAGCATCTCTTTGTCCGGCAAGCTAAAATGATGGCGCAATGTGGCGAGATCAAGAAAATTTACCCATACCGGCAGCCAACGTCCAGATTTCCTCCATTCTTCCACTTCCACCCAGCCACCGCGCAGTAGCGCGCCTAACAGTTCATCGGCGAGGTGTACACGCCGATTTCCGGCTGCGGTCAACAACGTACTCCATTTGCGTTTTGGAGAGGACGCTTTTATCCAGTCAGCGAGCAATTCCTGCCATGCAGTGGGCCAACTACCTAAAGTAACGGGGGTGGCGGAAAATGACCGGCACAAGCGTTTGCCGCGCAATGTGCTTTTTGCCCCCACATCCAGATCGCAGATGCAAACACCACGCGCATCCGGTTCCGTCCAGGTTGCAGTTGCAGTTTCAGGCATGGCTAGTCTTTTGTCGACTTATCTGCGCCACTGGTGGTGCCCAAGCTTCTTGCGGACGTTTTTTATAAGTGATGAGTGCGAGTTCCGCCGGGTCGTAGACATTAACATTGTGGGTGATCGGTGTGGTGATCAGGTATTGTGAACGGGTGGCCTTGAGAAAACTACCAACGCGGTCGATGTTGAAAATGTCAAGATGTGTAAAAGGCTCGTCGATGAACACGAATCCACCCGGCTGGCTTTCATCCATCATCAAACCGATCAGCAAGATCAGTGATTTCATCACTTGCTGGCCACCGGAAGCCTCGCCGTCATTCAATCCAGTCAATCCCTTCTGATCGAAATTAAAATGCACTGCTAATCCCGCCTGCGCCAGTACCAGATCGTCATTTTCCAGATGCGGCGCCTCGCAATGCACTTCAATTCCCGCGAGCTCGCCCAATTCCTTGATGTTTTTACCATAACGACGGATGGTGGCACGCAGCCGGTTGATATAGGCTTCGCGTGCTTCATGCATCAGGTTGCGTGCGCGCTCATTGGTAATGCGCCGCTGGGATACATCCGCCTGCATCCCTTGCAAATCTCTTCGAAGTTTGTCACGCAGCGCGATGATGTTCTCATCAGTTTCCCAAGCCTCTGTGTTCAAACGGGTTTCCAATTGGCGCAGATGCAGCTTGACCGCCTCGGCAGACGCAAATTGTTCGCGCAATTGAAGCAAGCTGGCGCGAGCATGCCAGACGGATGGCATGGCTTGTCGGTCATAACGCAGTCTCTGGATGCGTTTGATATTTTCCATGCGCTGGCTTTGCAGTTGGGGCTCAAGCGTAATGATTTCCTGTTCCAGCCGTTTGTAATGATCGCCAGTAGAGTCCAGTGCTCGGTTAATTTTGTAGCGGGCATCGACCGCCTCGTCCTTTTCGCGATTGGCGGCGCTTACCGCATCTTCCATCTGTCGCAGCAATTCTTTGTACGCAACGATATTCTCTTCCGCGTGATTGAATTCTTCAGCACGCAACGCCATTATTTGTGCGGCATCCAGGCCGTCGAGCCGTGACTGTTTTTGTGCGATGGACAAGCGCAGACTCTCTTCTTCCCGCTGCAAGTTTTGATCTTTTTTAGACAATGCATCGGTTTCTGCCACCAACGCAGCACGACGGCTTTTTCTACCGGAAACACCAAAATGATAGTCGCCGACCGCAATACCGATGTAGTGCCCGCCACGCCGCTCACGGTGATAACCAGCTTGTGTCACCCAGTCTTGCACAACTGGCAGTTTTGCACCGATCTCAGCATTTTCCACCCGCTGCACCCGGTTTAACAGCGGTATCAGCCACTCGGGGGCATCGCCGCTAAAGCGCACCACCTCCAGCAGCGCACCGCTTTGCGGCGAGACCGCTGCTACTTTTCCGGCAGTGACAAAATGACGATAATGCAATTGCTCACCGATATGCCAAGCTCTGGCGCAATCATTCTCATGATCCAGCAGCACCAGTTGCCGGTAGGGTGCGAGCAGTGCCTCCACCGCTGCTTGCCAAGCTGGATCAATCACCTCAACGATTTCAATCAACATGCGGTGGGGAACCTTTGCATCGGTCAAGGCAGCACAGAATTTACGCACATCTTCCGGTGCCGCCGGATGGCCGCTATTGAGCGCAGCAATAAGAGCAGCCATTGCATTTATGCGGGAATGAGTTTCCACCCTTTCATTCTGTACTGCAGCCAGGCGTTGACGTTCTCGCCCCACGGTTTCGGCCATGATTGCCACATCCTCGCCATGGCGAGATTGACTCAAAGCAGTTAAACGATCACGTTCACTCAACAGCACAGTAGTCTGAGTGACAGCATCGCGCGCCGTCTGAGATCTTTCCCCGGTGAATTTTAAGTTAAACCCGGATGCCACTTCTCGTTGCCGGGCTGTTTCCAGTGATTGCTCAAGGCGTTTTATTTCAGCAATGAGTTTTGCTTGCTCGGTTTTTTTCTCGCGCAATTGTCGCCGTGCACCTTGAATCTGGCTACGAGCACCGTTGATGGATTCCTTGAGATCAAGCAACTGCAAGCGTGGCAGCACTTCGCTTTGCAGCTTGATCTGCTCCTGCTTCAAATTGCGCCATTCGATATAGCGATTGACCTTGAGGGTCATTGTTTCCACCCTGTTATCCAATGCTTCCAGATGATTGCTCATTTCCTGCAATTCCCGCTCAGTCTCGCGCTGTTGCCCCTTAGCTTCCAGATGGGCGTCCAGCACCTGCTTGTCACCAAATACCTGAAAAACCAACTCCAGCAAAACCTTGGGTGAATATTCGCAGAGCTTGTCGGTATCACCCTGCTCCAGTGACAGTACTTCGGCAATGGCCTTGGTGAGGCCAGCACTATCCATGCGCCGCTGGTACTCGATAACTCCCAACCAGTCACCGACAGACTCCAATGTCTCAATAGCTGCGTTTCCAGGAACGATCAGATACTGGCGCTGCCACTCGCCCCCCTGCTTGCGGATGCGACAGACTAAGGTCACTTCATCATCCAGTAAGGGGAAGAATGGATGGCGATGATTATCGATGCGACGGTTATCCACTACCGCGCGTAACCAAGCGAAAGCTTCGCTGGAGCGGCGCACATAACGCTTGCATTCTCGTTTGCCCGAGCATTTCAACGCGAATAGCGTACGCAGGGCATCCAGCAACGTAGTCTTACCGGAACCGTTGGGACCAACAATGGTGACGATCTGAGCATCTAATGGCAGGGTGAAGCGCTGCCAATGGTCCCAGTGGACGAGCTCCAGCGATTTGATATGAAACATTAATCGTTCCCCATATCGGTCTCGTCAGGTTCAATATCCGCTACGCTGTCATCTGTATCTGCTACTGTCGATACAGCATCCGGCTGAACACGATGCGCCAACAAATCGGCGAGTGCGCCATCTATGATGCGCGCTTCCAGTACCCGATATTCCATTAGCAGGTCAAGCATCGGTCCTTCGTAAATTATCTTGTTGTTGCGCTTGATAAAACCAAGACGGGAAAGCACTCCCAAATTCACGTTGATCCGCATCTTGCCACCGAGCTTGGTACCGAAATCCGCTAGCAGCGTGCGCTCGGCAACCCCTGCAGAGACTTCTTCACCACGCGCCAGCGGTTTGTCACTGGCGAACATGTCGCTTTGGTCCGCTGCTTCTTTTTCGCGCCGTGCGACTTGGCGCTCACGCTTAGGCAGGATGATAAGCGCCCACAGCACCACCAGTAATGCCACTCCGCCGCGTTGCAACCCCATATTGTTATTCAGCCAGCTTTCCTGCTAGCCAAACACCGCGTCCTCCATCTCACGTTTAAGACCCACGGCAATATGTGCTGCATAGGGATTTTCCAGCAGATGCAGTCCACAGGTGGCCAAGCGCAAATCCAGTTCGGCGCGAAATGCTTCGTCGGTCAAAGCACGGCGTGCAAGTTTATCCTCGCGTGCTATATGGCGATGTGTAAGCAGACGTGCAATCAGGGTTTGAATTTCAATGTCCATGTCCTATCTGCTAAGATTCAATCCGCTCCAACATGCCAACACTGATTTCCCTCACGCCGTTACGGTCGACTTTACGCGTCTCGCGAGATATGTTCAGTCGGAATGGCAGTGTTGCCAATTCCGCTACCGGCCCGGTCAGAGAACCAGACTCGGTATCATTCAACAAAGCCAATAATGACATACGGTAAGCCGCCTGAGGGTAGTCACCGCCGACTACCACATCGCCGACATCAGCATTGGTCGCTATGCTGTTCAGATTGCCAATAAATTGTTCCAGTAATACCAGCCGTTCGGCTGCAACTGTATCGGCGCGATCGGTTTCAGGAGCATCAATGGGAGGTGGCAAGATGGAGTGGGCAGTCTTTTCGCGTTCGCGCTCAAGCAATTCATATTCTGCTGTATCCAGCATTTCATTCGGCGTAACAAACAGCGGCTGAGGGGGAACGAATAGAGCCTGGTTAGCGACAGCCACTAACTGTTCCTGCGATAGCTTGCGTAGCCACGCCACGATATCTGAAGAAGACAAACCACTTTGCCCCAGATGCACCCCGCTGCCGCTTCAAGCTATTGACGGCGCGTTGAAACACACCGGTCATGCGCAACATACGGCTCTGGGCCTGGCCGATGGAGTGGGCGATGCGATAGGTGGCGGTATCGAGGTCGCCGTCAGCAGTAATGGCACGGATAATCTCGGTGCCTTTCTCTACCCAGTGCCATACCGAAGCCAGTTTCTCCTGAGAACGCCGCAGCCGGAATTCAGAACCTGCCAGCACCGCTTGATCAAATTCATTTTGCAGCTCGTTCAGCCTGCCAAGCAGGTGTTGCAAAGTTTCAGCAGATATCTTCCCGACCGCCTGTCCTGCCGCCACTTGGGCGGTAATATAGCCCAGTTCCGCGTCATTTTCTCCGGCGAAATTTAACAAAGTGGCCAGCGCCGAAAGCGTGATGCGACCCGCTGTACTTAATTGATAAATGCGTTGCTCAGCATCCCACACCAGCAGATCATTTTCGCGCAGGCGCTTTAGTACGGTATCGAACTTCACCGGGTCGAGGTAGGCAAAGTGGGCCTGCAACTCCTGCGAGCTCCAATACGGCACATCAGCGCGCATGCCGATTTCGCGTAACACCATCAGGCGCACCAGCACTTCATCCTCGCCGCCCCGGAACAAAGTGGTGAAAGCATTGAGCGTTTCACGCGCCCGCAGCAGCGGAAATAAAGCAGGCAAATCGGCAGCTTCGATTCCCTGCGCAAAAAATTCGCCTAACAGGGATCCGGCGCTGTTTATTTCCGGCAGAGAAGAGCGAGTCATGAGAGGTGGGATGGTGTAAGAGTCATTTGGACCATTCATTGCGGGGAATGTCCGCACCTTTGAGTATTGCCGTCAGCGTCCCGATTGGTAGTCCCCGCCAGTGAAAAGGGACGACCGCCCTGCGTCCTGAAACGGGATGATAATAAACCCGATGGCTGCCAGTGCTATGGTCTAAAACAAATCCGCTTTTTTCCAAGATTCTGATGACATCCTTGGAGGTCAGCGCAGGCGTTTTAGGCATAGTGAACGGTCAACTGGCTCTCAAAGGTTCCGGCATCGTCTAAAATCGGTTCAGCATGCTTGCGCTGACTCTCCAGGTAGGCACGAATGGCATCATTTGCCATGTCCTTGGCTTCCTCAAGGGTGTCTCCGAATGTAACGCAACCTGGCAAAGCCGGCACGGTGACGGTGAAACCGCCTTCAGGTTCAGGCCGCAAGATAATTCGATAGTTTAAGTCTTTCATGTTGTCGCCCCTTATCAAGTCCGTATCTGTCCATCGCCCAGCACGATGAATTTCTGGCTGGTCAAACCCTCCAGCCCCACCGGTCCGCGCGCGTGAATTTTGTCAGTGGAGATGCCAATTTCCGCACCGAGACCGTATTCGAAACCGTCGGCGAAGCGCGTGGAGGCGTTGACCATCACTGAACTCGAATCCACTTCCCGCAGAAAACGGCGGGCGCGGGTGTAGTCCTCGGTGATAATGGCATCGGTATGCTGCGAACCGTAAACGGCAATGTGCTCGATGGCCTGATCCAACCCGCTCACTATTCGCACGTTCAGAATCGGTGCGAGATATTCGGTGTACCAGTCTTCTTCCGTAGCTTCCTTCATTTGTTCGATGATCGCGCGGGAGGCTGCATCACCGCG
Organism: Nitrosospira sp.; assembly: GCA_043721435.1. Taxonomy (GTDB): domain Bacteria; phylum Pseudomonadota; class Gammaproteobacteria; order Burkholderiales; family Nitrosomonadaceae; genus VFJL01. Next base: position 5,987 of record JAYSQR010000026.1, on the reverse strand, counting down.
CAGTTCCACACCTTTGTCGAGGTAGATTCTGCACAGCGGCGGCAGCACCTTTCCGGCAATGGCTTGATGCACCAGCAGGGTTTCCATGGTGTTGCAGGTGCCGTAGCGCTGCGTCTTGGCGTTGTCGGCAACACGAATGGCCTTATCCAGGTCGGCACCATCATCGATGTAGACATGGCATACGCCATCCAGATGCTTGATCACCGGAATGCGCGCCTCATTGGCAATGCGCTCGATCAGCCCCTTGCCGCCGCGCGGCACGATCACATCGACGAATTGTTTCATGGTGATGAGCTCACCCACGGCGGCACGGTCGGTAGTCTCGATCACTTGCACCGCAGTCTCCGGCAGACCGGCAATCCTCAAACCTTCCTTGACGCAAGCAGCAATCGCCTGGTTGCAATGGATCGCTTCCGATCCGCCACGCAGGATCGCCGCGTTTCCTGCCTTGAGGCACAACCCGGCGGCATCCGCGGTGACGTTGGGGCGCGCTTCGTAAATGATGCCAACCACACCCAGCGGCACGCGCATTTTCCCGACCTGGATGCCGGAAGGGCGGTAATTCAGATCGCTGATTTCGCCAATCGGATCAGCCAGCGCGGCAATTTGCAGCAGCCCCTCTGCCATGCTGGCAACCCCTTTGGAGGTAAGTGTCAGCCGGTCTAGCAGGGCCGCATCCAGTCCCTGGGCTTTGGCCCCTTGCAGATCCAGCGCGTTGGCGGCCAGCAGTTTCTGTTCGTCGCGCTTGATGGCTGCGGCCATCGCGGTGAGTGCGCGGTTTTTGGCGGCAGTCTCGGCTTTGGCCATCAGGCGCGATGCGGCACGGGCTTCGCGTCCGACCGATTGCATATAGGCTTTGATGTCTATGACGTCCATACCTCAGCTCCAGGCACACGATGAATTAATGAATGTGCGAATTTTAACGCTGATATGCGGCTGTGGATACAGTCCAGCCCACGCTCACTGGCGTTTGCTGACCGCGAAGCGCAACCCCAGTTGCAGCAATTCATCCCAGGCATCACCTTGAGCGACGCCTTTGCTGATCCTGTCTATTTTCGCGGCGTGCAACAAGGCCAGTACTAGCGGTTTGAGGCCAATTGATCTGGCCGCATGCTCCACTGCTTTCTGTTTGTCCCCCCATACCCTGGCTTCGTTCATCAGTTGCATCAGCGGCCTGCCGGAATCCAGTCCCTTACGGATGATGATCAGCGCGCGAATCTGCCCTGCCAAAATGGTGAGAATGAACGGCAACGCTGCACCCTCGCCCCGCAAGCCTTCCAGGATGCGGGTGTAACGGGCAGTATCCGCCGCCATCAGCGCATCCGACAATTTGAAAACATCATAGCGCGCCACATCCAGTACCGCGTCTTTCACCTGCTCGAAAGACAACATACCCGCCGGATAGAGCAGCGCGAGTTTCTGGACTTCCTGATGGGCCGCGAGCAGGTTGCCCTCCACCTTGTCAGCCAGAAATTGTAGAGTTTCAGGATCGGCTTTCTGTTGCTGCATCCCGAGGCGCTGGCCGATCCACGCCGGCAGTCGCGCGCGCTCAACCGGGGAGACCGGAACCATCGCTCCCGTACTTTCAAGCGCCTTGAACCACTTTGCTGCCTGACCCTGTTTGTCGATCTTGGGCAGGGTGACGAGCGTGACGGTATCGGGTGGCAGCGCACGGCAGTATTCCTCGATCGCCGCGCTGCCCTGGTTCCCGGGCTTGCCGGAAGGAATGCGCATATCCATCAGCCGCCGTTCGCCAAACAGCGACAGGCTGTTGCTGCTTTGCTGCAACTCCTGCCAGTTGAAGTGGTGGTCTATGGTGAAGATCTCGCGTTCGACATAGCCTGTCTGGCGCGCCTGGGCGCGGATCAGGTCGGCAGCCTCGATCGCCAGCAGCGGTTCGTCGCCGAACACCGTGTAAAGCGGGGCGAGCTGCTTTTGCAGATACTGGGAAAGCTGATCGGGGCTGATGCGCATAAGCGTAGAAACAATATTTATCGCAGACAAGGTGGAAAAACAAAACGGGGAAGTCCGGATTCCAAGATTACCGAAATAACCCATGTCATTGCGGTTTCAAACACGAGTGATCAAGGCTTCCCTTCAGTTTTCACTGTCGCTAGGTGCCGCAGGATCTGCCTAACAATCTCGGCTTGCATCTCCTTGATGAGCAATGCTTCCTCTGCTTCTTTCGCCACCACCTGCTCGTCTGTGTAAGGCAAGACGCGCTCCCGGACAATCTCGGTGGCGGGAACCAGGTCTATTCCTCTGGCATCAATGAGGCTATAAGTAACCAGATAGCGCAATAGAAATTCGCGCACCCTGCCTTCCCCGGATAACGACAGGATACTCTTCTCATTCGTTTGCTTGAGGATTTGCAGCGTGGCTTCCGCACCCCTTGCCTCATCAACGATACGCGTGCTTTTACCAGCATGGATAGTGCGTTTGATGTCTGCAGTAATGGGGTAGTCCTCTGGATCCAAAATGTGAAGCGAAGCAAACGGATATACGGTCGGCGCCTGTCCCTGCCCGCGCAACTGGAAGCCACAGGCGGATAGCAGCAGAATCAAAGTACCGATGGTGAGGAGGCGATATGATTTAAATTGCATGATTATTTCCTGCCATTGTCGTTGGATTCATTCAGGATAGGGGCAATAACATCTTCAATTGCTGACAGGGTGGCTTCGTGCCAAGGAATATAGTCGCCAATTTTGTCCGCCACTGCCGTCATTTCCCGCTCGGATAAATCGCGTCCCCATTCTTTGTGCATAATTTCCTGAATGTCGCCTTTGCTTATCCAGTAAATGGCCTCATCTAAATTTTCCATTTGGGGGTACCTCAATTCATACAACGATATTCACCAATCTGCCTGGCACCACCACCACTTTCTTTACCGTCTGCCCGGCAACGAATTTCTGCACCTGATCGTTTGCCAGCGCAAGGCGCTCGATAGTTGCACGCTCCGCGTCCTTGGCAACGCGTATCTGCCCGCGCAGCTTGCCGTTGACCTGCAGCACCAGTTCGATTTCGTCTTGCACCAACGCTGTCGCCAGCGGCGATGGCCAAGCTGCGGTGAGGATGTCGTCGCCATAACCCAACTCGCGCCACAACTCATGAGCAATGTGTGGGCAAATCGGCGACAGCAGGCGCAGCAGGATGGAGAAACCCTCGCGCTTTATATAGCTGGCAGCTTCAATAGAGCCAAGACCCGAAAGACCTTCTAGGCGATTGAGCATTTTCATCGTCGCAGAGACTACGGTGTTGAACTGAAACTTGGCAAGGTCATAGTTTGCTTGCTTTAGCAGCAAGTGAACTTCTCGACGTAAGGTAAGGTGTTCGGTAGGTGCATTGGCTAGCGCGGCTTCCCATTTCGGAAGAGATGCTGCTTGAATTGCACCTTTATTGGCGTAACCAAAGACCCACACGCGCTTCAGGAAACGATGTGCGCCCTCCACGCCAGAGTCGCTCCATTCCAGCGTCTGCTCGGGTGGTGCCGCGAACATCATGAACAAACGCGCGGTGTCGGCGCCATATTGTTCCACCAGCTTCTGCGGATCTACTCCATTGTTCCTGGATTTCGACATGGTGCCTATCCCCTGGTAATCGACCGCCTGACCGTCGGCGAGAGCGGTAGCGCCGACGATGCGACCGCTATCGTCGTGGCGCGGTTCGATTTCCTCCGGCGCGAAATACTGAATACCACCTTTGGCGGTGCGGCGCGAAAAAATATGGTTGAGTACCATGCCTTGAGTCAAGAGATTTGCAAATGGTTCGTCGTATTTGACCAGACCGAGGTCGCGCATCACCTTGGTCCAGAAGCGCGAGTAGAGCAGGTGCAGGATGGCGTGCTCAATGCCACCGATGTACTGATCTACCGGCATCCAGTAGCCGGTCTCCTTATCCACCATCGCGTCGGACTTGAAGCCGCTCGCCCCCAGACCAGAACAATATCGCGCGTAGTACCAGCTCGAGTCGACGAAAGTGTCCATAGTGTCGGTCTCGCGCTGCGCGGGCTTGCCGCATTTGGGGCAAGTGCAGTTCAGGAAGTCGGCGCGCTTGTGCAGCGGATTGCCGGAACCATCCGGCACGCAATCCTCCGGTAGCACCACTGGCAATTGATCATTCGGTACCGGCACCGAGCCGCAACTATCGCAGTGGATGATGGGGATCGGGCAGCCCCAGTAGCGCTGGCGCGACACACCCCAGTCACGCAGGCGCCATTGCACCTGCTTGTCACCGAGACCTTTGGCTTTCAGGTCAGCAGCGATGGCGTCCACCGCTGCACTATGTCCGAGTCCATCATATTTTCCAGAATTGATGCAAACACCAATTGCTTTGTTTCCATACCAGTCTTGCCAATGAGTGTCTGTGAAGGGAGTATCAACCCCACCACCTCCAAACCCACTTCCATCCCCTGATCCAGCTCCAGAACCTGTACCGCCACCATAACCGCTTCCATCACCAAATCCGTCTTCTCGGCCTTTTTCAATAACCTGCTTGATCGGCAACCCGTACTTCTTCGCGAAGCCAAAATCGCGCTCGTCGTGCGCCGGCACCGCCATCACCGCGCCTTCGCCGTAGCTCATCAGCACATAGTTGCCGACCCACACCGGTACCTGTTCGCCGGTCAGCGGGTGGTTGACTTTCAGGCCGGTGTCCACACCCTCCTTTTCCATGGTGGCAAGATCGGCTTCCATCACCGAAACGTGCTTGCACTTCTCGATGAACGCGGCAACCTGCGCGTTGCCCTGCGCAGCATGCGCGGCCAGCGGATGTTCGGCGGCCACTGCGACGAAGGTCACGCCCATGATGGTGTCGGCGCGCGTGGTATAGACCCACAGCTTGCCATCGTTAATAGCTGCACCGGACGCATCACGGATGTCGTGCGGGAATGCAAAGCGCACTCCATGACTCTTGCCGATCCAGTTGGCCTGCATGGTCTTTACCCGCTCCGGCCAGCCGGGCAGCTTATCTAGATCGCTGAGTAACTCTTCGGCATACTGGGTAATGCCCAAGTAGTAGCCCGGTATCTCACGCTTTTCCACCAGCGCGCCGGTACGCCAGCCGCACCCGTCTATCACCTGTTCGTTGGCCAGCACGGTCTGATCCACCGGGTCCCAGTTCACCACCTGGGTTTTCTTGTAGGCGATGCCTTTTTCCAGCATCCGCAAAAACAGCCACTGGTTCCAGCGGTAGTAATCCGGCTTGCAGGTCGCCAGCTCGCGCTTCCAGTCTATGGCCAGTCCCAGGCTTTGCAACTGCTTGCGCATGTAGGCGATATTGTCGTGAGTCCACTGCGCAGGCGGCACATTGTTCTGCATCGCCGCATTCTCGGCGGGCAGGCCGAAAGCATCCCAACCCATTGGCTGCAATACGTTGTAACCCTGCATGCGGCGGTAACGCGACAGCACGTCGCCGATGGTGTAATTGCGCACATGGCCCATGTGCAGCTTGCCCGATGGATACGGAAACATCGACAGGCAGTAATACTTGGGCTTGCCCGGCTGCTCGGTGGCGCGGGCGGCCCCGGAAGCCAGCCAGGCGGACTGGGCGCTGCGCTCGACCTCGGCCGGGCGGTAGGATGAATCCATCGTCATCGAGTTGATTTATGTCACTGGTCGGCGGTTAAGCCTTCGATTATAGCCACTGGCATCCGCGGACCCGCATTTCGCGTATCAACCCGAATCAGCGGTAACGAACCTCGAGGAGCCCGTCATGAAAGTTGTGTCCCTTGCCACTGCCAGCCTGCTTTGCGGCCTGGCCGGCACCGTCCAGGCCGCCACCCCGGACGTACTGGTGGAAGGCGTCAACATGCCCGCCTGGGTGACCCGCGGCGGCCGTATGGAGCCGCTCGGCATCGGCGCCCACTTGAAGGTGTCGGACGAAATCACCACTGCCGAGGGTTCTCGGGTGCTGCTGCGCCTGGCCGACGGCAGCGCGGTCAAGCTCGGCGAAAACGCCCGTTTCGTGGTCGGCGCCGCCGCGCAGAAGCG
>JAYSQR010000025.1:0-1704 GCA_043721435.1 Nitrosospira sp. | reverse complement strand
CTTAATCTGAGCGTCCACAACGATGATTTCCGGTGCGCTTCCCACCTCAGAAAGCATCCGATCGCGCGCAGCACTCAGAAGCTTTATCTTGCTAGTTGTCCAATGCGTTTGCAGAACTAGGTAAATACTTGCAAAGGCGCGCTCTGCTGCATTGTAGGTTTTTAGCTGGTTTTTATATCCAGACACTAGCTTAGGATTCGAGGTGTATTTTACCTCGACAGCCAGGCGAGAGGCGTATCCTGCACTGATCTTGAAATCCACGGGGCCGCGGCCTGAGTTGCACTCCGGGCTAAGATCAAGATTGTTCGCTTCGCAATACGCGTCGGCTATGCCAAAAAACAGTAGTTGCGCCGCACGTTCCGGCTTCAACGACTTGCTCCTATCGTAAAGCAGTTGGCACAGGCCGTTGTCTTCAATCAAGGATTTATAGCGATGGCAGATGGCACGGACGGTCTCACGCACCCGCTGCTTGTCGCCGCCATTGGTTTTCGGCAAGTGAAGAGGATGCCGCTTAAGGGCACCTCTAAAAACCCATTGTATGCCAGCTAGTTAAAATAGTGCTAAAGAAGATATATTTTGCTTTCTATAGATGAAGCAACCCGATAGAAGGAAGGGCATGCCTAAGTATTTCCAACCCAATGAAAGCGGGCTCTTTGACAAGGCCATGCGACTCGAAGAATTACACGAAATGGGCGATCCGTTGGCCCGCCTCGACGCGGTGATCGGCTGGGGCCTTTTCGACCCGGTCTTCGAGCGCATTCCAAAGGCCGGGCCCAAGGCTCCGGGGGGCAGGCCCGCGTTCGCCCCGGCTATGATGTTCAAGGCTCTGTTGATCGCGAACCTTTACCAGCTCGGCGATGCGCAACTGGAATTTCAAGTGACCGACCGCCTTGGCTTCAAGCGCTTTCTGGGACTGAGCGACGCCGACAAGTCGCCGGATGAGAAAACCTTCTGGGCTTTCCGCGAGATGCTAACTAACAACCAGCTGATCGAGCCATTGTTTTCCATCTTCCATGCGGCGCTGGAAGCTAATGGGATGTTCGCCCGCAAGGGCCAGATGGTGGACGCCACCTTTGTCGAAGTCCCGCGGCAGCGCAACTCGCGCGAGGACAATGCCACGATCAAAGCCGGGGAAGTGCCGCCAGGCTGGCAGGGAGAGCCGCAAAAGGCTCGGCAGAAGGATGTTGACGCACGCTGGACGAAGAAGAACGGCGAACGTTACTATGGCTACAAGAACCATGTGAAAGTCGATGGCAGGAGCAAACTGATCGAGGACTTTACGGTAACTGCCGCCTCGGTGCATGACAGCAACGCGCTGGAGGAACTCATCGCGGAAGGAGACCCGACGACCTATGTGGACAGCGCCTACACCGGAGAGCGGTGCGAGAAGATATTTGCAGAGCGCAAAGTGCAGGCAAAGCCCATTGAGCGAGCCTATAAAAACAGGCCGCTCAATGGCCGCCAGGAAAGAAACAACCGTGCGCGATCAAGGATCCGAGTCAGAGTGGAGCACGTCTTCGCGACGATGCGTATGAGCATGAGAAAGACATGGAATCGGTGCGTGGGGCTGACCCGCAACCGGGCGGTGATCGCGCTGACGAACCTGGTCTATAACATGGTGCGCTACGAGCAGATCAAGCGCCTGCGGCTTAGAAACTGGAGAGCGGCATGACCCGGTATGGAAAACACCAGGCTATCCTGGCA
>JAYSQR010000024.1:0-31435 GCA_043721435.1 Nitrosospira sp. | reverse complement strand
TTCCACATCTGAAAAAGAAGTATTGGGGCAGACATTTTTGGGCGAGAGGGTATTTTTGTGCCACGGTAGGTCAGATGACGGAAGAAATGATAAAGCAGAATTTGGAGCATCATTTTGAGCCTAAGCCGAACGATGATTTTAAAATGGAACTCGATTAGGACGCGTCGTTTAGGCGACGCGTATCCGGACTTTCAGTCCGTAATTCAAAACCACCGGCTTTAGCCGGTGGTTGTTTAGTCACAAATGCTATGTTCGACGTGATCCTGTTTCAGCCTGAAATCCCGCCCAATACCGGCAACATCATTCGCCTGTGCGCAAATACGGGGACAAAACTGCATCTCATCAAACCACTGGGGTTTACTTTGCAAGACAAACAACTGCTGCGCGCCGGCCTGGATTATCACGAGTTCGCCAGCATGACGGTACACGAAACCTGGGCAGACTGCGCCAGACACTTGCAAGGCAGGCGCATTTTTGCGGTATCCACCAAGGGGGCGCAACGCCATGATCTGGCTGCTTATGCCAATGGCGATGCTTTTCTTTTCGGCGCGGAAAGCTGCGGATTGCCTGCTGAGGTGCTGGAAAGTTTTCCGGAAGAGCGCCGCATCCGCGTACCGATGGTGGCTGATAGCCGCAGCCTCAACCTGTCCAATGCGGTCGCGGTGGTGATTTACGAAGCCTGGCAGCAGATGGAGTTTGACGGAGCAAGCTGAGTACGCCGGCTGTCAGCCATAACATTTTTATCGGCACAGGATGCAAAACTGCGCTGCAGTTCTTTCTGTTCAGCCATTCTCGGTCTTCGGCTCCCGATTGAGCAATGCTTCTACTGCCGTCTTGGGCGACACACCATCGTACAGTATGCTGCAGACCGCCTGAGTGATCGGCATTTCTACATCCAGCTCCCGGCTCAGCCGCAATACTTCCCGCGCGGTATACACGCCTTCTGCAATGTGCCCGAGATCCTGCAGAATATCCGGTAGCGGCCGGCCTGCCGCCAGCATTAAACCCACCCGCCGGTTGCGCGACAGGTCGCCAGTAGTGGTGAGTATCAGATCGCCCATCCCCGCCAACCCCAGAAAGGTCTCCATCTGGCCGCCCAGTTTCAGTCCCAGCCGGGTAATCTCCGCCAGCCCCCGTGTAATCAGTGCCGCACGGGCATTGTGACCAAAACCCATGCCGTCGGAAATACCGGCGGCTATCGTAATGACATTCTTGACCGCCCCGCCTGTTTCCACACCGGCGACATCTCTGCTTGAATAAACCCGCAGCCGGGGAGTATGCAATTGTGCCGCAATGTTTCTGGAGAATTCTTCATCGTGTGACGCCAGGGTCAACGCAGTGGGCAGTCTCTGCGCCACTTCCTGGGCAAAACTCGGTCCTGACAGTACACCACAGGGCGCAATTCCGGCATATTCCTCCTGTGCTACCTGATGCGGCAACTTGGCGGATTGTGCCTCGAATCCCTTGCACCCCCAGATCACCGGCACAGATCTTCCACAAGCAACGACTCTGCGCAATGTCTCGCGTAATCCGGCGACGGGAACGACGATAAGCGCAAGATCGGCCGTGGCAACGGCAGCAGCGAGCACGGACGTCAGCTGCAGTGAATCAGATAGGGGAAAATCGGGAAGATAACGTCGGTTGGTTCGCTGCGAGACCATCTCGGCGAGATGCTCCGTCTCCGGCGTCCACAATGTCACTTGATGGTACGTACCGAGGTTAATGGCCAGTGCGGTGCCCCAGGCGCCCGCGCCCAGGATGGCTATTTTCATGAACCCCAGACCTGATGCGTCCTGACGTAACCGCTCTGGCCGTCACGGTGGAGCACCTTGATCCAGCCATTTACGGCTGGTTCCAGCCATTCCATCACAACATTTTGCTGGGCTTCGAACAACAGCGGCGAACTTACATCCGCAGCTTGATATGCCCCGGCTTGCGGCACAGTGACAATCACGTAGCGCTTGTTGCTTAACGTTTTCTCTTCCACCCAGGCAAGGCTGCCGCCACTATCACGCACCTTGACCCAACCCTCAACTTTCACTATCGCTTCCACCGGCAGGTGACGGCTTGCCACAAATATTTTGCCAGCCTTGAGCGAGGGAGCGTCATACATAATGACGGCGCTGTCGGCTATGGAAAAAAAATCCAGTGCTGCAACGGCGTGCCCCTGAATCAGCAGTAACGATGCCAGCAGCAGCGCCTGAGTCTGGCGCCGCCGAGGTAAGCTTCCGGAGAGCGGAGAGTATTTCATTTTCAGTGTGTTTGCTTTGCCTCTTCCGTTGATCCCGCTGCTGCCGCATTCAGGTCAGCCTGCTGTTTGTCCTGCTGGTAAATCACTTCAAAATTTACCGGGTTCAGAATTACCGGAGGAAATCCGGCACGCGTGACTATGTCTGACACGGCCTCGCGCAAATAGGGAAACAGAATGTTGGGGCAGGCAATGCCCAATACCGGCTCCATTTCAGCTTCTGCCAGGTTGCGTATCTGAAAGATGCCGGCCTGCCGGACCTCCACCAGAAACATGGTCTTGTCATTTATTTTGGCAGTGATGGTTGCGGTCAACAGTGCCTCATACATGCCTTCATCGATGCGCTCACCTATCGTATGCAACTGCACATCCACCTGAGGCGCTTCACGTTCAAGAAAAACTCCCGGTGCGTTGGGAATCTCCAGAGACAGGTCTTTGACGTAGATTTTCTCGATGCGGAAAACCGGTTGCTGCTGTTCGCTCATGTTGAATTCCGTGTTGATTGATTTAAAAAGTGGCGCATTGGCGTAATAGCCAGTGTCGCAGGGATGCAATTATTCCGGAAAACGGTTGAGCCACAGCTGGACATACCTCAGGCCGCCAACAGCTTTGCCAGTTCATCGTTGCGATCAAGCCGCATCAGATCATCGTAACCGCCGACATGGATGTCGCCGATATAGATTTGTGGAACGGTGCGGCGCGCACTTCTCTGCATCATTTCGGTACGGCGGGCAGGATCCAGATCAACGCGAATTTTTTCGATCTCCGTCACCCCTTTGGAGCGCAATAGCCGTTCTGCCATGATGCAATATGGACAAGTGCCAGTGGAGTACATGATTATTCTGGCCACGCAATTGCCTCTACTTCTTCACTATCGGCAAATTCGCCTTCTGCCATGTGTCGATACCTCCCGCAAGATTATGCACATGGACAAAACCATGTTTGAGCAGAATCGAACCGGCTTTACCGGTGGTGTTCATGCCGCTACGATGTATCAGCACAATCGGCTTGCTTTTGAATTTTTCCAGTTCCTGTATCCGGTCCTCAAGCTTGTCAGCGGGAATATGCTTCGAATTGACGACATGCCCCGCATCATATTCACTGCCTTCGCGTACATCCAGCACCAGCGCATCCTTGTAGTTGATGAGTTGAACAGCCACCAGCGTATCCACCTCATTACCGGAGCGACGTGACGACAGCAGCGACCACAGCAGCATGCCGCCGCTCACCGCAGCAGCTATGATCATGGCAAAATTATTCTGTAAGAACGCTGATTCCATATCTATTCCTTCATCTCCTCAACCGCAGATTTTATCAGAGACTGGAACATTCCGGGACTCTCTTGCTCCAACTGACTCAAAACAGGCCCTGGTCGGCACGCTGGCGAAGGCGCTACAGATTGTTTTCTCTCTATACCAAACCAATTGCATGCTGCGGTGTCTGGCAAATTATATTAAAATGTTACTGAATTTCAGACCGCTTCAAAGAAGATCTCATCCTTTTCATAAGGGCCAACATGAAGAAACTTGTTCTCCTGCGGCATGGAGAAAGTACCTGGAACGAGGAAAATCGCTTTACCGGTTGGACCGATGTGGATTTATCGCAGAAAGGGCTGGAAGAAGCCAGGAATTCCGGTATATTGTTGCGAGAAAATGGGTTCGTATTTGATGTTGCCTACACTTCGGTATTGAAACGCGCCATACGCACTTTATGGATTGCGCTGGATGAAATGGATCAGATGTGGGTCCCGGTCAATCTTTCCTGGCGACTGAACGAACGGCACTATGGCGCGCTGCAGGGTCTCAATAAAGCCGAAACAGCAACCATATACGGTGACGAGCAGGTGCTGATCTGGCGCCGCAGCTACGATATCCGGCCACCTGCGCTGACTGCCGAGGATGACCGCTACCCCGGCTTTGATCCCCGCTACCGAAATTTGTCTAAACAAGATATTCCCCTGACAGAGTGTCTCCAGGACACTGTGACAAGATTCCTTCCTTACTGGAACGAAACCATTGCTCCAGTGGTGCGATACGGGCAGCGGACTATCATTGCTGCCCATGGCAATTCACTGCGGGCGCTGGTCAAGTATCTCGACAATATTTCCGATCAGGATATCCTGGAACTCAATATTCCTACTGGCATACCGCTGGTGTACGAGCTTGACGACGATCTGAAACCCATCCGGAATTACTACTTGGGCGATCAGGCGGAAATTGAAAAAGCCAGGCAAACCGTGGCGAATCAGGGCAAAGCGAAGGCATAGTTGGGATCAATCCGGGCTTATGATTTCTTTCCGGCGCAAGCACGCTTGAAAACATCCGTGTATATCCGTAAGGAACCGCTGAAGGTACTTTTAAAATTCATCTTGCTCTGCGTTCTGGTGTTATCGTATCCGCTCCATGCCGCCCCCAAAGCCAACCCGGAAGACCTGAAGCAGCTGCGCCACCGCATTGAGGCATTGCAGAAAGAACTGGCAAGCAAGGAAGAATCGCGATCGGAAGCAGCAGACGCGCTGCGTGAATCGGAACAAGCCATCAGCGGTGCCAGCCGTAAGCTGGCCGAGCTCGCCCAGGAGCAGCATGCGGCCAATGGCACGCTCACGCAACTGCAAACCCGATCCAGTCAGATCAAAAGCAATATCGATACGCAACAGTTGCAGCTAGGCAAACTGCTCTACCGGCAATACGTTGGCGGACAACAGGAATATCTGCGGCTATTGCTCAATCAGCAGGATCCCAACCAGATTGCACGTGAGCTGCATTACTACAGTTACCTCTCGCGTGCACGCGCAGAAGGTATCAATACACTGCGCGCCAGCCTTGAGCAGCTTGATGCGCTCACCCGCGAGAGCCGCAATAAGAGTCTGGAAATTGCCGCAATTCAGGCTGAACAGGCCAGGCAGAAAAAACACCTGGAACAGGAAAAAGCCGAGCATAAAAAACTGCTCACGCGCATTTCGCTGCAGGTTGAGCAGCAACGGCGTGAAATCAACAAACTCAAGCGTGACGAGGAGCGTCTCTCCCGTCTGGTGGAAAGAATCGGCAAACTGCTCGCGCAAAAGAACCGTTCCACACCTTTGAACAACAACAGCTTGCCCGACGCATCGACGGATGGAAATCCATTCGCGGCACTCAAGGGCCGTTTGAGTCTGCCGGTACGCGGGGAACTTACCAACCGCTTTGGCAGTCCACGTTCTGATGGCGGTGTGACCTGGAAAGGATTGTTCATCCGTTCACCCAGCGGTGAAGAGGTTAAAGCCATTGCCGGCGGCCGCGTGGTATTTGCCGACTGGCTGAGAGGATTCGGTAATCTTATGATCGTGGATCATGGTGGCAGTTACATGAGTCTCTACGGCAATAACGAGATCATCTACAAACGAGTGGGTGATACCATACGCGGTGGTGACACCATTGCCGCAGTGGGAAACAGCGGCGGCAATGCGGATTCCGGTTTATACTTTGAACTGCGCCATCAAGGCAAACCGTTTGACCCCTTAAACTGGGTCAGAATAAAATGAATGGCAATAACATAAGTCTGGAGAAAATGTAATGCGCAACAAGATGCAGCAATTTGGCTTGATTCTTTTTGGCGCCGTCGCGGGTGTGATGCTCAGCCTCAATTTCTCCGCGGTGGCCGACAAAGATACCAGGGAAGTCCTGCGTCCACTTCCGGTCGAAGAACTGCGCGCGTTTACCGAAGTATTTGGCCGCATCAAAAGCGATTATGTCGAACCGGTAGAAGACAAGAAGCTTATCACTGAGGCCATCAACGGCATGTTGACCGGTCTCGATCCCCATTCTGCCTACCTGGATACAGATGCCTACAAGGAGTTGCAAATTGGCACCCAGGGCGAATTCGGTGGACTGGGCATTGAAGTCACCATGGAAGATGGGTTTGTTAAAGTAGTTTCGCCTATTGAAGATACTCCTGCATTCCGTGCCGGGATTAAAACCGGTGATCTGATCATCAAACTGGACGATACTGCGGTCAAGGGTCTGTCTCTGAGCGATGCAATCAAACGCATGCGCGGCAAACCCAATACCCCTATCACCATCACCGTATCGCGCAAGGGTGAAACTAAGCCACTGCTATTCATCCTGGTACGCGCCATTATCAAGATTCAGAGCGTCAAGTCGAAATTGATTGAACCTGGCTATGCGTACATACGCATCACCCAGTTTCAGGAGCAAACCGGCGAAAATCTGGCCAAGGCCATAGACAAGTTGTTCAAAGAAAGCCCGGTGCCAATGAAAGGGCTGATACTGGACCTGCGTAACGACCCGGGCGGATTGCTGAATGGTGCAGTGGCGGTGTCCGCTGCTTTCCTGCCGGCCAACTCACTCGTGGTTTATACCGATGGCCGTACCGATGACGCCAAGATGAAACTCAGGGCCAGCCCCGAATTTTATCTGCGTGACTCCAAAGGCGACTACCTGAAAGGATTGCCGCCAGAGATCAAGACCGTGCCCATGGTCACGCTGGTGAATGCTGGCTCGGCTTCCGCTTCGGAAATTGTTGCTGGTGCGTTGCAGGATCATAAACGCTCCGTAGTCATGGGCACCCAGACTTTCGGCAAGGGATCGGTACAAACGATACTGCCGCTGGGCAATAATACTGCCATCAAACTCACCACCGCACGCTATTACACGCCCAACGGACAATCCATCCAGGCCAAAGGAATCACGCCAGACATCGCTGACGCATCAGCAAAAGATGAATCTGCACGCCTGCGTGAATCCGATCTGGATCGCCATCTGTCTAATGGAAAGACCGACAAAGCCAAACCTGTCGATGTGGCGAAAACCGCACCAAAACCTGCAATCAAGGTACCCAAGCCGGAGAATGGCGACGACAGCAGCAAAACACCTGAGCCACCAATGGAGTTTGGCTCCAGCAATGACTTATTGTTGACCCAGGCAATGAATCATCTCAAAGGCATCGTCCCAGAAACGGAAAAGAAACCTGCAGAAACCAGCAATTGATTCCGCCGGGAGTAACTGGATTGATCTCATCACAGCTATGAACGACAACCAGCTACTACGCTACAGCCGTCATATACTGCTTCCGCAAATTGACATTGAGGGACAGGAAAGCCTGGCCCGGTCGCATGCACTCATTATCGGTGCGGGTGGCCTGGGCTCACCCGCTGCAATGTATCTTGCCGCCAGCGGTGTTGGCAAGCTTACCCTGTGCGACCATGACGTGGTCGATCTCACCAATCTGCAACGGCAGATCATCCACCATACCGCAGCCATCGGTGCACCAAAAACACACTCCGCAAAGAAAACACTTGCGGGTATCAATCCGGAAGTGAATGTGGTCGCGCTGCATGAGCGCGTCGACCAGAACAGACTGCTGCAGCTGGTTGCCGAGGCTGATGTGGTACTGGATGCAAGCGACAATTTCAGCACCCGCCACGCGTTGAACCGGGCTTGTGTCGCCTCCCGGAAACCGCTGGTATCCGGCGCAGCCGTGCGTTTTGACGGGCAAGTAACCGTATTTGATTTGCGCCGTAGCGACAGTCCCTGTTATCACTGCCTGTTCCCGGCAGGCGGCGAGAATGAAGATATGCAGTGCGCAGTGATGGGAGTCTTCGCGCCTCTGACGGGTATCATCGGTTGTGTGCAGGCAGCCGAAGCGCTCAAAATTCTGCTTGGTATCGGGGAAACCCTGAATGGCCGTCTGCTGCTGCTCGATGGTCTGACGATGAATTGGCGTTCGGTCAAACTGAATAAAGATCCGGCATGCGCGGTATGTGGCGTGCGGGAACCGGCAATGGTTGGCTAGCCGCTGAGATTACGCCCGCCCGATAATAGCTCTCTGCGCTGCGCTTCCCAGTATTCTAGCGGGTCGCGCTTGAAACCGCTTTTGGCAAACTGGTGCCAGCGGCCGGTAACATAACACATCAGCAGATTTGCCTGTGCCGCCGCGTCCAGCCCGGACGTGGCTTCTTGCTCACCGGCGGCGAAACGCAACGCCTGTTTCAGCGTCGCCTCGAGACGATCATGCAACTGATTGATGCGCACCTGCAGACGATCATTTTCGTTTACCAGCGCATCGCCGATCAACACCCGCGTCATGCCCGGATTTTTCTTGGCAAAACCCAGCAGCAATGACAGGATGCCTTCAATCTGCCGGATACCGTTCTTCTCTTCTGCAGTCAGTTTGTTGATGAGGCTAAACAGAGTCTGTTCAATGAATTCGATCAACCCCTCGAACATCTGTGCCTTGCTGGCAAAATGCCGGTACAGCGCGGCTTCGGAAACGTCGAGCTTGGCCGCCAGCGCCGCGGTGGTAATTCTCTCTGCACGCGGATTCTCCAGCATTTCCGCCAGCACCTGCAGGATCTGAAGTTTTCTTTCACCGGGCTTAGCTGGCATGAGATTCTCTATTGAGTAAAAAGCGTTTCTGTAAATCCAGATCGGTAAACATTGGGGGGCGAATCACTCCGCCTTGATCAGCGTTCCCACACCCTCGTCCGTCAGCACTTCCAGCAACAATGCGTGCTCCACCCGGCCGTCTATGATGTGGCAGGATTTGACGCCATTTTTCACCGCATCCAGCGCCGAGCTTATTTTTGGCAACATGCCGCCGGAAATGGTCCCATCGGCGAACAGTTCATCCACGCTCTGCGCTGTCAATCCGGTCAGCAGGTTGCCGCTCTTGTCCAGCACACCAGGAGTATTGGTGAGCAGAATCAGTTTTTCCGCATTCAGGATTTCTGCTAGTTTGCCTGCCACCAGATCGGCATTGATATTATAGGATTCACCATTACTACCTACGCCGATGGGGGCAATCACCGGAATGAAGTCACGCGTGTCGAGCAGCGCGATCAGCGCCGGGTCGATGCTTTCTATCTCCCCTACCTGGCCAATGTCGAGCCACTCTCCCGCTTTTTCCTTGTCCGGCATCAGCATTTTTCTTGTGCGGATGAAAGCGCCATCCTTGCCGGTCAAACCTACCGCAAGACCGCCATGACGGTTGATCAGGTTGACGATGTCCTTGTTGACCAGCCCTCCCAGCACCATTTCCACCACGTCCATGGTTTCGGCATCGGTCACGCGCATGCCCTGGATGAATTCACCCTGCTTGCCGATCCGCTGCAGCATCTCGCTGATCTGCGGCCCGCCGCCATGGACGATGACGGGATTCATGCCCACCAGTTTCAGCAACACCACGTCGCGGGCAAAACCCTGCTTGAGGTTCTCCTCGGTCATGGCATTGCCGCCATATTTGATCACGATGGTTTTGCCGTGAAAACGCTGGATGTAAGGCAGCGCCTCGGCCAGAATCTTGGCCTTATCTTTTGCGGTGGATGGAGACAGCGGCATGACTATTCCCAGTAAATTTCGGCTATTTTACACTGGGAATCAACAATGATGGGACTGTTGAAAGCAGACAACCATTCCGTTGCCGTGCCGGGAAAATCAGGGAATTACGCGAGGGACTCAGGCTTTTCCTTGGGCTGATCGTCGAACCAGCGGTACAACATGGGCATTAACACCATCGTCATCATGGTCGCGGTAGTCAACCCGCAGATCACCACGATGGCTAGCGGCTTCTGCACTTCAGAGCCGAGCCCGCTGGCGGCCAGGAATGGCGCCAAGCCCAATATCGTCGTCGCGGCCGTCATCATCACCGGACGAAAGCGCTGCTCGCAACCTTTTTTCACCGCTTCGGCCACGCTCAAACCCTCATAGCGCAGTTGCCGGATAAATTCGATCAGCACCACCCCGTTTAATATCGATGTGCCCCAGACTGCGATAAAACCCACCGACGCCGGTACCGACAAATATTGGCCGGTGATGAACAGTCCGACGACGCCACCAACGGAAGCAAACGGCAAAGCCAGAAAGATGAGCGTGGCAAGCTTGACCGAATCGAACAACATGAACAACAGGAAGAAGATCAGCGCCAGGGTAATCGGCACGATCACCGAGAGCGTCGCCATGGCGCGCTCCATGTTCTGGAACTGCCCACCCCACTCGAAATAATAACCCGGGGGTAATTTGATTTCCTTTGCGGTGCGCTCCTGCAGTTCGGCAACGAAACCGCCCAGGTCACGTTCATGTACATTGGCGCCGACCACCACGCGGCGTCTGGCGAATTCGCGCGCAACCACCGCCGGACCGTCGAGGACCCTAATATCCGCCACTGCGTTCAACGGCACCAGTATACCGCCACGCGCGATCAAGCCACCAGGTGCGGCGTTGCCTGCGGGGCGCAACAACAGATCGCGAATGGCCTCGACATCGTGACGAAATTTCTCGGGGTAGCGCAGGAGCAGCGTAAAGCGCCGCTCGCCCTCGAACACCTGGGTAACCGCCTTGCCACCGACTGCGGTTGCAATCAGCTCGTTCACTTCGGCAACGTTGAGGCCATGACGAGCGATAGCTCGGCGGTCGATATCGATGGTCAGTTCCTGCTGGCCTGACAAGCGTTCGATGCGCAGATCCCGCGCCCCGCGCGTTGATTTGACGATGCGCGCCACCTGCTCTGACAACTTGCGCAGCTCTTCCAGGTCATCACCAAAGATTTTGACCGCAACCTGTGAGCGCACTCCGGTCACCATTTCGTCCACCCGCTGCTCGATCGGCTGCGCCATCACGATATTGACACCGGGCAGCACCTTCAATGCCTTGCGGATATCCTCCTCGATCTCTATCTGCGTGCGGCCAGACCCTTCCAGATCCAGCGCCGCAATCGGGTCGGACTCGTTCTGCGATGCCGGGTCGGCAGGTGACTCGCCCCGGCCAAGTTTGGACACCACGAACTTAACCCCTGGTACCGCGGCGATCAGCTTCATCGCTTCTGTTTCCAGCTTGATTGCCTCTTCCAGCGAAATCGATGGTACCCGGATGATCACCGGCGTGATCGAGCCTTCCTTCATGATCGGAATGAAAGACTTACCAAGCAGCGGAAACAAGACGAATGCCAGCGACAGCAGACCCAGTGCGATCATCATGGTAGCTTTCTGATTCCCGAGCGCTGCATTGAGCACGCGCAGATATCTGGATTTGAGGGCAGCGATGATTTTGGTATCTTCCTCTGATCCGCTTTTCAGGATATAGGCGCTCAACACTGGTGACAGCAACACGGAAACAAACAACGACACCATCAACGCAATGGCGATAGTGACGGCAAGCGGGCTGAACATCTTGCCTTCCATGCCCTCCAGTGTCATCAGCGGCAGGAATACCAGCACAGTGACGATGCCGCCAAAGATCACCGGTGTCGCTACCTCGCTGGTTGCCTTGACGATGATATCGAACTTTGATGCGCCCGTGCCACGCGCCTGGTTCAGTTTCTGGTAAATGTTTTCCACCACCACCACCGTCGGGTCCACCATCATGCCGAGGGCTATCGTCAGCCCCCCCAGCGACATCAGGTTGGCCGGCATGCCCTGCTGGTCCATCACCAGAAATGTCACCAGCGGCGTAATGACGAGCGTCGAACACACCACCAGGCTGGTGCGCAGATTGCCCAGGAAAACGAACAGGACCACGACGACCAGGATCAGGGACTCGATCAACGTGCTGTAAACTGTCCCCAGCGCGGCATCCACCAAATCGGTCCGGTCGTAAAAAGGCACGATCTGGAGTCCGTCCGGCAACAAACCACGCTCGTTGATCTCGGCAACTTTTTGCTTGACCCGTCCGACTATTTCCTTGGCGTTGCCGCCACGCAGCATCATCACGATGCCGGTTACAGATTCGGTGTCACCGTTCTTGATGCTGGCCCCCAGGCGCACCTCGCCGCCAAACTGGACCTGGGCCACGTCGCGCACATACACGGGTACGCCTTCCAGCTCTTTGAGCACGATGTTGCGGATGTCGTCCAGTGAGCGGATCAGGCCCACACCCCGGATCAGATACTGCTCGGAGTGCAGTGGCAGTATGTTGCCGCTGGAATTCGCATTATTGCTCGCAAGCGCCAGATCGACCGCCGCCAATGTCAGGTCATAGTGACGCAATTTGTTCGGGTCGACCAGCACCTGGTATTCCTTGACATGGCCGCCGATGGAGTTGACTTCCGTCACACCCCGGATCGAGCGCAGCATCGGCCGCACCACCCAGTCCTGAATCGTGCGCCGCTCCATCAGCTCCTCGAACGTGAGCGCGCGCTTGCCGTCGTCGGGATGCTCAATGGTGTATTGGTATACCTCGCCCAGACCGGTGGATACCGGCCCGAGTACCGGCGTGATGCCCGGTATCATCCTTGGGGATACCTCGATCAGCCGCTCCATCACCAGCGCGCGCGCAAAGAAAACATCGGTTTTGTCGGTAAACACCAGCGTGATCAGCGACAACCCACTCTTGTTCAGAGAGCGCATCTCCACTAGCCCCGGCAGGCCGGTCATTGCGATCTCCACCGGCACCGTGATTAGCCGTTCGACCTCTTCCGGACTGCGGCCGACCGCCACCGTGGCGACCTGCACCTGGATGTTGGTCACATCGGGGAAAGCATCGACCAAGACGGTCTTCGTGGCAAGCACGCCTGCAGCGCACAGGCCGAGTGCGACCACTACCACCAGCAGGCGCTGCTTGAGCATGGCGCGCACGATTGCAGCAAGCATGGCTTACTCCAGTTCGGCGAGCTTGCGCTCGTTGTCCAAATGGAAGGCCCCATCCACCACGATCTTCTGCTCGATGGTGACTCCTTTCAGCACTGGATACATGTCGGCCACTTCGGGACCCAATTCGACCGGAACACGCAGGAACTTATTATTGCCTTGGGCCAGGAAGACGTAATCGCGGTTGCTTTCGCGCACCACCGCTGTTTTCGGCACTACCAGGCTTTTAACTGGATTATCCACAATGTGCATGTTGGCCAGCATGTCGGGCTTGAGGTTGCGTATTGGATTTTCTACCAGTGTGCGCACCATCACTGTGCGGGTCAAAGGATTTAGCGTATCGGCAACGAAGATGATGCGGCCGTCGAAGCTTATCTCATCGCCCAGCGCCGGCACATGGATCTCCACATGTTGATCGACTTTCACACCACGCGCGATCTGCTCTGGCACATCGCCCACCACCCATACGGAGGATAGATCGGCCACCCGGAACAACTGATCGGAAGGTTGCACTACCTGACCGACAATGACGTTGCGGCCGATCACAATACCGTTCTTGGTCGATCTGATAGCAATGGAAGGCAGGATGTGTCCTTGCTTTGCCAATTCTTTCAGTGTAGCGCTGTCCACGCCCAGCAAGCGCAATTGGTCCTTTGCCGCCTCAAACTCGGCACGGGCAATTTCCAGTTCCGATATCCGCCGCTCCACCTCGGCGAGAGGGAGCACGTCGGCAGCACGTAACAGATGTGCACGTTCGGCTGCTTTTTCGGTCACGATAGTACGCGAGTAAGCCCGCAGATAGGTCAGTTGCGCCTGGGTCAATTCAGGACTGGTAACACGCGCGAGCGGGTCGCCGACCTTAACGCTGTCCCCCAGCATGACGTACAAATCGGTAATACGCCCTGTCACGAAAGAACCGATATGAACAAGCCGCTCCTCGTCCACCTCGACCCGGCTCGGAGCCTCCAGCTTGTCAGCGAGACTGACCATCGTGGGCTGGCCGATTATGATGCGTTCCGTCAATTCCGGCCGGAGCGTGATGCTGTTTATATCCTGAACTTCTTTCTTGGGGGGAGGCGGCTCGCTGCATCCTGCCGCGAACAACATAATCAGTACGATGGCACCAGTGGCTAGAATATTGGTTCTCATTCGCTGGTTTGTTCTTTGGGATAATGGGCGCGTAGTCGATCAATCTCGGCGGCAGCGGCCTGCAACTCAAAACGCGCTTGCAACGAATCCACGAGGATCCCGCGCAATATCCGCTGGGAATCAAGCACCTCGATCAGGCCACGCTCGCCGAAACGGTGCGCAGTCCGGGCAACCTGGAACGCCAACTCGGCTTCCCGGATAATGCCGCCTTCGAACATCTCCACCCTGCGCTGCGCAATCTGGTAGCCCTGCCAGGCAGATTCGAGCAACTGACCTACCTCGAACACGCGATATTCCAGTGTTTCGCGCACTCGCGCGGAATCGAATATGGCTGCGTTGATTTCGCCGCGACGCTGGTACAACAGCGGAACAGTCACTCGCATACCCGCTCTATTTTCGGTGTATTGAGCATCCTGATAATTCAAGAACAAGACGTCCACTGAGGGAATAATCGCGGCGCGTTCCTGGCTGATGCGCAGCCGAGTACGCTCCTGTTCAGCTTGCAACCGCAATATTTCCGGGTTGGCAGCCGGCACTTCCTCGCGTAATACCTCCAGCGCCGGCAGTTGCACCGGGTCGCGCAATGTGGCGCTCAGCTCGAAATCGGGCTTCAACGCACCAGCAGTGAGCTGTCTCAACATTACTCGCGCTCGCTGCGCGTTCAACTGCGCCGCTTCCTTGCGGCCGGCTGCGTTCAATACTTCGGCATCAGCCCGGATCAATTCGAAACGCGCTGTTTCGCCCACTTTCACTGCCAGCTTGATGCGCCGGCGCACGTCATCCATCAAGTCAAAAACTTCAGTCTCTATGCGCGCAATTTCCTGGCGTTGCAACAGTTCAAATGCCCTCACTCGTAGCTGTGCTGCCAGATCCGCGCGTACCTGGTTGAGGCTGGCACGACTGGCCTCTACCCCGGCTGAAGCGGCATCGATGCGCGCACTGCGCATGAACGGATTCTCAATGGGCTGGACAACGCCCATCTCCCGCGTGTGTGTCGCAGGGTTGGCTGCCAGGATTCGCGGATGTTGAGGCCCTCCCATCGCGGTCACTTGCGGATTGGGATAAGCTGAAGCGGAGATCACACCTGACTCGGCAATGCCTACCTGCGAGCGTGCGGCATGTACCAGGCCATTAGCTTCCAACCCCAGACGTTGCAATGCTTCGATGGAAATCGCCGTAGAAGACACGATCGCCGGTACGGTAGCGGGCTCCTCGGCTGACACAGGTGTAAACTGCAAGACAAGAATCAGTCCCAGCAAGCTACGGCATCGTGAATTGATTTGAATGATTGCGCCTCCTTAAGGGCGGAACACGACTAATACCTACTTATGCTAAGGTTTAATTTGCATCAATAAAAGCAGTATCTTTCTGATAATATGATCGGTATTCACGAACTATTGTACTTTGAGTCGCCCTCATGCTCAACTACCGGCAGCTACATTATTTCTGGGCCGTCGCCAAGGCAGGCAGCATCATCCGTGCGAGCGAGCGACTGCATCTCACACCTCAAACCCTGAGTGGCCAGATCAGCTTGCTAGAGGAAACACTGGGTGTGGCGCTGTTCTTGCGAGTGGGCCGGCGCCTGCAGCTCACGGAAACTGGCCGGCTCACACTCTCTTACGCCGATGAATTGTTCCAGATCGGCAACGATCTGGAAGAGGCCTTGCGCAACCGCCCCGAAGACCGCTCCATCCAGTTTCGCGTGGGGGTGGATGATGTCGTGCCGAAATCGATTGCCTATCGACTGCTGACACCGGCGATGTCTATGAGCAAACCGGTGCGTATTGTTTGCCGGGAAAACAAACTGGTGCGATTGCTGTTGGAACTGGCGATCCACCAGCTTGATCTGGTGCTTGCCGACCGACCCATGCCGCCCGAAACGAACGTGAAAGGCTACAGCCACAAACTCGGGGATTGCGGCATCACGTTTTTCGCCGCACCGCAGCTTGCAGCACAGCTTAAAGGCAAATGGCCGCACGTACTAAATGCCGCTCCCCTGCTGATACCAGGCGAGAATGCCGCCGTGCGGGTGACACTCATGCGCTGGTTCGATGCCCACCAGTTTCGCCCGCGTATCGTCGGTGAGTTCGATGACAGTGCGTTGATGCATGCTTTCGGGCAGGCTGGTATCGGTATTTTCATTGCCCCATCAGTGATTGCCGATGAAGTACAGCGCGAGCATGGCGTCTTGGTTATCGGCCGAACCGATGAAGTCACCGAACAGTTCTACGCCATTTCAATGGAACGCCGGCTTACCCACCCCGCAGTGGTCGCAATCAACGACACCGCACATCGCAAGTTGTTCGCCGGCCTTAAGAAGACCCGTTGACAAGAATCCGATCATCGTAAGTCAGCAGAATCAACAAAGAAAATTCCAGACGAGCGTAGCGGAATTATCTTGCCTGAACACAGGTCAGAATGGATAGTGGAATTGGTAAGGACTGGTGCGAGGAGAGAACAGCGCGCGGAACTCTAAACTAAAATACTACCGAATCCTGGATCAATCCGGCGCTTGATCCAGACTGCTGGCAGCTTTCTTCTGTTCTTCTCGCAGCTGCTCATATTCACGCCATTTATGCTTGATCTCATAGTGTTTCTCAGGCGGAAGTTGCTTGATGTTCTTGTACTTCTCGCGCACCTTATTACGCTGCTCGGCGGTAAGTGCAGCCCAGTCACGCATCTGCGACTGTATGCGCTGTTGTTCAAGGGAAGACATGTTCGGGTAGCGTTTGGCGATACTCAGCCATTTCTTCTTTCTGGCAGCATCCATCCCGTCCCAATTCTGCGCGAGAGGTGCCAGGACTTGCTTTTGCTGAGAATTCAACCGCACCCAAGCAGGCTCCCCAGATGCAGCCAAGACATGGGTAGGGGCCAACAGGCATAGCCAGAGGGCTACTGCCAGGAGCGGTCTAACCATTCACCGAACTCATCGTCAAGATAAGCGTCAACTGGCAACTCATCAGTGAGCACCATTATGTCCAGATCCGCGATATCGTCGCCCTGCTGTAAAGGGGTTTGCCAGTAAGCAACGCCTGCCAGAGCAAGCAATAGAGCAAGCAACGACAATATCCTGCCAGCGTTGAAATGCCCATCATGCCCGCTGTGCGCAGATGTGCCACCGCCTGTGGCGATCCGTGTCTCGCTCATCTGATAATTCTCCAAGGAAGCTCTGCGCGCCGCCTGCAGGCGCTGCAGGGTGTCTTGCCTGATATCATCCAATCCGCGATCTAGCAGCCGGGTAATCTCTTTTCCCAATTCCGGTTCATTCATGACTCGACTCCTTTTTTCTTCAGTATGGCGGCGAGAGCGTGAGTTGCGCGAGAGCAATGAGTTTTCACGCTTCCTTCCGAACATTCCATGATCGCCGCAGTCTCTTCAACACTCATTTCTTCCCAGTAACGCAGCAGGAAGGCTTCGCGTTGACGTGCTGGCAGAGTTTTTATAGCTTCTTCAATAGAACTAATAAGTTGCGATTGTTCCAATTGCACATGTGGATCATTACCGAAATCGGAGCCCGTCTTTACCTGCAAGGTTTCCAGCAGATCGTAATCTTCGCCGCCTTTTTCCTGATTGTTGGATGTAAATGACGAGAACAATGTAGTCCATAGTGAGCGGGTCTTCTGCCGCCGGTAGTAATCGCGTATGGTGTTTTGCAGAATGCGCTGAAATAGGAGCGGCAGCTCCTCTCGCAGGTTGGCCGCATATTTTTCAGTAAGCTTCATCATGGAGTCCTGGACAATATCCAGCGCCACATGTTCGTCCCGTACTGCAAACAGCGCCTGTTTATAGGCGCGCCGCTCAGTTTCAGTCAGAAAATCGGAAAGCTCCTGTCGGGTAGCCAGAACAATTTCCCTATAATCAAAAATAATTGGACATTACCGGCGGCAATGGTAGCAAACTTTTTCGCTATGCTGGACCAGTTCTATGCGTGGCAAAGCGAGATGAATCAGGATATCCGCCGAGATCGAGCGCATGGATACCGCTTGATTGACTACACCTTGATCCATGGCGGTGGTTTCTGGAGTACCATTGTGACGCACATCCGATGGACACTTACTGGAGATCACACCCTTCCGGAACCGGGTATCCAGTTTTGCCTCTGCATTTATAAAATACCCACATATTCGATTCTCTGTGCTCCCGCTAATGCAACAAAATCTTTCCTCATCTGCCCTGCCCTCAGCCTGGGCTACCCAAGTCAAATCACAATTGGCCGATGGCGAAGAGGTATTGGCCTGGCTGGAAACTGACCTCGATGCCCGACTGCATTTTGCTTCCGGCCTGCTGGTTGTCACCAATTTACGCTTGCTGTCCAGATCGTCGACAGATGCCCCCTGGCAGGGTTGGGTTTACCAGCGGGGAATGATTCTGACGCGCCGCGATCATTCCGGCATTGGCAGTCTTGAGCTTGCTGACACCGATTCACTACTTGCTCGCTGGCGCTATACGCTCAGTAACAATATTGCCGCTGGCCGCTTGATCGAGCATTTCCTGCAGCAACTCAGTCACCACCTTACTGGAGAACTCCCCCCATCGCCGGAGCAGATCCTGTGCCCGAAATGCCAGAGTGTGCTCGATGCTCCGCTCCCACCCGGGCAGGAAGAATGTGCGCTGTGCAGCAAAGAAATATATACGCCCCCTTCCACCTGGACGCTATTCCGCCTGTGGCGCTTCGCCAGACCCTACAAGTGGCGGCTGCTCGCCGGCTTTCTGCTGACCCTGGGCAGCACGGCGGCGACACTGGTACCTCCCTACATGACCATGCCGCTGATGGATAACGTGCTGATCCCCTATCAGAACGGCAAACCGATCGACACTGACCTGGTGACATTCTACCTTTCCGGTTTGTTCGGTGCAGCATTGCTGGCCTGGATGCTCGGATGGGCGCGCACCTACGTCCTCGCACTGGTTTCCGAGCGTATCGGCGCCGACCTGCGCACCGCCACTTACGAACATCTGCTGAAGCTCTCGCAGGAGTACTTCGGCGGCAAACGTACCGGCGATCTGATGGCGCGCATCGGTTCTGAAACCGACCGCATCAATATTTTCATCTCGCTGCACCTGCTCGATTTCGCTACCGACGTGCTGATGATCGCCATGACCGCGGCCATTCTGGTTTCGATCAACCCCTGGCTGGCACTGGTGACCTTGTTGCCGCTACCTATCATCGCCTGGCTGATTCACGTGGTGCGCGACAAGCTGCGCACCGGCTTTGAAAAGGTCGATCGCATCTGGGCCGAAGTGACCAACGTGCTCGCCGACACCATCCCCGGCATGCGTGTAGTCAAGGCGTTTGCACAGGAAAAACGCGAAGCGGCGCGCTTCCGCGCAACGAACCAGCACAACCTGGAAGTCAACGACCGGGTAAACAAAATCTGGTCACTGTTCACCCCGACCGTGACGCTGCTCACCGAAATCGGGCTGCTCGTGGTATGGATTTTCGGCATCTGGCAAGTCTCGGAAAATGCGATCACTGTCGGCGTACTCACCGCTTTCTTGGCTTACATCAGCCGCTTCTACCTGAGGCTCGACTCGATGAGCCGCATCGTTTCATTTACGCAGAAGGCGGCGGCGGGCACTAAACGTATTTTTGAGATTCTTGACCAGACTTCCAGTGTCCCCGAGCCCGCCAACCCGGTACACCTGCCGAGTGTCACAGGTCGTATCGAACTGCGTGGCGTCGGTTTCCGCTATGGCACGCGCAGCGTGACGCGCGATATCAGCGTCACCATTGAACCGGGTGAAATGGTCGGCCTGGTCGGCCATAGCGGCTCAGGCAAAAGCACGCTGGTCAATCTGATCTGCCGCTTCTACGACGTAACCGAAGGCGCGATCCTGATCGACGGGGTGGATATTCGCTCGTTGCCGGTGGCCGAGTACCGCAAACACGTGGGCTTGGTGCTGCAGGAACCGTTCCTTTTTTTCGGCTCCATCGCCGAGAATATTGCCTACGGCAAACCCGAGGCGACACGCGCGGAGATTGTCTCTGCCGCCCGTGCTGCCCATGCGCACGAATTCATTCTGCGCCTGCCGCATGGCTACGATTCACTGGCCGGGGAACGCGGACAGGCGCTCTCGGGTGGCGAGCGGCAACGCATTTCGATTGCCCGTGCGCTGCTCATCGATCCACGCATTTTGATACTCGATGAAGCCACCTCTTCGGTTGATACCACCACCGAGAAGGAAATCCAGAAAGCACTCGACAACCTGGTGCGCGGCCGCACCACCATCGCCATTGCGCACCGCCTGTCCACCCTGCGCGGCGCCAACCGGCTGATCGTGCTTGACCGTGGCAGCATTGTTGAAGTCGGCAATCACGATGAACTGATGGTTCGCGCAGGCCATTACTACAACCTGTATCAGGCCCAGGCACGCAATGTCGACACCGAGGACGACCTGCGCCGGCAGGATATCGCCCTCAAAACAGAGGAAGCGCGCATATGATCGCTCAGCCTGATTTCCAACTGAGTCGAAACGCCTTCGGGCGGCTGGTATTCACCGGTCCGGATGGACAGCCACAGGAAGGTGTTGTGCCCGTGCGCGCTTTTCCAATCGCCGCGCCAGATCAAGGTATTGCGCTGATTGATACGCAAGGCCACGAACTGGCCTGGATTGACCGCTTGGCCGACTTGCCGGACAAATTCCGCACCCTGATCGAGGCAGAACTCGGTAGCCGTGAATTCATGCCGGAAATCAAGCGCATTCTTGGGGTTTCAAGTTTTTCCACACCGTGTACCTGGCAAGTGGAAACAGATCGTGGCGTAACCGCCTTCGTCCTCAAGGGGGAAGAAAATATCCGCCGCCTGATCTCGCCGGCCCTGCTGATCACGGAAAGCCATGGCATTCATTTCCTGATCCGCGACCGCTTTGCGCTCGATCATCACAGCCGCAAGATACTCGACCGCTTCCTCTAATCTGTCTCGCCGTGTAGCCGCCAGAAAGCAGGCAAAAATACCCCATAAAAATGAGATAACGATTTGATATAAATAAATAAACTGTCAAGAAACCGCTATTTATCAGATGCTCGAGTCCGGTTCTGCTGTCGGAATTATTTAACGTGGCTGTAAACCGATCCATGCCAACCGCGTTAGTTCGGCTTCGTCCACTCTGCACGGTTTCATTTCATGCCAGATTGCATCACTGCTGATCACATTGACAAGAAGGACATCAAGTTTCTCGAGATCCGCCATCTGAACGGTCCCAATATCTGGACCTATTACCCGGTTCTTGAAGCGCTTGTCGACATCGGCGAACTCGAAGATTTTCCGTCCAACACCATCCCCGGCTTTTATGAACGCCTGTCTTCCTCGCTGCCTTCACTGATCGAGCACCGCTGCAGCTACGAAGAACGTGGCGGTTTCCTGCGCCGGGTCGAGGAAGGCACCTGGCCATGCCACATCCTCGAACACGTTACGCTTGAATTGCAGAATCTGGCCGGCATGCGCGGCGGCTTTGGCAGGGCCCGTGAAACTTCGGTGCGCGGCGTCTACAAGGTAATCGTCAGCGCCTGGCATGCGGAAATTACACGCAGCGCCCTGTTTTCAGCGCGTGAACTGGTGCTGGCAGCAATGCAGGGCCAACAAGCCTATGACGTCGAGGCCACGCTCGAACGTCTGCGCGGCATGGTCGATTCGCTCTGGTTAGGCCCGTCGACCGCATGCATCGTTGACGCCGCCGCCACCCGCAACATTCCCGCCATTCGTCTGCTTGCCAAGGGAAACCTGGTGCAGCTCGGCCATGGCGCCCGCAGCCGGCACATCTGGACGGCCGAAACCGACCGTACTCCGGCAATCGCCGAAAGCATCTCGCGTGACAAGGATCTGACCAAGTCACTGCTCCGATCCTGCGGCGTTCCTGTTCCCGAGGGGCGTATCGTCACCAGCGCTGAAGATGCCTGGGAAGCCGCTGAAGACATCGGTTTGCCTGTCGTGATCAAACCCTGTGACGGCAATCATGGGCGCGGGGTCTTTATCGAATTGACCCGGCGTGAAGAAGTCGAATCAGCCTATCACGCGGCATTGAAAGAAGGTAGCGGCGTACTGGTCGAACGTTATATCCCGGGTACCGAACACCGCCTGCTGATCGTGGGTGGACAGCTCGTTGCTGCCAATCGGGGTGACTCGGTATCCGTTACCGGTGACGGAACGTCAACCATCGCCGAGTTGATCGATCAGCAAATCAATTCCGATCCGCGCCGCGGGACGACCGAGGACTTCCCGCTCAACATGATTCGCCTGGATAAAGCAGCACGCATGGAAATCGCCCATCAAGGTTTTACTGGCGACTCAGTGCCGACAGCCGGCCTTGAAGTTCTGATCCAGCGTAACGGCAACCACGCTTTCGACGTTACCGATGAAGTGCACCCCAGCATTGCCGCAGCCGCCTCACTCGCTGCCCGCATTGTCGGCCTGGATATCGCCGGCATCGATCTTGTCACCGCTGACATTTCGCGCCCGCTCAGCGAGCAAGGTGGCGCCATCGTCGAGGTCAACGCCGGCCCCAGTCTGCTGATGCATATCAAACCCGCTGTGGGTACGCCGCGTCCGGTTGGCAAAGCAATTGTCGACCACCTTTTTCCGGACGGCGATGACGGCCGCATTCCGATTGTGGGCATTAGCGGCAGCTACGGCAAAACTACCGTGGCACACCTCGTCGCCCGGCTGCTCACCCTCTCCGGCAAACATACCGGGCTGGCATGCAGCGATGGGCTGTACCTCGATTCCAGGCAAATTGACAAAGGCGATTGCGCCAAATGGGATGCGGCCAACCGTATTCTGATAAACCGCTCGGTCGAAGCCGCCGTGTTCGAGAACGGCAGCGATGCCATCCTCGGTGAAGGGTTGGTCTACGATCACTGCCAGGTCGGCATCATCACCAACGTCGAACCAGTCCGGCACTATGGCCGCTACGATATTGCAACCCCCGAGCAGGTTTACACTGTCCTGCGCACCCAGGTGGATGTAGTAACACCGACAGCGGCGGCTGTAGATGATGTGGTCGACATGGTATTGCCAACGGGTGCTGCGGTGCTCAACGCCAGGGTAGCGATGCTCGTCGAGATGTCCAAATTATGCAACGGTGAAGTCATCTACTTCAGCCTTGACCCCGAACTGCCTGCTGTCACCGCGCATCGCGCACAAGAAACACAAGGCAGGCGTGCAGTAATCGTTCGCGATGGGGAAATCATGCTCGCCACCGGCCCTGATGAAGTGCCTTTGATCAAACTAACCAATGTCCCTCTGACTGATGGCGGGCGAGCGGTTGCGCAAATCGAGAATGTTCTGGCAGCAGTGGCTGCCGCATGGGCACTCGGCATCGCACCCGACCTCATTCGCAGCGGAATCGAAACAGCCGAATCAAGCCAGGAAAAATGTAACTCCCTCCGGATCGAACGGGAAACTCAAGGAAATTATTTATGAAAGTATCGCGTATCCGCGCACTGCGCGGCCCCAATTTATGGAGCCAACGTACCGCCATAGAAGCTGTCGTTGCCTGCAGCAGCACCGAGTGCGCCCTGAATAGAATACCGGGGCTTGTAGCCCAACTGAACAAATACTTCCCGGAAGTCACCCTGCCCCAGCCAGTAGAACGCCATGAAGCCATGACCATGGCGCATGTGCTGGAATTTGTCGCGCTCAACCTGCAAACACGAGCTGGTTGCCCGGTCAGCTTCAGCCACACTGCACAAACAGCGGAAACCGGCACCTACCGGGTCATTGTTGAATACAGCGAAGAGGCAGTTAGTCGACTTGCTTTTGAACTCGCACAGACTTTATGCCTTGCTGCAATTGGCGCTACTCCATTTGATCTGGCCGCAGCATTGTGGCGTTTGCGCGAGTTGGATGAAGGCGTGCGCCTCGGACCCAGCACTGGTGCCATCGTTCGTGCTGCCATAGCGCGTGGCATTCCTTATCGCCGTCTGACTGAAGGCAGCATGGTGCAGTTTGGCTGGGGCAGCCAGCAGCGCCGCATCCAGGCCAGCGAAACCGATCTGACCAGTGCCGTCGCCGAATCCATCGCGCAAGACAAGGAATTGACCAAGGTGCTACTGCATGCTGCAGGCATTCCCGTTCCCGCAGGTAGACCGGTAGCGAATGCGGCAGATGCCTGGGCGGCTGCCTGTGAAATTGGCGGGGCAGTCGTCGTAAAACCACAGAACGGCAACCAGGGCAAGGGAGTGGCGGTAAATCTGGCAAGCCGTGAGCAGGTGGAAGCCGCCTACGCGGTAGCGGCTGAAATCAGCGATGAAATCCTGGTTGAACGTTACATCTCCGGTCATGACTATCGCATGCTGGTGATCGGCAACAAGCTGGTCGCTGCCGCGCGGCGCGAGCCGCCACAAGTGCTCGGCGACGGCATACACAGCGTGCGCCAGCTGGTGGATCAGGTCAATAGTGACCCGCGGCGCGGTAAAGATCATGTCACTGCACTGACCAGAATAGATTTTGATGAAATTGCACTCGCCCATCTCGCAACCCAGAACCTGACCGCCGAATCCATCCCAGCCAAAGGTGTGCGCGTGATCCTGCGCAATAATGCCAACCTTTCCACCGGCGGCACAGCCACCGATGTGACCGACGAAGTTCATCCCGAGCTTGCCGCACGCGTGGTAGCCGCTGCACAAATGATCGGTCTCGACATTTGCGGCGTTGATGTCATCTGCGACAACGTGCGCAATCCGCTGGAACAGCAAAATGGCGGCATCGTCGAAGTGAATGCCGCACCGGGTCTGCGCATGCACCTGCAACCTTCATCCGGCAAAGGCCGTGCGGTTGGTGAGGCAGTCATTGCCAACATGTTTGCTGCTGACGACGATGGACGCATTCCCGTGGTCGCCGTGACCGGCACCAACGGCAAGACCACCACCGTGCGCCTGATCGCCAACATTCTCAGTTGCCAGAATCTGCGTGTCGGCATGACCAATACCGACGGTGTCTATGTTGCGGGGCAACGCATCGACACCGGCGATTGCAGCGGTCCGAAGAGTGCGAAAAATGTCTTGCTCCACCCCGATGTCGATGCCGCCGTATTCGAGACGGCGCGCGGCGGCATGCTGCGCGAAGGGCTGGGTTTCGACCGCTGCCAGGTTGCAGTAGTCACCAATATCGGCATGGGCGATCACCTCGGTCTCGCACACGTGCATACGGCTAAGGATCTGGCTCTGGTCAAACGTATCGTCGTGCAGAACGTTACGCCCGACACTGGCGTCGCCGTGCTCAACGCCGCTGACCCACTGGTGGCCAACATGGCGGATGGCTGCCCCGGCTCGGTCACCTTCTTTGCCCGCAACCGCCATCATCCGGTGATAGTCAAGCATCGTGCACAGGGCAAGCGTGTCATCTATCTCGACGGCGATTCGATAGTCGCTGCGGAAGCCGGGCTTAAGCACCGCATTTCGCTGAGCGGAATCCCGATCACGCAAAATGGCAGCATCGGTTTCCAGATCGAGAATGCCATGGCAGCCATCGGCGCCGGCTGGGCGCTTGCGCTTGATTGGGTGGTCATTCGCGCCGGTTTGGCCAGCTTTGTCAGTGATGTGCAAACCGCACCAGGCCGCTTCAATCTCTTCAGTCATCGTGGCGCCACGTTGATCGCCGACTACGGCCACAATGCGGACGCGATCCGTGCGCTGGTATGCGCCATCGATAACATGCCGGCCAACCGACGCTCGGTAGTCATCAGCGGGGCCGGTGATCGGCGCGACGAAGACATCCGCCAGCAAACCGAAATTCTCGGTGACGCTTTCGACGAGGTCGTGCTGTATCAGGATCAGTGCCAGCGCGGCCGCGCTGACGGAGAGGTGCTGGGCCTGCTGCGGCAAGGACTGGAAAATGCCAAGCGTACCCGCGAGGTCAAGGAAATCCGGGGCGAGTTTGTCGCCATCGATGCCGCTTTCGCCAGCCTCAAAGCCGGCGAACTCTGTCTTATTCTCGTCGACCAGGTTGAAGCAGCGCTCAGACACATCAGCAGGCGAGTAGTAGCAGGCTGATATCTCGACAACATGCGTACCGATGTTTCGAGAATGCCCTTGGTGGATGCACTCAAGGCCATTGCCTGTCTGCTGATCGTAGCGCATCACCTGTCCATCTACGGCCCCATGTCGGATCTGGCATACCCACTGATTCCCGGCCTGCTCGAATGGCTGCGTGAATACGGCAGAATGGCGGTGCAGTTTTTTTTTGTGGTGGCGGGTTTTCTGCTGGCCGGGAAACTTGCGCCACTCGGAGTGCCACTCGCCACCGACCCGATCCCAGCCATCAAGCGACGCTACGTTCGCCTGGTCATCCCGTATCTCGCTGCCCTGATCCTGGCGATCGGCTGTGCGGCGCTGGCCAGGCACTGGATGACTCACGACTCCATCCCCGCCGCACCCAATCTCTTCCAGTTTCTGGCGCATGTGTTTCTGCTGCAAGACCTGCTTGACCAGGAAGCCCTGTCAGCAGGCGTCTGGTACGTGGCCATCGATTTTCAGCTATTCACCCTTGCAGCGTGTCTGTTCTGGCTATCCGGAAAAATCGAGCAGCGCCATCCACACCTGAAATCAACCGCTCTGGTTTTGATCGCGGGCTTAACCGTGGTCTCGCTATTCGCATTCAACAGGAATGATTTCTGGGACGAAACCGCTCTCTATTTCTTCGGCTCATACGGTCTCGGGATTCTGGCTTATTGGGCTTCGGGCAGCCAACGCCCTGTCCTCTGGCTCGCGCTGCTGGGTGCGCTGGCGATAGCGGCCTTGCTGGTGGATTTCCGTGACCGGATAGCGGTTGCAACGGTTGTAATGCTGCTGCTGGGATTCGCCCGACAATATGGAATCCTGGGAAGCGGCTCTGTACCAAACTTCCTGACTTATCTCGGGCGCATTTCTTATTCCATCTTCCTTGTTCACTTTCCGCTGTGTCTGGTAGTCAACGCAACCTTCTTCCGCTTCCTCCCGCACCAGGCGGTCACCAGCCTGTTCGGGCTGATCCTGGCTTTGGGCATCAGCATTCTTGGCGGCGCTTTATTCTATAAATGGATCGAAAGCCGTCCGCTTACAGACAGGATGCGCCTGTTGCTATTTCCCGCTCAAGCTGGTCAGCAGCAATAATTCATTGAGTCTCTTGACGAATCCGGCCGGGTCTTCGAGCTGACCGCCTTCGGCCAGCAGCGCCTGGTCGAACAGAATATGGCTCCAGTCGGCAAAACGTGCCTCCTCGTACTTCAAGCGCTGCACCATCGGATGGTGCGGGTTGATTTCGAGGATGGGCTTGGTGTGGTTCACTTTCTGTCCGGCTGATTTGAGCAGGCGTTCCAGATTGCCGCCCATATCGTGGCTGTCTGCCACCAGGCAGGCAGGAGACTCGGTCAGGCGCAGGGTGACGCGCACATCCTTCACCTGCTCGCCGAGAACGCCCTTGATTTTCTCGGTAAGTTCCTTGTATTCGCCCGCTTCCTTTTCCTGTTCTTTCTTCTCCGCCTCGTCTTCCAGCTTGCCCAGATCCAGACTGCCCTTGGCCACCGATTGCAGTGACTTGCCCTCGAACTCGGTCAGGTTTGCTGCCAGCCACTCGTCCACGCGTTCGGACAGCAGCAGCACTTCGATGCCTTTCTTGCGGAAAACTTCCAGGTGCGGACTGCTTCTGGCTGCCTTGAGATTATCGGCAGTCACATAGTAAATCTTCTCCTGCCCTTCTTTCATGCGCTTGACATAATCACTCAATGACACGCCCTGCTCATCGCCCTCGGCATGGGTGGAAACGAAGCGCAACAGCTTGGCAATGCGTTCGCGGTTGGCGTAGTCTTCCCCCACACCTTCTTTCAGCACCTGGCCAAATTCCTGCCAGAAGGTTTTGAATTTTTCTCTGTCGCTGTCTTGCTCACTCTGGGCAAGGTCCTCGATCAGCCCCAGCACCTTCTTCACTGCACCCGCACGGATTGCCTCGATGTCTTTCGATTCCTGCAGAATCTCGCGCGAAACATTCAGCGGCAAATCGTTGGAATCGATCACCCCGCGCACGAAACGCAGATAATTCGGCAACAACTGCTTAGCATCGTCCATGATGAACACCCGCCGCACATACAGCTTGATGCCGTGACGGTGCTCGCGATCAAACATGTCAAACGGCGCGCGCGACGGGATATAGAGCAACTGGGTATATTCCTGCTTGCCTTCCACTTTGGCGTGCACATAGGCCAGCGGCGGCTCGAAATCATGCGCCACATGTTTGTAGAATTCCTCGTACTGTTCCGGAGTGATCTCGCTCTTGGGGCGCGCCCACAATGCGCTTGCCTGATTGACGGTCTCATCTTCGTCAGTGATGGCGTTTTCGTTCCTCTCCTTGGACCACTCTTCCTTCTTCATCACAATCGGCAAAGTGATATGGTCGGAATACTTGCGGATGATGGTACGCAACTGCCAGCCATTGAGCAGATCGTCCTCTCCTGCGCGCAGGTGCAGTATGACTTCGGTGCCCCGCCCTGTTTTCTCCACGGTCTCCAGCGTATAATCCCCCTCGCCAGCGGATTCCCAGCGCACACCGTGTTCCGCGGTCAAGCCGGCGCGGCGCGTAATCAGCGTCACTTTGTCGGCGACGATGAAGGCTGAATAGAAGCCGACGCCGAACTGGCCGATCAGATGCGCATCCTTGGCCTGATCGCCGGTCAGTGCACTGAAGAATTCGCGTGTGCCGGACTTGGCGATGGTGCCGATATGCTCGATCACCTCCTGCCGCGACATGCCGATGCCATTGTCAGCGATGGTCAGGGTGCGGGCTGCAGCATCGTAGCTGATGCGAATTTTAAGATCGGGGTCGGTTTCGTATAAAGCGCCGTCAGCCAGGCCCTCGAAGCGCAGCTTGTCGGCAGCATCCGATGCATTGGAGATCAATTCGCGCAGAAATATTTCCTTGTTGCTGTACAAGGAATGAATCATCAGCTTGAGCAGTTGTTTGACTTCGGTCTGAAAACTCAGGTGTTCGACAGTGTCTTGCATGGTTCTCTCCTTGGAAAAATGCAGTAGGATTATGAGGGCAAATTTGAAATTTTCAAGCTGCCCATGAATCGAATTCACATTTAAATTTTGCCAACCATGAAAATTCTCGGTCGTTTTGCAATTATTCTTCTGTTCTGCTGTGCCCTGCCCGCCGCTGCCCAGAATCGTGTTTTACCCCTGGATAAAATCAAGCTGCCGCCCGGGTTCACCATCGCTCTATGGGCGGAAGCGCCCAATGCACGCGGCTTGGCGCTGGGAAAGAATGGCACGGTATTCGCCGGCTCCATGGCAGAAGGCAAGGTTTACGCGATTACCGAAAGCAATGGCGCGCGCCAGGTCAGGATCATTGCCCAAGGGCTCAATCTGCCGGTGGGTGTCGCCTTCCGTGAGGGAGCGCTGTATGCCTCTGCGATCGACCGCATTCTGCGCTTTGATGACATCGAGCAAAAACTCGCTCAACCCGGCAAACCGGTGGTAGTGACCGACATTTTTCCCTCGGAAAAACACCATGGCGGGAAATTCATCGCCTTCGGCCCCGATGGCTTGCTGTATGTAGCGGTCGGTGCGCCGTGCAATAGCTGCGAGGCCGATCCGGCCAACTTCGCCATGATTGCGTACATCAAGCCCGATGGCAGCGGCCGTGAAATTTACGCACAAGGCGTAAGAAATTCAGGCGGCTTTGACTGGCATCCGGAAACCAAGGAATTATGGTTTACCGATACCGGAAATGACTGGCTGGGCGACAATGCGCCGTCCGATGAGCTCAATCATGCCCCCAGAAAAGGCATGCATTTCGGCTTCCCCTATTGTTATGGCGGCGACGTTCCCGACCCCAAATTCGGCGCCAAGCGCGATTGCGGCAAGCTCACTGCGCCAGCAGCCAAATTCGATGCGCATGTTGTACCACTGGGAATGCGCTTCTACACCGGCAAGATGTTTCCGGGGGAATATCATAACCAGATTCTCGTGGCCGAGAATGGCTCGTGGAATCGCCGTGAAAAGGTCGGCTACCGGCTTAAGCTGATCCAGTTAAAGAACAACAAGGTGGTGAAACAGCAAGTGTTTGCCGAAGGCTGGCTGCAGGAAGAAAAAGCATGGGGCAAGCCGGCCGATGTACTGGTGATGCCCGACGGCGCGCTGCTCGTTTCGGATGATCACGCCGGCGCAATTTACCGCATCAGCTACAAGAAACCTTAGAATCGTAGGCTGGGGTGAGGCACGAACCCCAGCAGCGTCATGTAACCTCGAAAGGCTGGGGCTCATAAGCTCACTCCAGCCTACCGCACTCCAGGGATAGGCGCAGTCATCCACCAGGATGTATCAGAACGTGAGTGCCTCAGATCACCACTAAGCGGGCGGCTGCTCTTCCTTAAAATAGACATCCAATGTCTAAATTAACCGACTGGTAAAACCTTATCGCGCCAGTCCGAGTTTTGAATTGCGCGGGTTCAAGTTTGAAGTGCAACGCCTAAAGACTTGAAGAATACCTGATTGGGTGTTTGGTATCCAAGCCGTTTTCTGGGTCGGTTGTTCAATCGCTCCATCGCCGTATCGATCTCCTGTTGTGTAATAGTGGTGAAATCCCGGTTCTTTGGGAAGTATTGCCGTATCAATCCATTGGTGTTCTCATTCGTGCCACGCTCCCAAGAAGAATAGGGGTGCGCGAAGTAGAAATCAACTTGCAGTTGTTTGGCAATTTCTTCGTGCCCGGCGAACTCTCGCCCATTGTCCGAGGTAATGGTATGCACCTCCTTTTGATGGGGGTTGAGCAGCCCTACCATTGCCTGGCCGACTTCCTGAGCAGTTTTGCGCTCGACCTTGTGAATCAGCGTGTAGCCTGTCTTGCGTTCAACCAGGCTCACGATGGCCTGCCGGTGGTTCTTGCCGATAATGGTGTCGGCTTCCCAGTCACCGATCCGGCTACGGGTCTCGACAATGTCTGGGCGATCATCAATGGAGAGACGGTTAGGGATCATGCCGCGCCGATCCGCCTTGCCGTAGCGTTTCTTGCGTAGCTTCTGACAGCGCAGGTTCTTCCATAGTAAGCCACCCGCTCTCTTGTCGGCGTACACCCGCTGATACACTGTTTCCGGACTGATGCCGACGTGACCGCTGATTTGCTCGGGGCTCCATTGTTGCAAGAGCTTCTCTTGAGCGAATTGCCATGTCGCATCGTCTATCGTCCGCGCATTCATCGCGCACCGGCCTACTGCCATCCTATGCGCCTGCCTAGGACGATAGCTGCGCTGACCACGGTTTCTGGCCAATTCCCTGCAGATGGTTGATGCACTTCGTTCCAACACGATGGCTATCTCGCTTTGCTTATGTCCCGCCTTCTTCAAGGC
Organism: Nitrosospira sp.; assembly: GCA_043721435.1. GTDB lineage: Bacteria > Pseudomonadota > Gammaproteobacteria > Burkholderiales > Nitrosomonadaceae > VFJL01. Next base: position 146 of record JAYSQR010000024.1, on the reverse strand, counting down.
GTAAATCTGGTATCGTTCTTCTCGGGTGAGGTGTGTGTAGTTCATCTTTGCAATTTCGACTGGCTGGTCAAAAAGGCATGGATACTACCGCATCCCGCCCTCACAACCAGCGTTACTCAAAATTGCACTTCATTCCTGAATTCGCC
>JAYSQR010000023.1:0-32498 GCA_043721435.1 Nitrosospira sp. | reverse complement strand
GCCGCAAGCAATGCCGGGCTTTGCATTATCAGCGGGATGGCACTCGGCGTGGACACCGCCGCTCATCGCGGCGGCTTGCATGGTACCGCCGCCAGCATCGCAGTGGTAGGCACTGGCCTCGACATCGTTTATCCGGCAAGGAATCGCGAGCTTGCTCACGAACTGGCGGAAAGGGGCGCTCTTATTTCCGAGTTCCCACTGGGCACCCCTGCCATCGGCAGCAACTTCCCGCGCCGCAACCGCATTATCAGCGGTATGAGTCGTGGTTGTCTGGTGGTGGAAGCGGCACTGCAAAGCGGATCTCTTATTACCGCCCGCCAGGCGCTGGAGCAGGGGCGGGATGTGTTTGCCATTCCCGGTTCAATCCATTCACCGCTATCCAGGGGCTGTCATGCGCTGATCAAGCAAGGGGCGAAACTGGTGGAAAGCGCGCAGGATATTCTGGAAGAGTTGGGGTATCAAGCCATATCTGCAGCCGCCAATGATGCCGCTAAGACAGACGTGGAAGGCTCGGCGCTGCTCAGGTATCTGGGCTACGACGCCAGCGATATCGACACCTTGTGTGTCCGTAGCGGCTTGACGGCAGAAGCGGTATCCGCCATGCTGTTAGCGCTTGAACTGGACGGCGTGGTCGCCAATCTGCCGGGCGGGCGCTACCAGCGGATCAGGTAATATCACTGTAGCCGGCGCTCGGTGCTTACGACCCCGTTTGCTTGTGACCCAAATAGTTTCTATCAACGTACTTATTCTTTGATTGCAGTGACTGGGGATACACCCCTTTAAGAACGACCGTCGGCAATTTGCGGACGCTCACAGGAGTTTCATGGGTAAAACCTTAATCATCGCCGAGAAACCTTCTGTCGCCGCAGACATTGCGCGGGTATTGGGGGGCTTTACCAAGCACACTGATTACTTCGAAAACGATCAATATGTGTTGTCGTCGGCCATCGGTCACTTGCTTGAACTGGCGGTGCCGGAACAATATGAAGTCAAACGTGGTAAATGGAGTTTTGCCAACCTACCGGTAATTCCACCACACTTTGATCTCCATCCCATCGAGAAAACCGCGCCGCGCCTGAAGCTCTTGACCAAACTGATCAAGCGCAAGGATGTGGGCGCGCTCATCAACGCTTGCGATGCGGGACGCGAAGGGGAATTGATTTTTCATTACATTGCGCGCCACGTTGCAACCAAAAAACCGGTCAAGCGGCTGTGGCTGCAATCGATGACGCCCGCCTCGATTCGCGAGGGTTTTGCAAAACTGCTTGACGATACTGCCGTGCAGCCATTGGCCGAGGCCGCTGTGAGCCGCTCGGAAGCAGACTGGCTGGTCGGCATCAACGGCACTCGCGCCCTGACTGCGTTCAATTCTCAGGAAGGTGGTTTTCACAAAACCACCGTGGGGCGAGTACAGACCCCCACGCTGGCAATCCTGGTTGAGCGGGAAGAGACAATCAAGAAATTCATCCCGCGCGACTACTGGGAAATACATGGAACCTTTGCTGCCAAGGCTGGCAGCTATAACGGACGCTGGTTTGACGAAAAGTTTTCCAAAGAAAAAAAAGACAGCGAACAAAAAGCCGAGCGCTTGTGGGAGCAGAAAAAAGCCGAGATTATCCGTGCCAAATGTCAAGATAAGCCTGGCATTGTCAGCGAAGAAAGCAAGCCCACTACGGAAATCTGTCCGCTGCTGTATGACCTCACCAGCTTGCAGCGCGACGCCAATGGCCGTTTCGGTTTCTCCGCCAAGACCACGTTGGGGCTGGCCCAAGCCTTATACGAAAAGCATAAGGCGTTGACTTATCCGCGTACCGATGCGCGCGCGTTGCCGGAAGACTATATTGCAACCGTTGAAGACGCCCTGAGCTCACTGGAAAGTACCCGCTATGGGGTGTTCGCCAAACAGATACTGAAAGCAGGTTGGGTCAAGCCTAATAAGCGCATATTCAACAACGCGAAAATTTCCGACCATTTTGCCATTATCCCAACATCGCTCGAACCCAAGAACCTGAGTGATGCAGAAACCAAGCTCTACGATCTGGTTACCAAACGCTTTCTGGCAGTTTTTTATCCCCCTGCTGAATTCCTCGTCACCACTCGCATCACTCGTGTTGAGAACGAACCTTTCAAAACTGAGGGTAAAGTGATGGTCAATCCCGGCTGGCAGGCGGTTTACGGCAAGGAGGCGCAGGCCGAAGGCACCGATGACAATTCGACTCTGGTTGCAGTAGAACCAGGCGAGCCGGTTCTTGCTCAAGAAGTTAAAGTCATTGCCAACCAGACCCGGCCACCGGCAAGATTCAATGAGGCCACGCTGCTGTCGGCCATGGAAAATGCGGGCAAACTGGTCGAAGACGGGGAGTTGCGCGAAGCCATGAGCGCGAAAGGGCTGGGCACACCCGCCACCCGCGCTTCGATTATCGAAGGTCTGGTGTACGAAAACTATCTGCAGCGTGTCGGGCGTGAACTGCATCCTACCGCCAAGGCGTTCTCGCTGATTACACTGTTGCGTGGACTGAAGGTACCCGAACTCACTTCGCCTGAATTGACCGGTGATTGGGAATTCAAGTTGCGCCAGATTGAGCAGGGCAAGCTTAAGCGCAATTCTTTCATGGAAGAGATTGCTGCCATGACCCGCCATATGGTGGAACAGGCGAAGAGCCATCGCGGTGAAACCATAAGCGGGGATTTTTCCACGCTCAAATCCCCCTGCCCCAAATGTGGTGGCGTAGTGCATGAAACCTACAAAAAATTCCAGTGCCATAAATGCGATTTTGCGTTATGGAAAATCCTTGCGGGGCGGCAGTTTGAAATAGCGGAAATGGAGGCGCTGATTACCAAACGCGAAATCGGTCCGTTGCAAGGATTTCGCAGCAAAATGGGGCGCTTGTTCGACGCTAACATCAAGCTCACCGATGAACTGGAAATGAAGTTTGATTTTGGCGGCAACGGCGAGGAGACGGCAGAGGAAGTGGACTTTTCCGGCCAGGAATCGCTGGGCAAATGTCCCCGTTGTGGCAGCAGGGTGTTTGATCACGGCATGAGCTATACCTGCGAGAAGGCTGTCGGTACGGTGCGCAGCTGCGATTTCAAGACCGGGAAAATAATCCTCAAGCGCCCCATTGAACGTGAACAAGTCGCTAAATTATTGCGCACCGGTAGAACCGATCTGCTGACAAAGTTTATTTCCAAGAAAGGCCGGCCATTTTCAGCCTATTTGGTGGCGGGCGCAGACGGGAAAGTGGGATTCGAGTTTGAGCCGCGGCAGACAAAAATAGCAACGGAAACGAAGACGGCGAAACCTAAAGCCAGAGTGCCGGCCGTTAAAAAAGACGCCGCCCGTAACACCTGATACTGCAGCAGATTATGCTAGGCCGGACGACGGGCAATCATCCCCAACAATTGGGGCGCCCCGGCTCCCTCTGAGAGCCGATTGCCTGCTGTCTGTCCCTGCCCTGTTTTTCCACTCAGCATCAGCCAATACTACAACTACAGTTTCGCGCCAAATATGGCGGGGAACAGAAATCTTGCCAAGCCTCCCAGGATCCAGATAATGAGTACCAAACTCCCGACCACGGCGAGTCCCTCGCCCAGTGTCGACATGAGCGTTTTAGAGAGGCTGCTAAATTCCTGCTCCCCGGTTTCGTTGATCCGCTGGCGTCGACGCTGCCTTACCCAGATATTCAGCCCGATAACGACTGGAATAAGAGCAAGAGAAATCAGCAAGTTATATACGGGATCATCCATTAATCAGCCTCTTAATAAAGTGGGGTTAAAAATGTTAACTACTATCTGGTGTTTTCCTCGGCGCAACGGATAAGTTCAGCCGCTAGCTCAACGTACCGAAGCAGAAGTAAGGTGAGTGACTGGACCATCTTACTGGGCACAAGCTTCAGGGTGTATCAATCTGCTTCACTGGCGACTGTCTGAATTACCGCTCAGGGTTGATGCAACTGTAATGCAAGTCTATCGGCAAATGACTTATCGTATTTTTTCAGCATGACTCGTATTTCTGAGTGCGATCACTCTTTTGGCGGGCACGTAACAGATCATTCCTTTTCGCATCCAATATCCCGGCTAGCTGGTGTGTAACTTTAGCGTACGTTCAGTTGGGCTCCACGCTGCAACCATGAATGCGCAATATGATACCACCTGGAAACGGTTTGGCGCGCTTACGCCTTGCAATAATCCCAGATAATCCATCAGGACGCGAGATGATGGTGAGGCGGGTTGCGAGACAGTTTTGTCGGTTGGGAGAAGACCATAGCTTGTCCTATGGACGCCGAGCAAGCGGCGGAAATGGCCACAAACTGACCGCCAGCACTCGTGTAGGCTCGAAGAGCCGCCTAATGGATTATCTGGAATAATATACAATACCTCCATGTGGTTGCTCACATCTATCCATCCTCTGCCATGAATGAGAAGCCCAGCCAGTTAACATCTGCAACGGTTACCGTGCGCCCGGTCACAAATTATCGCGAGATGGGAACATTTATCGATCTTCCCTGGCGCATCTATGCAGATGATCCCATGTGGGTGCCGCCATTACGTCTGGAACGGCGGCTGCATTTTTCCCGGTTCAATCCATTTTTCAAGCACGGAGAATGGCAAGCATGGGTCGCGTACCGGAATAATCAACCGGTAGGAAGGATCAGCGCACAAATCGATCAACTGCACCGTCAACGCTATGGTGCGGATACCGGTCACTTTGGCTCGATGGAATGTGTGGACGACACGGAAGTATGCGCAGCGCTGGTACATGCCGCCGAGACATGGCTGGCTGCCCGGCATACCAAGCATGTCAGCGGACCGTTTAATTTATCCATCAATCAGGAATGCGGTATTCTGGTGGATGGCTTCGACACCCCGCCGATGGTGATGATGCCGCACTCACCTAAGTGGTATGGCCGTTTACTTGAAGAACAGGGTTATCAACCGGTTAAGGATCTTCTTGCCTACTGGGTAGATGTGGATTTTGAGACGCCTCGAGTGATGCGCGCCTTGGTTGGGAAATTTTCCAAACGAGTACAGCTCAGGACGCTACGCATGGATAACTTCAGTGCGGAGATGGAAATATTGCGTGATATATTCAACGATGCCTGGTCAGAGAATTGGGGCTTCGTTCCTTTTACCGAGGCTGAGTTTGCCGAGCTAGGTAGTAGCCTGCGTCTGCTTGTGCCGGAGTATTTCATCCAGATTGCCGAAGTCGATGGTATCCCGGCAGCATTCATAGTGGGATTGCCCAATCTCAACGAGATCTTTGCCAGACTTGACGGAAGTTTGTTTCCATTCGGCTGGCTTCGGCTGATCCGGTGGTTTAAAACTCGTGCGGTTCGTACCGGTCGGATACCCCTGATGGGGGTGCGCAAGCAGTTTCAGAATACTCCCCTCGGCATGGCGCTGGCTTTTATGGTGATCGATGCACTGCGGCAGTCAGCGTTTTCCGTAGGGATACGGGAGGTTGAAATGTCGTGGATACTTGAGGATAACAAAGCAATGCGAGGAATTCTTGATCTCATCGGCAGCAGGCAGTATAAGCGTTACCGGATCTATGGCAAGACCTTGTAATTAACATAGTGGGCAGACAAGACGCTATCAGGACCGGAATTTCAGATGAATCAGACAGGCCGATTTAGCGCCGTGGTACTGGCGGCGGATCGCACAGCGCATGATCCAGTCGCCAGCAGGGCGGGCACGGCTTGCAAGGCGATTGCACCGATCGGCGGAACGCCCATGATCATTCGTGTGCTGGATGCGCTGGAGGCGAGTGAGATGGTGGGGAAGATTATTGTATGCGGGCCGCCCGCATCCGTGCTCCCTGACTGCCCGGAGTTGCAGCAGCGGATAGAATCGGGGCGTGTCACCTGGTTGCCGAACCTGGATTCACCCAGTCGCAGCGCCAATAGCGGTCTGGCGCAGATAGATCATGACGCACCGGTATTATTGACGACAGCGGATCATGCGTTATTGACACCTGCAATCGTCCGCTATTTTTTACGCGAGTCCTGCACGATGGATAGCGATGCCACGGTAGGAGTAGTTAAACATGCAGATGTCGCAGCCGCATTTCCGGGTACCAGGCGTACGGTAATACGGTTGCGTGACGGGGGATTTTGCGGCTGCAACCTCTATGCGTTTTTTAATCATCGTGGCCGTGACCTGGTTTCGTTCTGGCAGCGGGCGGAAGATTTGCGCAAACGCCCTTGGCGCTTGATCGCACAGGTGCTTGGCCCGGGAGCCGTTCTCTCCTATCTGCTGGGACTGCTGACACTCAACCAAGCGCTGAATGCTGTCTCGGCCAGAGTTGGGGTCAAGGTGCGGACAGTGATCCTGCCTTACCCGCAGGCGGGTGTCGATGTCGACAAGGTCGAGGATATGCTGCTGGTGGAATCCATCCTGGCGAGAGCAGCGGCGTCTTCCCAGGATGACAGCGGATCCACATAACAGCATCCGGCCACATGAACACCGTTTCACTACGAGGGTAGCAAGGGAAATTCGTGAAAATAATAGAACGATATATCACACGCGAGTTGTTGATACCGTTTACGGTGATTATCGTGATTCTGGCGGGACTATATGCAAGTTTCATCAGTGGCCGTTTTCTGGCGGGGGCGGTGACCGAGTCGCTGGGTGTTATGGCTATGCTGAAACTGGTGTTGCTGAAGACGGTAATTTCCCTGGACGTGCTGATGCAGCTCGCCCTTTATGTTGCTATAGTTGTCGGTCTTGGCCGATTGCACCGGGATCAGGAAATTAATGTGTTGCGTTCTGCTGGTGTCAGCGACCGCCGCATAATCTATGCCGTTCTGATGGTTGCCATCCCCATCGGAATCATCATCGGCCTGCTGTCCATTTTTGTACGCCCCTGGGCTTATCAGGAAAACTTTGTGCTGAATGCGCAGGCAGAAGCAGAATTAAATACGGACCGATTTCAGGCCGGGCGTTTCTATGGAAGTGAAGGTAGCGGCAGAGTAATTTATATCCAGAGCAAGGATAGCTCCGACAAGCAGATGAAAAATGTATTTCATTACGTCAACAAGGGCGACAGCAGCGAAATCATCGTGGCCAAGGAGGCGGGCCAGCAGCAATTTCAGTTCGGACAGCGATCCCAAATCCATTTGCTAGATGGTTTTGTCTACCGCTACATGCACTCCACCACGAAAGACACCGTTGCTCAGTTCGATAAACTGGTGTATTTCACTGATAAAGGCAATGAAAGAGGTTATGCACGCAAGGCAGCCACTAGCTTGTTTCTGGCAGGATCGGACCAGCCACGTGACATTGCCGAACTGCAATGGCGGCTTTCACGCCCTATCGGGACGATTCTGCTGGCGTTGATTGCCATATCATTCACTCGCGCTTCACCGCGCCAGGACAAGGGCGAGATGCACCTGTTTGCTGCCGTCATGGTTTTCGCGCTTTATTATATTCTGAGTGGATTGGCTCAAACCTGGGTGGAACAGGGCACCGTAGGCAGCCTACCCGGCGTCTGGTGGCTGTATGCATTGATGCTCATTGCCGCACTTGGTTTGCTGTCATCCAGTCCCCAGCAGAGAATGCTTCTGCGTCGATGACAATAATTAACCGTTATCTCGCGTTGCAGGTTTTCATCGGCCTGGTCGTTGCCACTGCGGTAATTTTGCCGGCATTCGCTTTTCTCGATTTGTTGGATCAACTCGGCGACGTCGGCAAAGGAACTTACCGCGTGCCGGATGCATTTCTGCACACGGCATTGTTGTTACCGCGCAGATTTATTCAGCTTGCGCCATTCATCGCATTACTGGGAACTGTGTTTGCTTTGGGACGATTGGCGGTTAACCTGGAACTGACCGCACTACGGGTAGCAGGTCTCTCCCCTGTTCGCATCAGCCTGGCCCCACTCGGGGTCGGATTGGTCCTGTTGTTATTCATTGCCGTACTGGAGCAATTTATTGCCCCACATTTCCAGCAGAAAGCCATTTCGCATCAGGCCACTGCTCTCGGGAAGACTGCGGAACTGGGCAAGAATCTTGGGATCTGGACCCGGGATGAGCGGAATATATTACGCATCGGTGAAATGCAGGGCATCAAAAGGGCAGAGAATATCGAGTTGATGCACTTTGATGATAATGGTTTCTTGCTGACCTATATTCATGCCCAACATGCCAATATTCTTGATGATAATCTCTGGGAGTTGAATAATGTTGTCACCAAGACGTTTACCGGCGAGCAGATTGAGTCGGTAAATGCGAGCTCAATGAACTGGAAATCATTCGTGAATCCGGGTGATATCTCGACTCTGACCAAGTCACCGGAGAGTCTTTCACCTACTGAGCTATTTCAGCATGTGCGTTTTCTGCGCGCCACGGGTCAGGAGGCAGACGCCTATGCGCTGGCTTTGTGGCGCAAGATGGGGGGAGCATTGACAACCATCGCGATGCTGCTGTTTTCCATACCCTTTGTTCTCGGTTCGGTGCGCACAGGTCTTGGTAAACAGGTAGTGCTCGCTTCCTTGATTGGCGTGGGCGTTTATCTGCTTGATCAGATTATTGCAAATGCTGGTTTGCTGCTGCATCTCAATCCGCTGCTGACCGCGCTGCTCCCGGGATTGGCGCTGATCGCCTTGGCCAATCTCTGGCTACGGCGGGTCTTTTAGGGTACTTCTGAATAAATCCCGCGCGGCTATGATGGCGGTCTGGTCATGATCTGAGCATTGCTCATGCGCCGTTATTTCTGTCATACAGGGTGGTAATTGGCTGGTGTGCTTGGCGCAGTCATGGTACTTTACAGCGGCATTTGGAGAGAGCATTCCCGGCCGGGATCAAGAGAAACCGCCTGTCCGGATTTTTAGCCGTGTACTGGTTGAGACAGATGCTAGAACAGTCGCAGATCGATAGATTGGGGACGGGAACAGCCAAAGTCGGGCTGCTTTTGAATCCTCTCAGCGGACGTATCCGCAAGCATATAGACGCGATAAGACGTATGCTGGCCAGAATTCCCGGTGCGGTCTGCCGGGAGGTAACGAGCGCGTCGGAGATCGGTGCATCGGTGGATGCTTTTCTGCAAGCCGATATCGATTTGCTGGTAATCATTGGTGGGGATGGCACGGTGCAGGCGGTGTTGACTCACTTGTTCACAACCCGACCTGCAAAATGGCCGGTTCTGACCATCGTTCCCGGTGGCACCACCAACATGACCGCGCTGGATCTGGGGATACACGATAAACCGGAGGTCATCCTGCGGCAGTTAAGCGATTGTCTGTCGCAACAGACTGCGCCCGTATTGTTACAACGCCCGGTATTGTGCATCGAGCAGCCCGGCGCCACCAAGATTTATGGCATGTTCTTCGGCGTCGGCCTCATTGCCCATGCCGTGATATTCTCCCGCAGTAAGGTCAAACGGCTGGGCATCACCGGAGAAATTTATTCTGGCATCATCATGTTAGGTTATCTTGCCGGCGTGATTCTTGGACGGCGACATGGGCCATGGGCACCGATTCGGATGTCAATTATCGAGGCGAGTGGAGAAGTCCGCAATGGAACTTATCTGTTTCTTTTCGCCAGCGCGCTTGATCGCCTGCTGTTTAGCATGCGTCCCTACTGGGGGCGGGAGCAGGAACCGCTACATGTTACATTTGTTGAGCAGCAGCGGAATCATCCCTGGCGCGCATTATGGCTGCTGCTTTCCGGTCACAGCGATGCCATCAAGGAACAAGACGGCTACCACAGCCACAATACCAGCGCATTGGAGCTGCTGATGGATGACGACTACATCATCGATGGTGAATTCCATCGGGCGACAAGCCAGGATGGGCCACTACGTATTTCGGCAGCCGGACCGGTTACCTTTCTGGTGCCTGGCGATAAAAATACTGACCCGCAACAATGACGAACCACCTATCGACATCTGCGCAACAGCTCCCGGATGGCTTGATTGCCGAGGTGGCATCTTTGAGTTCCAGAGCGGTGCCAGCAGATTTTTCAGTCCTGGTTGAAGAGCTAAAGTCACGTTTCGGAGCGTCGCTGGATGCCGTGGTTCTCTATGGATCGTGCCTGCGTTCGCAGGATGCTGCTGACGGGGTCGTAGATTTTTACGTCGTGGTGGACAATTACAGTCACGCTTACCCGGAACACTACTTACGCTATCTCAATGCGTGGCTGGCGCCGAACGTATTTTATCTGGAGGCATCCGGGCAGGAAAAGAAGTTCCGGGCCAAATATGCAGTGGTTTCAATGGCGGATTTCGAACATGGCACCCGGTACTGGTTTCATCCCTATCTCTGGGCGCGGTTTGCTCAACCCACGCGGCTGCTGTATGTGCGCGATGAAGTTACCCGCCAGCGTATCTGCCACGCGCTGGCGCATGCGGTGGTAACATTTCTCGAGTCCAGCATTCCAGCGCTGGGCCCATGCGTGGTGAACGCAGAAGAAATCTGGACCAAGGGTTTGACTCTGACCTATGCGGCGGAACTCCGGGCCGAGCGGGAAACGCGCGCGCGCCAGCTCACTCAGCTTAATCTGGATGACTATACACGGCTGACGGCGCAGGCTGCACCGGTGCTGACGGGAAAGCTGGAGGTTTTACCGGATGGCAATTACCGCTGTCTGGCTGATGCGGCGGAGCAACACCGTTCATTGCGGCGCTGGCGGCTGCGCCGCTGGCAGGGACGAATTCTGTCGGTGTTGCGGCTGACGAAGGCGGCATTTACCTTCCGGGATTGCGTAAATTACGCTGCATGGAAAATCGAACGCCACACCGGAGTGTGTGTCGAGGTTACCCCCATGCTGCGACGCCATCCCGTGCTGTGGGGTTATAAGGTTTTCTGGCAACTGTTGCGGCGCGGTGTGCTGCGTTGATGCCTGTCTCGCGGGATGCATTCCACCTTTTCTGATATCGAAAAGACTGATTCCATTCAGGTGAGCAGTGAGCTCAGATCGGCTACCGTTTTCACCTGTGGCGGGAAGGGATTATCGTCCCCAGCCCGTACCCGGCCCAGAAATGCAACGCCGTTCAGCTGTGCGCTCTGATAATCAATCAGCGCGTCGCCAATCATCAGCACACGCTCGGGGGTAAGGGCATGGGTTGACAGGATGTCCGCGATCAATGCTTGTTTTGATGTGGGGGAGCCGCGTACCCCGGTAAAGTAAGGTGCCAGACCGCGCCGTGTGACGATGTCATTTAGCTCTGTTTCCGGTGTGCCGGAGGCGACGAACAAAGGTATGCGCGCTGCTTCTTGACGAATGAATTCGTCAGCGCCGGGCACCGCTTGGCTGGCGATGATAGCTTCGACCACCCGTGCGGAAAACTGCTGATCCAGTTCCTGTTCTTCACCCGGCGTCAGCGGCGGCTTGCCCAGCAGGTATTGCTGAAAGTAGCGGAATTTCTGGTAGCGCGACATGCCGCCGTGCAGCCTATGGTACTGAACCACTGCCGCCACCACCGCCTCGCCATGGGGGTGGTAGAGATCAGCGAAAGCTTGTGTCTTGATATCTCCGGATTCAACCAGCACCCCGTCAAAGTCGAAGATGATGGCTTGCCAGTCTGCCGTACTCATGCCCTGTTGTCGGATACCGCTGGCGTGGCGTCATCGTCTTCACTGGAGTGATGCAGGGCCGTGTGGATATCCCTGAGGCAATCAAGCAGACCCTGACCCAGATCGACATGTTCGTTGAGCATCAGTTTCCGGCCAACGCGCGGCTGAAACGCGTAGGGCGTTACCTCGTAGTGATGTACCGCATTGGCTTCATCAAAATGCAGTTCCACCGGCCACGGCATGATTTCCGAGATCATAGTCATGACGTCCTTGATGCGCAACCGTTCCTGTCCGGTCAGGATCAGATGACGGTTGGCGAACTCGGGTGCCAGTATCTGCACACTCATGCGCGCTGCGTCCTCGACATGAATGTACTCGCGGATCGCTTCACCACTACCCTGATAAGTGATCGAATGCCGTTCTACTGCCTCGTGCAGCATCCGGTAGATGCCATTGCGCGCATCAGCACGCCTGCCGTATAGAGAACCGTAGCGCAAAATGCTGTAGTCCAGCCCGTAGCGCTCGTGGTAGGTTTCGATAAAGCGCTCTGCCGCCTGCTTACTGGCACGGTAGAAGGAGCCGGACTCAGAGTAGACGTAAATGGTGCTGGCGAAGACGAAACGGTGAGCGCCGGCAAGGCGGGCTGCTTCCAGTACGTGCATATTGCCCAGGACGTTGATGGTAGCGGTAGCCAGCGGTTTGTCGTGAGCTTCATCAATGTCGGCGATGGCAGCAAAATTATAGACTACGCTGGCACCGCGGGCCGCTTCTGTCACCTGATCGAGATTCATAATGTCACCGATGATCATCTCCTGATCGGGACTGCGGTAGGGTGACGGACAACGATCAAACAAGCGCACCCGGTAGCCGACAGCCGACAGCGCATCAGCCACATGACTGCCAAGAAAGCCGCTGCCACCGAACACAATAGCAATTTTGTCAGATATCATCGTTTATTTATTTTCCATTAAACCTGCTTTGATCAACCCCTGCAGCAGATTCTCTGCAGCCTCGACTTCCATACGTTGGCGCGATTCTCTGGCAAGAGAGCCGATGTGAGAGGTCAGAATTATGTTGTCACATTTGAGTAGCGGACCGCGATATGGTTCCTGCTCGAAAACGTCGAGTGCGGCCATACCCAGCTTTCCAGAAGCCAATGCTTCGCCCAGCGCGGTCTCATCGATGAGACCGCCGCGCGCAGCGTTGATCACCACGGCCCCCGGCTTCATGCGCGCAAACGCCACAGCGTTCAGCAGGTGGTGGGTGCCGGTGCCATAGGGCAGGTGCAGGCTGACGACGTCCGCTTCCGTCAGCAATTTTTCCAGCGACAGCAATGTTACCCCGTCCGGTGACTGATTTACATAAGGATCGTGCGCCACGACTTCAGCGCCGAAGGCCTGGCATAGGCGGGCAACACGGCGACCGATGTGTCCCAAGCCAACGATGCCTACCAATTGGGCGGCGAGCAGTTGACCTTGCATCCGCGGCCACTCGCCTGCACGCAACTGCCGGTCGGTCTGACATAGCCGTCTCAGCGCGGCCAACATCAAACCCAGCGTGAGTTCTGCTACTGCTTGGGACGGGGCTTCCGGCGTATTGGAGACGGCAATATTGCGCCGCTGTGCCGCCGCCAGATCAACACTGTCCAGACCTGCACCACAGCGTGCTATCACCCGCAGGCTGTTGGCAGATGCGAATACGTTTTCAGTCAATGGTTCTATGCCGGCGATCATGCCGACAGTATCGGTACCCAGTAATCCGCTGATCTCTTCTTCGGTGAGTTTTCGCCCGTGGCTGTTGCTGACAATCTGCATCCCCGCTTTCAGCAGACGCTGGAGCGGAGGATTGTTGTCCACATCGAACGAGGAGGTGGAGATGACAAGCTTGCTCACAGGTTTGCCCTGATGTTTTGCATATGGCTGCGGCAGAGTGAGTCGAGAATGCGGATATCCAGGCCATAACCGAGAAAGTTGAAGCCAGCCGCAATACGCCGCTGCAACTCATCTTGATCCGGTTCGATCACATGGATACCTCCCGGCTTGCCCGAACGCTGTCCGGCTTCCAGCACTTGCGCTATTGCGGATTGCACTTCCGGGTGATCGAGTTCGCCGGGCCGCCCCATGGAACCGGATAAATCGTAAGGGCCGATGATATAGGCGTCAATCCCGTCAACAGCGAGAATCGCATCAATGGCCTTGACCGCATCCACATGTTCTATCATAGCCACAATGACGGCGTTATCCTCCAGCCAGCCCCGGTATTGCTGAAACCGTGCGCCATAACCCTGGGCGCGGGCCAGGCCGACCCCGCGTTGTCCCCGGGGTGGATAATAAACCGCCTGCACCGCTGCCCTGGCGTCAGCAGCAGATTTGACCATGGGCACCATGACGCCGGTTGCGCCCGCGTCCATGACTCGCTTGATCTGGTCAGGATGGTTCGAAGTCAGCCGCACAATGGCCGGACACTGCTGCCCGTCAAGAACCTGGATCAGGGTTTGGACTTCGCTCAACTCCAGCACACTGTGCTCCATATCCAGCACCAGCCAGTCAAACCCGGCAGCAGCCATGATTTCGGCTATCGCCGGGTGCCCCAGCGTGACCCATGAGCCTATGGTCAACTCGCCCTGGGCCAGTTTCGATTTCAATTGCATAAACATTCCTTAATAAAGGCCGCTGCAATGCACCCGCAGGCGGCGCCTGGTTTCAATAAGAGGCGAGCAGGGGGTCTGCTGCCATCAGTCCGGCCACGCGCGCCAGATCAGCCTCGGTATCCACCGCCTGGGTGTCAAGCCCGGTTTCCACCATTTTTACCCGGTAACCATGTTCCAACAGCCGCAGCATATCCACCGATTCCAGTCGTTCCAATGGCGTCGACGGTAGTCGGGTGTAGTCGAACAAGGTGGCGCGCCGAAACGGGATGATGCATACCTGTTTGTAAGCCAGAGTCTGGGCGAAACCTGATTTGGCCAGAGTTGGGATCGGTTGCCGTGACATATAAAGCGCATCGCCTTGTTGATTCATTACCACCTTAATGGTATTGACATCGTAGAAATCAACTTCGTTTTCGATGCGGCGCACCAGATTCACACATCCCAGTTGCGGATCGTCGCGGAATGGTGCTACCGCTGCATCGATCATCTCCGGACGCGTCATCGGTTCGTCACCCTGTACCATGACAATGAGCTCCGCATCAATCCCGGCGACTGCTTCGGCAACGCGATCGCTGGCGCGTTCATGGGTATCGGCGGTCATGATCACGGCAGCACCGAAACTCTGCGCCGCCTGCCGGATCTCTTCATCGCAAGTGGCAATATAAGTGGCGTCGAGCGCATTGCTCAGGGTAACGCGCTTGTAGATATGTTCCAGCATGGTGCGCCCCAGCAGCTTTGCGAGCGGTTTGCCCGGGAAACGCGACGAACCCATGCGTGCCGGTATCACAGCAATTGTTTTCATTGGTAATTTAGGTTTGTTGGCGTTTGTCGGTCGATTGGTACCCTGCTCTTGATTATTGGCCATTCAATCCAATAATGGGGATCAGGAATACGTATTCTGAGGACGGATTTGTCCCGCGAACGCTATCCTACCACCAGCGGGGATACTCTGCGAGAAACTGAAACAGCTTATTTTATTTAAGGAACCGCTGAACAAGTCCCACGCGGGCGCGACGGCGGCTTTGCGGGATGGGATGCACGAAAGGCGAGAACGCGCCCTTCGCTACGAGCCTGACACCGCAGACCGCCCGCAAAGCCCCGTCCCGTAGGGTTGCGGCAAAATCTGGTGCTTGCTGTGTTGCGCTCCTTGGCCTCGTAGGCCGAGCTACGACCTGCGTCGTGCGCCTTGCGATCATCCAGATTTTGCCAGCAACGCGCTCCACGGAGGACTTATTCAGCGGTTCCCTGGCCCGTCACGATGGGGCTGCAGAGCAGTGGCCAAGCTGGTAATTGCATACCTGCCGGTGTACAATTGCGCGCGTTTTCACCGCCTGAGCTCAGCTCTGGAATATTCAAGAAATGATTGATACGCTGCTCGTCCTCAACCCCCCAAGAATAAGGGTATGAAAGCCCTTTTCTTTCTGCGTCACTATAACGATGTAGATCACATTACCCCGGTCATCTCCAAATGGGTCGATTCCGGCCATAGCTGCGATGTTGTCCTGATCGGTTTCGAGTATTTCCGCAATGATTTCCGCATCGAATTTCTGAAGAAACTGCCAGGCGTGCGGGTGGCGCATATTCAGGAGCTGCTGCCGCTGTCCGAGTTCATCAGGTGGCGGATGCAGATGCTGCTGTTGATCCGCGGCTTGCGGCTTCCGCTGCTGGGTCCGATAGTCAATGCAGTGGCCCAGATCTACGATGCCAAACGGCGCGAGCCGATCTGGCGCCGCACCACCCAGCGCTTGCTGACACGTACTTTCGAGGGGGCTGACGGAGGCGTGGTGGCGTTTGACTGGGTTGAAAGAAACTCGACCATCAGCGTGGAGTGGGTCGAGATCGTGGTGTCGATGGCGCACGCCGCGGGTCTCGGCATAGTGTCACTGCCGCACGGCGACAGTCCCCATGCCAGTCAACTGATACGGCGCAATGAGCTGCAACTCGGGCCGGATGCGCTGTTTTCTGCCGGACGCATGTTTGACAAGCTGGTGGTGCCAAATGAGTTATGCGCCGGGCGTTTCCGCCCCTTCATGGACAACCAGAAAATCGCCGTGCTGGGTTCGCCGCGCTATTGCGATGAATGGCTGACCAAGCTCGCTACGTTGTTGCCGCCTTCGCCGCTGCCTCGCTCCGACAGCCGGCTCAAGGTACTGATGTTTCTGAGAAAGAGCAATTTCACGACATTCTGGGAGGAAGTCGGTTATGTGGTGCAGTTGATCGCCTCTTTCCCCGGCGTGGAATTGATGATCAAACCGCATACGCGCGGCGGCTGGCAGCAGACCCTGACCAGGGATTCCTCATTGCGGCGCTTGCCGAACGTGAGCGTGGCGGGCGGCGGCATTCATTCCGCTCATTTATTGGACTGGGCGGATGTCATTGTCGATCTTGCCACCTCGGTTTCGTTTGAGGCAGTCAAGGAGGGCAAGCCGGTGCTGGCGGCCGATTACCTGATTGCAGGGCGTTCCACGGTGGCGCATTACATGCCCGAGACAGAACTGCGCTGCCGGGACGACGTCTACGAAAAAATTGACGGGCTTCTGCGCAACGGTTGCGGCTCCTTCTATGTCGAGGAACACCGGCAACGCTTCATCGATGAAATGCTCCATGTCGGCGGGCCGGATGTATTGCCGCGTTTTGTGGCTTTGCTGGAGTCGCAGGTGCGGACAAAGCACGTGCCAGATCAAATCCGGCAGAGCGATCATGTTCCGGTTGAAAAATCAATGGAAAGTGCGGAACAGGCAACGGCGCTTGCGGAAATTCAGGACTCCGGGCAAGTTCATTTGCCAACTGAGTTGCCAACCGAATCGCCAGATGAGTTACCTGCCAAGTTACCAGCCGAAATAAATGAGTCGGCAATACCGTCTGTCGATGTGGTGATCCCGGTCTACAACGCGCCTGCGTTGACGCGGCGCTGCATTGACTCCGTTGTTGCCTGCCTCGGCCACTCCATCAGATATATTTATGTCCAGGACGATGCTTCCGACGCCGAGACGCGCGAGATGCTCGACCAGTTACCGTATGAGTGCGTGCGTGTCCATCACGCACCGAAGAACCAGGGTTTCGGTTTGTCGGTGAATGAGGCAGTCGGCCGCTCCGACGCGTCCTACGTGCTGGTGCTCAATTCGGATACCGAAACGAGCGAAGATTTTCTGCCGCCGTTGTGTGCCGCGATGGCGGCCGATCCAAAGTTGGCGGTCATCATTCCTTCCGGCAACTACTACGCCACCTATGACCTCAATCAGTATCCGCGGCAGCCGGGCGGCTATATCCTGACGCACCGCTTGCGCGGTTACGCGTTTCTGATCCGGCGCGATGTATTCCAGGAAATCGGCGGTTTCGATCCGGTGTTCGGTCGCGGTTATTACGAAGATATCGACCTGGGCCGCCGGCTCGACCTGCTTGGCTGGCGCATCGGTGTGCATCCCACCGCAAGCATTTATCACAAGGGCGGCGGCTCGTTTGGCCGCAGCCTGTCTTATCTGGAACTGGTGCGGCACAACCGTAATCTTTATTTCTCACGCTATCCCAACGCGCGGCGCAATGTTCTGCTTTTCTCAGGCCGCCGCCCGCTGGAGAGTCTTCCGCCGGATCTTCTGGACGCGATTGAGGTCGTGTTCCGCGAGGGAGGGTGCGTTCATTGGCTCACACGCAAACCCGTCCCCCAGCTTTTTTGCCTGCATATGCCCAATCGATCAATGAGCCTGGGCGTGGTGATCAGGCTTTCACTGCACGGCTGGCTGCGCCCGGACAAGCGAGTCTCCGAAATATGGCTGCTGCCCGATGTCTCGGGTCCGCTGCGTGCTTCGCTCATGTTCTGGGGTCGAACGAACGGAATCAAGGTGCTCACGTGGGATGATGAGGCTGCTGCAGCGTAGGCTAGCGGAGTGACTGGAGCATGGCATCTTGTCTGTGAAGTGGGCGATCAAGACGATAATCAGGGATCTGCAATACCTGTGTAATTTATCGCTCTATGCACTCACACAAGAGAAGGCAAGCGAAAAACCCCAAGTCAGATTTTCCAGGGAAGGAGCGCTAGCGCCGAATCACGCCAAGCCAATATGCCTCTTCTGCAGCTATGATAACGGGAGCATAGTCAGGCAGAATGTATACCATTATCTCAAGCAACTTGTGCTGGCAGGATTCGATGTTGTATTCATCAGCTCGAGCGATACGATTTCGGATGCGGATCTGCAGAAACTGGCGGGGTACTGCATCAGGATAATCAGCCGGGAGAATAAGGGTTACGATTTTTATGGCTGGAAAACAGGACTGGAGCAATATCCGCAATTCCATGCACACCCTGGACTCTTGTTGGCCAATGACAGTGTACTCGGGCCGCTGTTTGACTTCAGCGACATCATCACGAGGCTGGAAAATTGCGATGCCGATATCGTCGGCATGACAGATAACTTCCGCTTTTATCCGCATTTGCAATCCTATTTCCTTTATTGCAAGAAACCTGTGATTTTGTCTAAAGAATTCATTGGTTTCTTTGATCGGGTCAAAGTTGTAGGGTTCAAGATTGCAATAGTTCGGAAATATGAAGCCGGTTTTTCCCGCTTGCTCGGCCAGCGCTTTCGCCTGGCGGCACTCTATAGTCTGGAGCGTGTGCTCGACCAGATCCAGTATCTGGAGCGGCCGAAGAACTGGATCGACCCAACTTTCCGCTTGTGGAAACCGCTTATTACCGAATTCAAGTTTCCGTTTCTGAAGAAAAGCATCCTGACAAAGCGGGGGGTGAGTATTCAGGAGGTTGCGGCGGTGCTTGCCGAAAGCGGCGCCACCTTCGATGTCGGTATGTTGGCCGACTGGGTTGCAGAGATCGCTCCGGAGTCCCGGGTTGGATCGAGGTGAGAAGCTGATGATGATCTGTAAACCCAGCACTGCAATCACACGGCGGCACCTCAAATGAGTGCACGGCTGTCCTTGTCTATCGCATTGGCCACATATAACGGCGAACGTTTTGTTGGCGCGCAACTGGACAGTATTGCGCGCCAGACTCGCCTGCCAGACGAGTTGGTGATCTTTGATGACGCTTCGACCGACACTACGGTATCTATAGTAAGGGATTTCGCCCAGCATGCGCCCTTTCCCGTGCGACTGCAGGTAAATCCTGAACGCCTCGGCTCGACTCTTAATTTTGAGGCAGCGATCCATGCCTGCGGCGGCGAGATCATATTCCTGTGTGATCAGGATGACATCTGGTACCCGGATAAGATCGCTTGCATTGAAGAGCAGTTCGTACGCAATCCGGAGACGGGTGCCGTTTTCACCGATGCTGACGTGGTCGATCAGGATCTTAATCCCCTCAGGTTGCGGTTGTGGAAAGAAATCAGGTTCAGTTCGCAGGAGCAGGCACTGATTGCAGCCCGCGATGCAACCACGGCATTGCTCAAGCACCCTGTGGCAACCGGTGCAACCATGGCCTTTCGTTCAGCCTATCGTGACCTTGTGCTGCCGATACCAAATGTATGGGTACACGATGCCTGGATATCGCTATTGATTGGCGCTGTCTCGCACCTGACTGCGTTGCCGACACCACTGATTGCCTATCGTCAACACAGCGCCAATCAGATTGGTGCACTGCGGCGCAAGAAGAACCGCAACAAAAGCCTTGCCGAAATCCATGGGAAGAAGCTCCTCTTCTATGGATTGGCGCGAACACGTCTGCTGGAATTCGCTGACTGCTTTCCGGACACCGGGCAACAGATTCGCCATCTTGACGAGAAACTCGCCTTCCTGCGCGCGCGCGTTGCCCTACCCACTGCCCGCTGGCGTCGCTTGCCCCACGCCCTGCGCGAATTCGCCGCGCTACGTTATTATCACTATGCTATGGGGCTGGAGAGTTTCGGCAGCGACCTTCTGCATGCGGAAGAGGTATCTCCGAATAAAAGCATCCTGACGAAGTGGGAGGTCGGCATACAGGAGGTTCCGGCAGTGCTTGCCGAGATCGATCCCACTTTTGATGTTGGCATGTTGGCTGAGCGGATTGCAGAACCAGTCGTAGAAAATCCGGATGCGCATAAAGACACCAGAGACCGTGCCTTGATAAATCCGAAACTATCTATTTGTATTGGAACCTACAATAGAGCGAAATTCATCGGTGAGACCCTGGACTCCATGCTGGTACAGTTGGAATCCGGCGTTGAAATTGTTATCGTGGATAATGCATCATCCGATAACACTTCCGAGGTGATGGTGCAGTATTCGTCACGCCACCCTGAAATTCATTATTTCCGTAAGTCGGAAAATACAGGTTTTGACCGCAACTATGACGAGGCTGTTAAATATGCAAAGGGGGAGTATTGCTGGCTGATGTCTGATGATGACTTGATATGTCCTGGTGCCATTGCCAAAGTGCTGTCTGTTCTTGGGGGTGAAGATGACCTGATTGTTGTCAACTCAGAAGCCAGAAATGCAGACTTATCCGTTGTACTCGAGAGCCGGCTGATGAAGCTGGACTCTGACAGGGTGTATCGCGAGGCTGATCACGAGAATTTCTTTGCTAGAACTGCCAAATACCTTTCATTTGTCGGTTGTTTGGTTATTCGACGCACTTACTGGCTCTCCAAGAGCGCCTCTTCTTATTATGGGACGGGGTTCATTCATGTTGGCGTAATCTTCCAGAGTCCGCCTATTGTGAATGTCAGAGTGATGGCCGAACCTTCAGTCATTATTCGTCTTGGAAATTCAACGTGGAATTCTGTCCGCTTTGAAGTATGGATGCTCGAGTGGCCGAAGCTCATCTGGTCATTTCCGGATTTTTCGGATACGGCCAAACGAAAGATTAGCCCACGTGAGCCGTGGCGACGCTGGGGTGTACTGTTAAAACATAGGGCACTGGGGGTCTATACAAGGAACGAGTTCAGCAAGGTTTGGCCGGCTAGCAGTGGCGGGGTTGCGCGTACGGCTGCCTATCTTCTGAGCATCTTCCCCGAATCAGCGGCAAACTTTCTAGTGATGCTCCATCTCTCCTTGTTGGGCAAGAATAAAGCAAGAGTATTGCATGACTTGCTGCACAGTCCCCATGCAGGCGTATTGAGCCGTTCTCTGGCACGGGTTATGGGTAAGAAAGTCAACTCGTAATCTCCCCAGCCATTGAAGCCTTTCACACCATACCAATAAGCTTCTGCAATTCCTGATTGGTGCTTGCCTGCTCCTCAATTTAATTCGAAACTAACACAGAGTCTGCGGTTAGAAAACTGTCTGCAAATCTATTCGGTGTCAGAACCAATGAAACTCTGCCTATTTCCTCAGGCGACAATGTCGTCGCAACGCGCATCATTACGAGCGCAAGCAGGAGGGGATGCTCTCCCAAGCATGATGGTAATCAACTGCGGCCCGTCTGAGATACTCTCTGTTGGAGTACCGCGGTCGCCTCCTTCAATATCCCCTCTAAAGAAGTCAAAGCAGGCTGATATCCAAAGTCAGCGGCACGGGTGTTCAGCGAGTAGTAATGGGGCTTGTTGCCCGTTGCGTTAACGCTGGAGGTTGCTTCGGTCGCTTCATGCTGAAGGCCAAATCTTTCCTGCATCGCTGCGAGTAAAGTGGATTTATCGATGGGCGCGCAACTATAGCAATCGACTGCGGTATTGGCAGCAGGTGCTGAAAGTAGCGCGCTTACTAAGTAATAGAAATCTGAGGGATGCAAAAAGTCACGCACGATGTAGTCGGGCGAGGTCCTCAACACCATTTTGTCTCGAATGGCGCGCAGAATATCCGTGATCAGAAAGCGTGCTGAGATATCTTGTGTACGACTGAAATAATTGAACACTCGTATATCGATGATGGATAGTTCAGGGTCTGCGCGATGTCTGCACTCTGCATGCAGTTTGGCGATGCCATACCATTCGTGCGGCGCCAGATCGTTAATCGCCACAATAGCCGGAGTATCGCGAGTTGCCGGTTCGTTGAAACTTGATCCGTATGCTGCCCCGCTGCTCAAAAACAAATAGCGGCAGGTGGGGTGCGTCTGCAAGTATTCAAGTACCATTTCATCAAAGCGCAGGGTGATATCGAAGATCGAACTGCCCATCGCCATCGCCTGTGCGGGGTTGCCGACACCAACGAAGTTGATGACGGCATCGAACTCATGCCTGGCAAATCCAGAAAATTCATCTACCGGATAACGTCCTGATAGCCCTATGGACACTAGCCATTTCGTCACCTCATCTGGGCGGCGCGCAAATAAGTGTAGGTATTTGTTTTCCGAAGCGGAAAACGAAACGATCAAGTCTCTGGCAATCTGACTGGTCGCACCGAGAATTGCTATTCTTATCATGTTGATGTATTGGCTAACCGTTCAGCTTCGGAAGCTGCTCATCCAGTTTTGACCCAAAGGCCAAGCGTGGACGGCATTCCGTTGCTCCATCCATCATGATTTCAATGAGCAGCGGACCTTTGTTATCCGCTATCAAGTTCAAGACACGATCCATATCCACTGCGTTAGCGGCACGGTGGGCCTCGATCCCATAGGCCATTGCAATATCAGTGAATGAGGGACTGCTATAGCCTTTTCGAGTCGATTGGTCACGACCGTCGAAATACATATCTTGGAAATTTTTGACCATGCCTAACACCGAGTTATTCATTACGATAATGGTCAGGTCCAATCCCAGGCGATTAAGCGTGTCCAACTCCTGAATATTGATTTGCAGACTTCCGTCCCCCGTAATCACGACGACCTTGTTCTTGGATTGAATGGCTATCCCCAATGCTGTGGGCAAGGCAAAACCCATCGCCCCCATCCCTCCGCTGTAATGAACGGCCTGATTGCAAGATAGACGTAAGCTTTGTGCAGCCCACATTTGATGATTACCCACATCACAAACGTAATCGATGGAGTGCTTAGCCAATATGCGATTCAGCTTTTTGAAAATCTCGCTGGGGCTGATTTCCCAGTCCGCATATTCATTATGCTGAGCCTGGTCACGTCGTGTTGATAGCTCGATCACCCATTTCTTGTCCAGATTTAGAAATGCGACCTCTTTGAGGGAGAATGCCCTGAAAAAATTTTCAGCCGTCACGCACATATTCAGATCAGCATGAACTCGATTACCCAATTGTGAAGGGTCGATGTCTATCTGGACGATATGCGCTTGACGAGCAAAATCTTCTACATCTGAACCCGTTTGCCGAACATCGAGACGTGCACCCACCACGATCAGCAAGTCACAGTTTTGTATCGCCCAGTTGGCCTCACGGTTTCCATAGCTGCCGATCATGTTGAAGTAATTGTTGCGTGCGACCACCCGTTCATGGCCCATAAGTGTTGACACATAAGGGATACCGAGCACATCTGCCGCCAATAGCCACTCGTCCATCGCATCTGCCCAGCGCGCTCCGCCGCCGATGCAAATCAACGGGCGCCGCGCATCCCTACACAGATTCTCCAAATTTTTTAGGTCATTCAAGCATATTTCAGATCCCATTTTGATTTCCAGTGGCATGTTTAACCATTTCTCAACCAGCGCATCTGGGATCTCGGCTCGTTGAACATCGTTTGGAATATCCAGTAACACCGGGCCTTGGCGTCCACTCAGCGAAACCGATAAAGCCTTGTGCAATTCCGGCAACAAATCATCGGAATTATCCACCCTCACTGCGTATTTGGTCAGCGAACGGACAACTGTAACGATATCCAGTTCTTGAAAACCTTGTTGTCTAATGAGCCGCCCGCCTTTGAGTTCACGGGTGTTAACTTGCCCCGTAATAAATAGACATGGCACGGAATCAAACCAGCAGCTCCCGATGCCGGTTATCAAATTGGTCGCGCCCGGTCCACTGGTTCCCATAGCTACCGCTATCGTTTTCCCCTGGGTATACCTTGCCACGCCCTCCGCAGCAAACGCGGCAGATTGCTCATGGTGCATCGAGATGATATTGAATTGCCCAGATTCGGCGAAACTATCCAGAAGATGTGTGATCATTCCGCCTACGAGTTCAAAACAGGTTTGAACTCGATGGGTTATCAGAAATTTGGCGAGTGCGTCAGAAGATTTCAATGCATGCCTTATATTCTCGTCGTTTTAGAAATTTACCCCAAAGAATGCTTCAAGTTTCTCTACCACGAAGCTCAGCATCCCTTCATGGAGTCCCGGATACACACCGATCCAGAAGGTGTTGTTCATCACCTTGTCGGTGTTAATGAGTTCGCCGCTGACACGATACGTCCTGCCTTGGAAATACGGCTGGCGTGTGAGGTTGCCAGAAAACAGCAAGCGCGTGCCGATCTTGTATTGATCAAGGTATTTCAGTAGATCGACGCGGGTAATACCAGCTTCATCCCGAATGGTGATAGGAAAACCAAACCAGGATGGATCGCTACCAGGTGTTGCCTCGGGCAGGATCAGGAATTCCTCA
The DNA here is from genome assembly GCA_043721435.1 of Nitrosospira sp. Taxonomy (GTDB): domain Bacteria; phylum Pseudomonadota; class Gammaproteobacteria; order Burkholderiales; family Nitrosomonadaceae; genus VFJL01. The sequence goes on along the minus strand of JAYSQR010000023.1, from coordinate 7,974 downwards.
CAAGATTTCAGCCGATCTTTGAGAAAGGTGAAGTTGCGTTTGCGTGCCTCGATGAATCCAGGCAGCCTGTCCATCTGCGCCAACGCGCAGGCCGCCTGCATATCTGAGATCTTGAGGTTGTAGCCAAGGTGTGAGTAGGTGTACTTGTGGTCATAGCCAAATGGTAGTGTGCCGAGCTGCCAGCCAAAGCGCTTGCCACAGGTGTTGTCCTTGCCGGGCTGACAGTAACAATCACGTCCCCAGTCACGAAAGGATTCGATGATACGTTTGAGGTCGTTATTGTTGGTGAAGATTGCTCCACCCTCGCCCATGGTGATGTGGTGCGCGGGGTAGAAGCTTAGGGTGCCGATGTCGCCGAAGGTACCGACAAGCTTTTCGTCGTAAGTAGATCCAAGCGCGTCGCAGCAATCTTCAATCAGCCAGAGGTTATATTTCTTGGCAATGTGGACGATTTTGGCGAGATTGTACGGATTACCCAGCGTATGGGCCAGCATGATCGCTTTGGTTTTATCCGATATGGCGGCTTCGATCAATGCCGGATCAATGTTGTAAGTGGGGATGTGCACGTCCACAAACACCGGCACCGCTCCGTATTGCAGGATGGGGTTAACCGTGGTGGGGAAGCCCGCGGCAACGCTGATGATCTCGTCACCCGGCTTGATAGCGCGTTCACCGAGTTGCGGCGAAGTTAACGCTGAAAAAGCCAGCAGGTTGGCGGATGAGCCGGAATTGGTGGTGAGTACGTGTTTTACACCCAGAAAATCTGCCAAGCGCTGCTCGAAGGCCTCATTGAAACGCCCAGTGGTAAGCCATCCATCCAAGGATGCCTCGACCATATTTTTCAACTCGCTCGCACCAAGCACTTTGCCAGATGGTGGGATAACGCTGGTGCCAGCTTGAAATGGCTTCTCCGCAAAATGCAACGCACTGTATTGCTCGACCAGATCGAATATCTGTTGTTTCAACTCTGCCTTATCCACTTCAAACCCCTGCTCAGTGTTTTTGAGAACTATCGTTATATGCGCTGATCTGCTGTAGCGTTAGTTCACGCATGTTTTTTCCGTCCCGATATGCGCGGTGCCAGTCGATAATCGCACTCAATGTGTCTTCGAGATGCCATTTTGGATGCCAGTCCAAGCGTGCTTTCGCTTTGGAACAATCCAATTTCAGGTAATGCGCCTCGTGCGGATGATCGCCCCCATCCAGCATCCAGCTCGCGCCTTCTCCCCACATACCGGTTAGCCGCTCGGCGATCCATAATACCGGCTTGGCATCCTCATCGTTTGGCCCAAAGTTCCAGCCTTCCGCGTAACCTGCGCCCGCTTCATAGAGCTTTTGCGCGAGCAGCAGGTAGCCACTCAGGGGTTCCAGCACATGCTGCCATGGCCGGGTAGCGTGGGGGTTGCGAATGTTTACCGGCTTGCCTTGCATAATGGCATGCATTATATCCGGAATGAGCCGATCCTTTGCCCAGTCGCCGCCGCCAATCACATTACCCGCTCTTGCCGAAGCCAAAGCTACGCCATGCTCTGCAAAATTATTTGGGTTGAAGTATGAGTTTCGGTAGGCAGATGCAACCAGTTCGGCGCAACCTTTGCTGCTGCTGTAGGGATCATATCCGCCCATCGGTTCGTTTTCCCGATAGCCCCACACCCACTCGCGATTCTCATAGCATTTGTCGCTCGTCACGTTGACAATTGCCCGTACACTACCGGTCAGTCTTGCGGCTTCCAGCAGGTGGACAGTGCCCATTACATTGGTGGAATAGGTTTCGATTGGGTTGATGTAGGAATAGCGCACCAAAGGCTGCGCAGCCATATGGATGACGATCTCAGGTTGGTGTTTCACGAATGTGGATGAAAGTGCAGAAAAGTCACGTATATCCCCAACAAGACTGGTCATGCCTTCAGCAGCGTTTGCAGCGATAAATAGACTTGGATCGGTGGGTGGTGCCAGTGCGTAGCCAACCACTTGCGCGCCCATGGATTGTAGCCATAGAGAAAGCCAGCTTCCTTTGAAGCCGGTGTGCCCGGTTAGCAGGACGCGCTTTTTCTTCCAAAATGTCGGATTCACGACCACACTTTCCATGGCGCCTTGCCGGATTGCCACAACTCTTCGAGATGCATTTTGTCGCGTAGCGTATCCACCGGCTGCCAGAAACCTTGATGATGAAATGCCGCCAAATTTCCTTCTTCTGCCAAGCGTTGCAAAGGATCCTGCTCCCAGACCGTCTCGTCATCGACGAGGTAGTCGAAGACTTTCGGCGACAGCACAAAGAAGCCGCCATTGATCATCGCACCATCCCCCTTGGGCTTTTCTCGGAAGCAATTGACCTTGTTACCATTCGTTTCCAAGGCACCGAAACGCCCGGGCGGAGTGGTTGCGGTCAGAGTGGCTTTGACATTTTGCGCCTTATGGAACGCGATCAGTCTGGTGATGTCGACATCGCTCACGCCATCGCCGTAGGTAAAACAGAAAGCCTCTTCATCTTTGACGTAATCTGCCACCCGTTTTAAGCGTCCACCGGTCATGGTTTCCTCGCCAGTGTCCGCCAGCGTCACCCGCCAAGGTTCAGCACTGCACTGATGAACTTCCATTTTATTAGATTCCATATCAAAAGTGACATCCGACATGTGCAGAAAGTAATTGGCAAAATACTCTTTGATCACATAGCCTTTGTAGCCACAGCAGATGATGAAATCATGGATGCCATGGGCTGAATAGGTTTTCATGATGTGCCATAGCAGTGGCTTGCCGCCAATTTCAACCATGGGCTTGGGCCGAGTAGACGTTTCCTCACTGATGCGAGTACCGAAACCACCTGCGAGAATGATTGCTTTCATATTGCTCCCTCATGTCATCATTGCGAGTTGCCAAACCACCTTGGTGGTCTATATTGTAACGCCGAACAGGGATTAGCTTACTGCTGAGATCGTATACTACGATCAACTGTATGTTGGTCATATCCTCATCTCATATTTCGGAAAAAGTTGCACTTCGTCGTCGAATCCACGAAACTGCACGCATCTGACTCGGTCAATGTCAAACAACAGCAGAATAACAGTGAGATAACGGCAAACATGTATTCATTTCTGAAGGATATTTTGTCAGTTTTCCTAGTGGCACTTTACGGGCTAAAGGGTGGCTACACCAAAGTGAACGTTAGAGGTCAGCCGATTCGTGTCGCCGTGGATCACTGGCGGACTCTGATGCGGGCCAAAACCTATTCCATCAAGGAACCGGATACGCTGAACTGGCTCGATAGTTTCGAGCCCGATTCATGCTATTTTGATCTGGGCGCAAATATTGGCCAGTACTCGCTGTATCCCGCGAAGAAATATGGTGACAAGGTGCGGGTGTACGCCTTTGAGCCGCAGGGCCTCAATTACTATTCGCTGAACAGGAACATCTATTTAAACAAGCTTGAAAAGAACATCACGGCTTATTGCGTCGCCGTATCCGGTGAGAGCGGATTTTCCCAATTGTACATTCCCAAGTTCATTCCCGGCGGGAACCGTTCCCAGTTTGGCAAAGAAGACCTGAAGAACATGAAAAGACCAGCCAGCCATATCCAAGGCATGTTCGGAGTGACGCTGGACGACTTATGCGACAAATGGGGGTTTCCGTTCCCCAACTACATCAAGATAGATGTCGATGGTATCGAGATCGCAATTCTCAAAGGTGCCGAGAAAGTGTTAAGAAATCCCGCGCTCAAGTCCATTACCATAGAACTGGGCACTATTGAAGAGCAACAGGAAGCGGTCAGTCTGCTGGAACAGGCCGGATTCAAGGTGAAGTTCAAGACGACCGAGAATTGGGGTGAAACCTGCTTTGTATTTGATCGAATTTGATTGGTAACCCGAGTTTCATCTTCAGTCCCGTTTTTCTCTGCTTCTGGTAACTGCACCATCCCCATCGACCTCAGTCCAGGTAGGAATGCTGGATAGGATGGAGCCTATCATCAAGTTCGTACACCAGCGGTCGACCGGTATCGATGGTCAATCTCATCGCCTGGGCAGCGGACAGGCCTTCCAGTAGCAGCCTCAACGCGCGCAGAGCATTCTTGTGCGAGACAATCAGAACCCGCTTTCCGCACCGGATCTGGGGCACGATGGTTTCCTGCCAGTAAGGCTGCACGCGCAGCAGGGTCTGCTGCACACTCTCCGCCAGCGGCAAGTCCTCTTTGCTGATGTTTGAATAACGCGGCTGGTTTCCCGGGAAACGTGCGTCGCCGGGATCGAGGGGTGGCGGTGACGCGGCGAATTGCAACTGGCATTTGAGTACCGGCCACAGGCCAAATTTCCGGACAGCGCCCAGACGGCTGTATCCTTCCATGGCGCCAAAGTGGCGCTCGTTCAGACGCCAGCTTTGCTGCACCGGCAATTGGGCCAGCCCCATTGCTGTCAATACGATGCGTACCGTATCGGTGGCGCGCTGGAGTTCTGAGGTAAAACACAGATCAAGCGCATGCCCCGTCTGCCTGAGCAGACGCCCGGCCCGTTCCGATTCCTGTTCGCCTTGCGGGCTAAGTGTGCTATCGCTCCAGCCGGTGAAACGCCCCTCCCGGTTCCAGATACTTTGCCCGTGCCGCATCAGAACGAGTTGCGTCATTGGTGCCGCGTATCGCTGCGGGCATGAGACTCGCTAGTTGTCAACGCATTGCCGCCCACAAATGGGTAATAAATTTAAAATTTGTTTTGCTCATTGCGGGTTGTGCAGTCACTCTTTCAGTCTCATGGCGACTACTTTGGCAAACTCGGAAAAATCTGCAAGGTGATATTTCACAAGACTATGCACAATGTCCCAGTTGATATTTTCATAGTTGTGGACCGCGATATTACGAAAGCCCACTGCTTTTTTGAGACTGCTTGCCAATTCGTTATTCAACACACCTTCCTGCGCCAGCAAATCAAAAGTTTGTCCCATGGTGTCAGGCGGCGGTACTTCCATGCCAGCAATCAGATGCGCGCCAATATCCACTGAGATTTGCACCGCACGACTGAGGTTGAGCGAGATAATGTCTTGCAGGTCGATGTCCGTGACTAACGTGGCGGCATCCGTTGGACACTTTGTTTCTATGCGCCGCAAACAGCGGCGCAACGATTCCAACTTTTGTTCGACTACTTCCCGATCCATGCCAGCCGCCTTTCTGCAAGCAATCTTGTCCGATATGGCATGAAGTCTGCCTGCTCAAACAGGTGCCGGCTAATCAAGTTGCCATACAAGGTATCGCTGCCCAGCACTCTTCGGCCATGACGCACTATTTGCCCAAGCAGCGGCTCTGAGACCACATTCAAATCGATCAAATCAATAGGCCGTCCGGTTCGCTCCGCTAACATGCTAATCATGAACAACTTTTCGTCGGCAGTCAGCGGGCGGTCGGCAGCCACCGCAATATCCAGATCACTATCTGCGCGCTGGTGTCCCAAGGCAACCGAACCAAATAGCACCGCGAGAGCAATTCTTGGAAAATGTGCCAACACCTCCTTGAGTTGCGTATCTATTGGTTGCCGAGATTGAGATGTTGCTTCCATTGCTGTCATCTGTTTATTACCCATTCACATATTGCCGTAGGCGGATTCAATTCCGAAGTGCAACAATCAATGGCGGCTTGGTATAACGCACCATCTTCACGAAGAATACCTCAAACGAGGCTCTAAACCCAAGCACCTTGCGTGTATCTGCGGTTGAGATCGGTATGGTAAAAATGCACAAAACGGATGCCAGTTTTCAACGCGTTGCCGCTGACGCTTCGCTCCAGATGCGCCGCAGCGCATCCCACAGACCGTTGCGCAGGGTTTGCAGGTAAAGCGTGTTGTCGCTCAGGCCGTTTACCAGACGGCGCTGCGCCTTGCCGAGGTTATGGTAAGGCATGCTCATGAAAAGATGGTGCGTGGCGTGATAGCGCAGGCCCACCGGTGCCCATAAGCCGGTAATGAACAAGTTACCCGGGACATTGATGGAATCGAGATATTGCTCGGCGAACTCCATCTTGTGTTCGCCGGGGTTGCGGTAGGCATGCGCGGCAAGCGTGCGCAGCGAGTTGAGAAAGAAAATGGACATGCCGATTACATACCAGAGAATCAGTGCCCGGTAGGGCAGGATGTCCAGCGCGATACAGGCAATGATTATGGCTGCGAACAGGAAAGTGGCGAACTCCTGTAGCCGCCAGTTTTTGTCATTGCGGATGGTGTTTTCCGCGCGCTTGTAGCTCATATCGATGGTGAGGGACGACGCCCGTTCCCAGACGAATTTGCGCAGCGGCGGGATCAGATAAGACAACGGCGTCAGCAGCAGAAAGCGGCTGATAAAGGCCAGCGGCAAAGTAAACGACAGCAGCACGTAGCTGATCATCTCCGCCGGTCTGCGGGTGGCAAAGGGGACATATTCGCCATCCTTGCTGGTGCCGTAGACATCGGGCTTGTGATGGTCGTTGTGCACGCCGTCATAGGTAAAGGACGGGATCAGCAGCGGGATGCCGCAAATGAGATTCCACACCAGACGGAATGCTTGAAATGTGCCTTTCTTCAGGTGCGCCAGTTCGTGAATGAAGATCACCGCGCGATAAAGGGCAAATGTTGCGACCACACAGGCCAGAATCTGCCACACGGAAAACAGCGGCGCATACAGGGCCGCTGCAAAGGCAGCCCAGCCCAGGGTGATGTGAAAAAGAAAGTCCGGCCAGTAAATCCATGGGTTGGGCGTCATCAGATCGCGCACCAGTTCATGCGCTTCGTGCAGCGGAAACTCCGGGGCAGCCGCCGCCATCTTCTGCTTTTGCCCGGTAGCCGGAGTATCGCTATCCGGATCAGGGCGTTCATGTATTTGTGATTGCGGTTGCTGCATGCCGTAGATTAAACCATCAAGCGTACGCTAAGAATACAAATTCGTAAGCAACTGCTGTACTGCCTGTGTTTGCGACAAGTCTGGCAGGTGGTGCAGGGATTCATGCGAATACCTCGGCATCAGTCAGACTCATTCCCTGTGCATCTTTGGCCGAGACGATGGGTTGCGTATCCAGCGGCCAGTCAATCCCGATCTTGGGATCATTCCAGACGAGGCTGCGCTCAAACTCGGGCGCGTAGTAGTCAGTGGTTTTGTACAGAAAGTCGGCACTGTCGCTCAACACGTAAAAGCCATGGGCAAATCCCGGCGGAATCCACAACTGACGGTGGTTGCCCTCGGTCAGTTCCACCCCTACCCATTGGCCAAAGGTGGCAGAGGATTTGCGGATATCCACGGTCACGTCAAATACCGCGCCGCGCACCACGCGCACCAGTTTCCCCTGGGGTTGCTGGATCTGGTAATGCAGGCCACGCAGCACGCCCTTGGCCGAGCGACTGTGATTGTCCTGCACAAAGTTCACGTCCAGCCCGGTGGCTTGGCTGAAGGCCCGCTGGTTGAAGCTTTCAAAGAAAAAGCCGCGGGCATCACCGAAGACTTTAGGCTCAATGACCAGGACTGCGGGGATTGCGGTAGGGATTACCTTCAAGACTGTATCCTCTCTTGCAGCAAGCGCAGCAGATATTGACCGTAGCCATTCTTGGCCAGGGGCTGGGCCAGTTTCTCGAGCTGTTCGGCATTGATGAATCCCCGGCGATAGGCGATCTCTTCCGGGCAGGCGACCTTGAGACCCTGGCGGTGTTCAATGGTTTCGATGAAATTGCTGGCCTCTATCAGACTTTCGTGAGTGCCCGTATCCAGCCAGGCATAGCCACGCCCCATGATTTCGACATTGAGTTGATCACGCTGCAGGTAGATGCGGTTGACATCGGTTATTTCCAGCTCGCCACGGACGGAAGGCTGGAGATGGGCGGCAATGTCGATAACCTGATTATCGTAGAAATACAGGCCGGTGACGGCATAGTTGCTCTTGGGTTGGGAAGGTTTTTCTTCCAGCGATGTGGCCCGGTTCTGGGCGTCAAACGCGACTACGCCGTAACGTCCTGGATCCTGCACATGGTAGGCGAAGAC
>JAYSQR010000022.1:0-4232 GCA_043721435.1 Nitrosospira sp. | reverse complement strand
TGGCGAGGAAGTAAAAGAAGATCAATCAGGCCAGCAAAAACTCGCCGCCTGACCGACCTTCCTTGAAAAGGTCATACACCAGATTTGACGATATCTCGCTCGCGATCTTGTGTTTTTGTGATTAGAGATTCGAGTTTTCCTAATGCGGCCACGGCTTGTTTCATGCCCAAACCGTGCTCATTTAGAGATCCGTTGGTCTGTATCCCTGCGGGGGTAATTGCAAGGCCGAGCTTTTCTATTGGTATGCCTGAAGCATTGTCCTTAATTACGAATTTCTTGGGTCGCATTTCAGCATCAACATGAACTGTAATTTTTACGTACAAGTTTTCATATTGAATGCGTGCAGAAATCGAGTTGTCAATTAATTCGGATAATAAGTCTTTGTAGTCGTAAGTGTTGTTCCCAAGCTCTGAAAAGATGTTATCTGAGGGTGTGACGTTAATTTTCATTTTTGTTCCCGGCATTCATAATAAGATGTAACTGTCACATTTTAACAAGAAGGTGCAATTATAGGGGTTTGTTTGGTTGTATCAACAATGCCGTCTTTTTCCTTGACTAAAACAAACGGTGCGCAGCAGTCGGGGACGATAGAGCAGGGTGAATTTCATTATTGAACGTCCGCTTCGGAGGAGATTGGCCGACCGGTATGTGTCGGAAACAGACCATTGCGACCGGTAAAACTGTGCCGTTTCCAGGAATTAGCAGATGCCTTCACGTCATTTGGAACCACATTACACTAAACATACCGGCTGGCTCCGCGCTGCAGTGCTGGGTGCGAACGATGGCATCGTTTCCACAGCCAGCCTGGTGCTGGGTGTCGCAGCGGCTGATGCAACTCACGATAATATATTGATTGCCGGGGTTGCTGGCCTGGTTGCAGGTGCCATGTCGATGGCGGCCGGCGAGTACGTGTCTGTCCATTCCCAGGCAGATATCGAGCAAGCAGACGTTGAGCGGGAACGCAGGGAACTCAAGCAGGACGATGCTGGCGAACATCAGGAATTAACCGCGATCTATATCAGTCGCGGCCTTGATGCCGCGCTGGCAAAACAGGTCGCCGACCAGCTCATGGCGCATGATGCGCTTGGTGCGCATATCCGCGATGAAATCGGAATCTCCCACGCGCTGCGTGCACGTCCGCTACAGGCGGCCTTTGCTTCGGCCGCCAGTTTTGCTGTTGGCGCAGCCATGCCTCTGCTGGCGATCTTATTGGCTCCCGCGGGGAGCCTGATCCCCTTTGTCGCAAGCACTTCGCTGGTTTTCCTTGCGCTTCTGGGTGGGGTGGCTGCGCATGCTGGTGGAGCGAATGTGGCGGCGGGTTCAATGCGCGTTACGTTCTGGAGCGCGCTGGCGATGGGGTTGACTGCCGGTATTGGCTCTCTGTTTGGAATAGCTGGATAAATTGCCGCTGAAACGGCGGACTGCAGTCTTTGAGGAGAAATAGCCATGCATATGCGAACATTTGGCAGATTACGGGTGATCGTTCCACTCGTTCTCGGATTGTTGCTGGCAATGCCTGCCACGCCAGTGCAGGCAGAATGTAGCGGATGCTTGTGTCCGGGCGATCCCTGCAAGTTATGTCCATTACCCCCCATGAAAAATATTCCTCCCGCAGCAGATGAACCGGACACCTGTCTTAAAATCAGGGAAAGGGTGCCGCCGATTTCAGCGAGTCCTGGGACAAATGAACATTTTGCAAGCCAGGATAAAGCGACCATGGAATGTGTAAGAAGCGGTGGCGACATAATAAGAAATCCGCGCAGAACCAAGGAGTTCCCATCGAAACTTTATTGTAAGCCTTACCTTGCGCCTGCTAAAGATAAGGCCGTGAAAGGCGCTGTTGCGCCTGGAAGTGGAGTCAAATGAGCTCGGGGACAGGACGGCGGGCGGCTATATTGGAACATGCCTGAATTTTATGTGTACAGCATTGTGCTGCCGGAATCTTCGATTAAAACGCTAAAGGAGCAATCATGAATACTGCCGTCACCATTTTGTCTCCCATTCAGCTCGGCCCGTACAGGTTGCCGAACCGCATGGTGATGGCGCCGTTGACACGCAACCGCGCCGGCCAGGGCAATGTGCCGCAGTCGCTCAATGTGGAGTATTACACGCAGCGCGCCAGCGCCGGGCTGATAATCACCGAAGCATCGCAGGTATCGCCGCAAGGGGTGGGTTATCCCGCAACCCCAGGCATCCATAGTCATGAGCAGGTGGCGGGCTGGAAGCATGTCACCGCGGCGGTGCACGCCCAGGGCGGACGAATTTTCCTGCAGTTGTGGCATGTCGGGCGTATTTCACATCCCTCGCTGCAACCCGATGGAGCGTTGCCACTGGCGCCTTCAGCGATTAAACCCGAGGGACAGGCCGTCACCTATGAAGGGCTGAAAGATTTTGTAACGCCGCGCGCGCTCGAACTTGCGGAAATTCCCAGCATAGTCGAACAATATCGCAACGGTGCGGAAGATGCGCTTGCTGCCGGTTTTGATGGCGTGGAAATTCATGGTGCCAATGGTTATTTGCTCGATCAGTTTCTGCGCGACGGCAGCAATCATCGTACCGATATCTACGGCGGTTCCGTCGAGAACCGCATGCGGCTAATGCTCGAGGTGACCGCTGTGGTGTGCTCGGTGTGGGGCGCGAATCGCGTGGGCATTCGCTTGTCGCCGCTGCAGCCATTTAATGACATGCGCGACTCCAACCCGGAAGCGACGTTCAGTTATGCGGTGGAGCAGCTTAACCGCTTCGGTCTGGCTTATCTGCATGTGACCGAAATGGGCAAGGATGCGCCCGGTGTGGCCGGTCCGGCGTTTGATCTGGTCAAGCTGCGGCGCATCTGGAAAGGGGTATACATGACCAACAGCGGTTATGACCTCGCGCATGCCAACGCCGCGCTTGCCCGGGACGAGACCGACATGGTGGCATTCGGTGTGCTGTTTATCGCCAATCCTGATCTGCCGCTGCGCTTCGCCACGGGTGCAGCGCTCAACAAGCCCGATCCGGCGACATTTTATGGCGGCGATGCGAAAGGTTATACCGATTACCCCTTTCTTGACGTGCATTAAATCTTCCCCACAAGGCAGACGGAATCAAGCGGTGCTTTGACAGAGCATGGTTGTAGCATCGCCGTCTAACGTAACAGCGGTACACGCTACCGATAAAAAATCATCCATGCATACTGCTTTCATTTCCCATCCCGATTGCCTGCTGCATGAGATGGGCTCACAGCACCCTGAATGTCCGGCGCGACTCAACGCCATCGAGGACCAGTTGATCGCTTCCGGTCTGATGAATACGCTGGAGCATTATGCGGCGCCACTGGTGACGCGCGCACAGTTGGAACGGGTGCACACGCCCGCATACATAGACTCTCTTGATGCCAGGGCGCCAGCCGCAGGAATGGTATATCTTGATCCGGATACGGCGATGAATCCGCATAGCCTGAGGGCGGCGCATCGGGCGGCCGGTGCCGTTGTGCTCGCGACGGACCTGGTGATCGGCAGGAAAGCGGCGAACGCTTTTTGCAGCATCCGTCCACCGGGTCATCATGCGGAGCATGACCGGGCAATGGGTTTCTGTCTGTTCAACAACGTTGCGGTAGGCGTGGCGCACGCGATTCAAGCGCATGCTCTGGAACGCGTCGCCGTGGTGGATTTCGATGTGCATCATGGCAATGGCACCGAAGATATTTTCCGGGACAATCCGCAAGTGATGATGGTTTCCACTTTCCAGCACCCCTTCTATCCATACAGCGGTGTGGCGGGGCGCTCCGCGCGCATGGTCAATATCCCGCTGGCGGCCGGCAGCAACGGCGAGAAATTCCGCTCAGCGGTGAGCGAATACTGGCTGCCTGCTTTGGAAATATTCAAACCGCAGATGCTGTTTATCTCCGCTGGATTCGATGCCCATCGCGACGACGATCTGGCTTCTTTGAACCTGCTTGAGTCTGATTACGCATGGGTGACCGAAAGGATTAAGGAGGTCGCTGACAACTACGCCCAAGGCCGTATTGTATCGGTGCTGGAAGGGGGCTACGAGCTGCATGCATTGGGGCGAAGCGTGGCTGCCCATATAAAAACTCTGAGTGCTCCTTGACAGGGAATCGTTATCGTAACAATGTCCAACGATGGTACTTTGCGCGTTGCCTCATAACAAAAGGATACCGAAGGTCAGGAAGATTGCCTCATAATTGAGGTAACTTTCAGCATAGAAAAGATAGCTCGTAATTTAGCATC
>JAYSQR010000021.1:0-75921 GCA_043721435.1 Nitrosospira sp. | reverse complement strand
TGGAGCAACGTGGCATTGAGTGGGCGTTCACTCGGCAGGATGCAGATACAAAAATGGCTAGGCATTATGTTTCGTAATTAATGGGTTGTTATACTAGCAGTGATTGAGCATACTGTTCCCGCCGTCAGATCAGGAAACTTGCGCGAGTCCTTCTGGGAGTTTTTGTCAGAGCGCGTGGTTAAGAGCAACCTCTGTTTGTCGTCACGCTTGATCTCAAAGCTATTTATAGGCGAACACAACGGCCCGCAATCGGTTATCTGAAACATCCCGTTATTTAACAGAAGCTCAAAGGTTTCTTCTTCCCATACTTTTAGATTCATATGACATCCCAGCCAACGGTTGCGAAATTTTTTGTATCTAAGCTAGAATCCAAAACCCATCACCCTTAGCGTCGAGAACTCTTTCGGTTTCTTCCCCGACGGGGAGGTAGCAATAATTGATGGGGGTCAGCCTAGCAGGGCGGGCATCTGTGCCCACATGGTTGAACTCGTCAAAATCATAGCACCTACAAAATTACCGCCTTTTTCCGGATGGCGACTTCACGGGGACTGGTGCCTGATCGAATGACTGATCTTGGCACGTTTCTGCCTATGGTGATAGTCGCAAACCGACAGCCGGAAAACGATTATCAGTACGCCACATCATGGTCGCCCATATTCAGCGGGATGATCTCTTCATCCTGAATCAACAGTTCCAGTGTGATGCGGTAAGAAAGTACCCTAGCGCGGGTGGTTTGCCCCACCTCATTTCCAGCCGGGTGATTTGTCTGGAAACGCGGCATAATTGCGGCATTAGCGTGAAGGTCATTCACGGGAATTGCACTGCAAATCAGCCGGAATAATCTATGTCTCAACCCACCCTTCCCACACCCCCTGACGGCAGCATGAGCCCCAAGGCCTGGTACCAAGGCATCCGCGCATTGCCGGGCTTCGTGCATGATGCCGCGCAGGCTGCTGCGATCGATGAACTGGATGTGTTGTGGCATCAGTTGGTCGAGTTCAAATCCAGGCGCAATCGTTTTCTGGGCCACAGCCTGCTCAGCCCGGAGGTGCCCAAGGGTCTGTATTTATGGGGTGGGGTTGGACGCGGCAAGACTTTTCTGATGGATGCGTTTTACGCCTGCCTGCCGTATCGCCGCAAACGCCGCATCCACTTCCACAATTTTATGGCCGAGGTTCATCACGGGATGAAGCTGCTGGCCGGGGAAAATGATCCGCTGATCGCCCTGTCCGGCAGGATCGCACTATCCACCCGTTTGCTGTGTCTGGACGAGTTCCACGTCGATGACATCGCCGATGCGATGATACTGCGGCGGCTGGTAGAGGCGCTGTTCGAGCGTGGCGTGGTGCTGATCACCACCTCCAACTATCCACCCGATGGTTTGTATCCAAACGGCTTGCAGCGACAGAACTTCTTGCCGGTCATCGAACTGCTCAAGCGCGAACTGAAGGTACTGCACATGGATAGCGGCAATGATTACCGCCTGCGGACGGCGACTCGTGAGCCGCTGTTTCTGGTGGCTGACGATGCTGATGGCGAGGCCGCGAACGAGACGTGCCTGGACGAGTGGTTTGAACGGATATCCACCGGGACGCGGCGCGATGAACAGCATGTCGAAGTACGTGGCCGTCTGATCCCGGTGAAAAGGATCGCGCACAACGTGGTGTGGTTCGAGTTCAGGGAGTTGTGCGGCGGTGCGCACGCGCAGGAAGATTATCTGGAGATCGCCCACCGATTCCCCACGGTGTTTTTGTCGCATATCCCGCGCATGAGCGCAGAGCATGCCGACGCGGCGCGGCGCTTCACCTGGTTGATCGATGTGCTTTACGACAATAATGTCAGACTGGTAGCTTCAGCGGCGGCCACACCGGATGAGATCTATGCCGAGGGTGTGTCGTTCGGCGAATTTTCCCGCACAACCAGCCGACTGTCCGAGATGCAGACCCAGCGTTATCTGCAATTGCCGCATTATTCTGAAAATGTGACGCTGTAAGAGCGCGTTCGGTATTTTTTTGAGCTGAACGCTAGGTTCAGGTACTTGGAGCGGTGTCAGTCGAAAAGTTTCTTGCAAGCCGCGCCGTTGCATGATTCATATTTATTTGTTTCAGAATATACCGCCAAATATACCGTCAAACAATCTCGGCTTGGATGCTTTTTAATCCATCCTGCTGATCTCGGTATGCAGCAATCCGAACCAGGAATACGCCAGTATGACCGCTCAAACTCCCTTTCATACTAGACACCCTTCCACGTTGCCCGCTATTGTATCCATTACGCACCGATCTTACCTTGCCTTCCGTTGACCGCGCGGTCATGCGCCTTGCAGGTTAACGAGGAAACTACGGGGTATTTGCTTTGTTATGTGCGTTTCTGAGCGTCAGCTTTCTAGTAGTGTTAAAGCGCAACACCAATGGAGCAAAGTGCGAATAGTTGTCCATGCTGGTAGGGTATCCGTCTCGCGCGCGTGCGCGTACTGGGCGCGAAAGACAGCCTTACGCATCGCTGTCCTGTTACCAGTAGTAGTTGTGGCAGGCGCTGGCAACGTTGCCACCTTAAGTAATCCCGGGATTAGTTTAGATATTTCTGGTAAATTTGAAAAAGCTACATCAGCCACCGGAGCGGGTTTCTGGGTTAGTGCTTCCACGGTGGAAGGCTTGCTTTTCTTTTTTACGCAATTTGCCTAATGCGGCAATGATTTATCGTGCGCTTGTCAGTAAGTGCGGCAACCTTGGCCAGTGCCGCATCAAGCTCCATCATGGCTTGCTCAAGTGCCTTCTGCTTGTTCCTCTTCCCGACATTAACATTTTGCGAACATATCGCCTTGCCTTGGGCTGTTTTCGCTCCCGTGGATTGTGTCCACGGTTGCCATGAATGAATTAATGCTGATTGTTTGGCTTTCTGTTCGGATGTCCAGTGTCGTGCCATGATGATTCCTTTGAAAATAGTTCGTTTCCCTGCCTAGTGTGCACTTGTTGTTGCGTAATGATGTTCCCAATGAAGCTCTAACCCGTACCGCTATTGGTTTTCAGTGTTCGCAATCAGGGCGAAAACTATGAACCAAAAAGCGCAATCAGGCTCACGCCACGGCAAGCGCTCTTAATTCCCTATAGGGTTTCCATGCTGATTCCTGTGAAGGGAATTTAATCTGCCCATGGGTTCGTTGCGGTCTATGTTCCATGACGGCGCCAGGGAATAGACGTGCCCTGCCACCTTTGCCCGTTGGCCTCCACGTAGCACCAGGATCGTCCAGGATCGATTATCGCCGGGTGTTGAGTCATCACTGCGTACTTCGTCAATGTAGTACGCCAGCGCTGTCTACCAGTTCCAATAATTTCCAAGCGTCGTACTTCGTTTTGTCTATCAGCATCTCACACGTTGCCACGCCACGGATCGCGATAGTCAGAATAACGTTGTGCGGATCGCTGCCGGTGTCGGTATAGACTGCCCGTTGCAAACCGGGTGAAGCATTCAGCATGGCTATGACTTTTTGCCGCCGTGCTTCCCGCTGCTTGTCGAGTAACGTTATCGGTTTGCCGTCTGTTTCTGTTGCGACGTTGACACTTGTGACAGTTGCGACACTTGGGGTGTGAATAGGGGTAACTGTCGCATGTGTCGCAACTGTCACAGTCGCATTGTCATTTTTGCGGATAAGCTCTGATAGTTTCATGGTGTCGCCTCGTCGGCCAGTAGTGCAGGATTCACCCAGATAGACGATTGCTTTCCGTCCTTGCGTAGTTGGATGCGATCCAGTGATACAAGCTCGCTGATAGCAGCATCAAGCCGCGCACCATCCCTGATAGTTCCATGACGTTGTGCATATCGCCTTGCGATGTAGTGAGTATGCTCACGCTTGCAATGCTCGATTAACCATCTATCCAGACGTGCCGCGTCCGCCATTTCAGCGGGCAGGGCAAGCTCACCAAAGAATCGCCGCGATTCATTCAAGTGCCATGCTGCAATCCGGCTTGCCCGCTTGAATGCGTCCGCACTGATTGCGCCTAGCCCGCCCTCGAATACATGAAACAGTGCTGCTAATCTGGCCGCGTTATCGGCGGATTTACTTGCCACGTCGCGCACGTCAAACAATTCGCCACCACTGGCAAGCTCGCCTTCGATTGCATCGTGGTATTTGATCCATTCCGTTTTAGCTTCGGGTGTCAGCATCAACATTTGCGGGAACAGCGCACCATCGTCGTTAATCGGCACAGGCAGATTCAATATCGCAGTGATGCGCCGATTGAATGCGGCAAGGTTAGGCCAATGTTCGGGTGCTTCGGTGAAGGGTCGATAACCTTGTGTTGATTCGGGCCACGCGATAAGGAAACGAGCAAGGAAACCCGTGCCGCGCGCAAGTGCGCCAGATTTTTCAAAGAAGTTCAGCAATGTCGCACTTTGCACCTGCAACCCCATTGTTAGCCGTGCGCCGCGCACAGTGAATGATTCAGTCGTGCGACGATCTATCGGCAACTCTCCCCCGTCCCACAGCACGTTAAGCCTGGCAAGATTGCGCGTTACGGAATCACTCCCCATGCCGTGCGATCCAAACACGACCCCGGCCTCAGCAGATACCACGCCACCAGAAGGCCAAGCCATAGCCAGCTTAAAGGCCAACTCTTCGGGTGTTACATCCCCATATATCAGGCGCGTTATCCGTGGCGGCTCGGGCTTGTTATGCCCAAGGTCGCGCAAGTCCGCCTCTAATTCGGCTGTCGGTTTCTTCTCTTTTGCGAGTTGCCGGATTTTGTCCTTGATCCCGCTGCGCTTTGCTTCCCATGATTCGATTGCCGCGTTGTAGTCCTTCACGACAGGCTTAGCCGCTTCAACTTGCGCCGATTCATAGTCTCGAATCGCCTTCGTGAAAAATCCATCGCATGTAGATTTACGCTCGCCGCTTTCAGTAATAACCAGTGTGAAGGTGCTCACGGGTGAATGCAGCTTGCTTGCACGCTCTACATCGTAGTGAGCTTGTATCGCCAGCGACAAGGCCGCGATTGCAGACGATGCGACCAATGGCACGGGTGCTTTGACGAAACCGCCCACCTCTTCCACTGCCGCCAGAATTGTGTCCGGCAATGCGTCAACGGGATAAGGTTCTGCCCCGATCTTTGCCGTCAACGGCTGCGGCATAGGCCATGCTGGAGCACTGGTATTGCCTCTGTTATCCGCAGGGCTGGAATCGAATCCTGCGGGGTCGGTTTTTTGCGCTACCGGCTTTGCCGCATCAATCGCCAGTTTCACAGCTTCCAAGCCGGATAGTTTTGCCATATCGTTGAAGTCGGTTAGCTTATTCATGGCTTGCCCCTTCGCTGAATTCCGGCATGGCAACAAAGCCGCCAACAGCTTGCGCTGCTTCGGTTGCGCCGCGCCTTCCTGCTTCGTCATCATCAGCACACACCACGATCACCACGTCAGGATATTTCGCCCGTAATAATTCCGCCGTCTTGCGAAGGTTGCCAGCGTCAAAGGCAACCACAACAGTATGGCCGGTGGCTTCGTGAATACTCGCGCCAGTGGCAAAACCTTCGGCGATGCAGGCGGGTGCATCAGGTGCAATCTTGCCGATCAAGTAATAGCCTTTTTCACCATCAGGCAAAAAGCGTTTTTCACCCTCGCGGTTTATGAATTGCAGGCTTGTGATTTTGCCGTTTAGCTTCATCGGTATCATCAGCGCGTTATTGCAAGCCATGCCGCCGATGCTCAGGCTACCGTGACAAATCTTCGCGCCATGCGGTTGAATGCGTTTGTGCTTCAGATAGCCGTGGTCAGCGATAGCCGGTTGCGTTGCTTCCAGTGCGCTTGCTGGTGCATTCCAAATGGACGCCGCTTTGACCGATGCCGCCTCACGCCGTGATGCCAGCAAGTCAGCTTCAGCTTTGCGCTTGGCTTCCCGTTGGGCTATCTCTTCCGCTGTCGGCGGTGTCGGCTTGTAGTTACTGTCGCACTGATAGGCGTATTGCTTGGCGGTATGAAACAGCGTGCCGATGCCCACGCCGCCGGATGCCTTGAATGATCGCCACGATGCCGCCGCGTCTCGCGCCCGATAGCTGTCAGCAGTCGCGCTCCACCGATCCCATGCGTCGAAACCTGCATCGCCCAGTTCCACCTTGATTGCCATGCCACACTTGATCCATGTGTCGCGGTCATCGGCTGGAATGAAGCTCAAAGCCAGTTCAATGGTTTCGATACTGGTATAATTTGCACCATGGTTTGTGGGGGTGTGTTGCGTGACGGTAACGGCCCCCAAGTCTTTTGTGGTCTGCATGGTCGCCCCTTACGCTGTTTTGGTAAGGCTTGATTGCCATGCGATGATGTCCGATTGTTTCCAGCGTACTGATCCCGTACCCAGTGCGACTGGTGCAGGAAACTTGCCAGCTTTGATTAAACGATAAATGGATGCGCGGCTGATACCGGCGATGCGTTCAACCTCTTTCCGGCGTAACAGATAGTCTGTTAGTTGGTGTGCGGTTTGTGCCATGTTGTGCCCCTTTGGTTATGAATGAAACAGGGTGCATCATGGGTGTTGCGGATAATTTTATCTATGCCATCAAGCGGTTAACCGTGGTAGTGTGGCGGCTTAACGTGTCGGTCTGGCGGCTATGCAGATTTTCTAATCCACTCCGCTATTGTGCGTTGTGCATTTGCTGGCGAAAGGTAAGCTCCGATTGTTTTACCGTGTACAATTACTTTATCTTTAAGCATATGCGCTGCTTGATTAGCTGAAGGCCATTTGTCTGCTTTGTATAGTTCAATCGCATACCCTCTTAATTCTTTCATAGACGCATGTTTTTTAATTGCACCATTTTTGCCCAACGTAGATTGCCGCGTCTTTCCTTTTGCTTCCACAATATTTTTAATATCCTCGATGAGTTCGCTCACTTCAGCTTTTGTGCTTTCGCTGAAATGGTGGATTAGCCGCTCTTTTCCTGATAACAAGCATTCAATCGCCCGATATTTTTCAAATGCGTAATTTGATTGCTCGTCCTGCCTGAAATGAAATATTAGTTCGACCTTTGCAAGGAGCCTAATTAAGTCTTTTTTTTCAAGTAAAAATACCTCTTCCCCAAGATCAGATACCAAGTCTTCAATACAGGCATCCATATCCACTCCCGGCATGTACGAAATTATTTCTTCATCGTATGCAGTCTCTAACTGAGTTTTTGTCATCACCGCCCCTATAGCGCCCTTGAATATAGATGCCACACCAGCATGGCAAGGGTTTCCATGCGTTCGCCCCGTCGGGCTAAACTGAATTATGCACGTAATGGTATCACTTCAGCGCCCGCTTCCACCTTGGCGAGATAGTCCGCCCACTGTTGCATGATGCCGCGCCGCTCTTCAAAGTATGAAGTCCGCACATAAGCCGCCGCCGTCTGGTTCACCAGCGCATGGGATAGCATCGCTTCCAATACTTCCCACCTGTGCCCCATATCGCCCAGCACGGTGCGCGCCAAGCTCCTGAACCCGTGTCCGGTCATCTTGCCTTTGTAGCCGATGGTTTCGATGATCTTCAATACGGTATTTTCACTGATTACTCGTCCTGCGCTATTGCGGTTTGGAAATACATATTCGCCCAGCCCCGTGACTGGATACAGGTCGCGCAGTATCTTCACGGCTTGATCTGATAAGGGCACGGCATGAGGCTTGCGCTTGCCGATCTTACCCTTGCGCCCGGTTTGCTCTTCGGGAATAACCCAGCATCCCGCGTCTAGGTCGAAGTCTGCCCATTTGGAAAAGCGCACCTCACTGGTGCGGGTAGCGGTCAGCATCAGCAGGCGCAATGCGGCTATGGCAATCGGCGAAACCTTACCCATGTTCTGATAGGCCGTTATTGCGCGCAGGAATGCAGGGGCTTCCGCTGTGGTTATGCAGGGGAAGTGTTCCACCTTCGGGCGGTCTGCCAGTGCCATGCGGATTTCTGCCGGATTATATTTCGCCCGGCCTGTTGCAATTGCGTACTTGAACACCGCGCCGATGGATTGCAGCAGGCGATCCCGCGTCTCGAATGTGCCGTTCGTCTCCACCGTCCGCATGATGCCCACCAGCTCCATAGGTTCGATCTCTGCAATCGGGCGATTACCTATGACGGGCAATGCGTATTTCTCCAAGTTGCCCAGCCACTGTTTAGCGTGTCCCACTGTCCACATCGGGGATTTAACCTTGTGGTATTCAGCGGCAAGCATGGCGAAGCTGTTGGATATTTCCTGCAATGATTTTTGGCTTGCCTGCTTTGCTGCCTTTTTGATTGCGCTGGGGTCGCCGCCGTTCGCCAGCAGCTTGCGCGCCTGTTCGCGCCGCTCCCGCGCTTCGACTAGGCTCACGTCTGGGTAGACACCTATTGCCAACGTCTTACGCTTTCCTGCAAGGCGGTAATCCATGCGCCAATACTTTGCGCCATTCGGTTGAATGAGCAGATACATGCCGCCGCTGTCTGCCAGCTTTTGCGGCTTGCCTGTTGCCTTCGCCTTTTTAACCGCTAACTCAGTCAGTGCCATGATTGCCCTTTTGACGGTATCAGAACTTATATTGACGGTATCAAGTGTGTAGGATACCGTCAAAAGATGCAAGCTTGAGTGAGATTACCTGATACCGCTTGGACATTAAAAAACCCACTATAGCTTGATACCATGCGGGTTAGTGAGACTATTTGCTACTGGTTAAAACAAGCATCTGGCGGAAGCGGTGAGATTCGAACTCACGGTAGAGTTGCCCCTACGGCAGTTTTCAAGACTGCTGCCTTAAACCGCTCGGCCACGCTTCCCTCTTTGCTGCTCTTCGACTTCAACTCCTTCTACGGCAGTTTTAGCTCCGGCATAACACACTGCGTGCATGAGCCTCGCTAGCGCAGGCTTAAGCATGCGCCAAGACTGCTGCCTTAACCGCTCGACCACGCTTCCCCGGAAAGAAATCAGCCCGGAATAATACCTTTTTGAGGCTGGCTTTGCCAGCAAGCCGCCCGTGTCCTTTATTTAGATTGCAACTTTTTGCTAATATGCGTAGTCTTATGCGTTGTACAGTTCATCAACCAAGGAGGCATGATGCAACCTGAACTAAGATATTCGAACCAGACTGCAGCCGGCGCGCTTGCGGTCGAGCGCAACAAGGTTCTGCGCAACACCTACGGAATGCTGGGTCTGACCATGATCCCGACAGTGATCGGTGCAATGATCGGCATGAGCACCAATTTCTCTTTCCTCGCCCAGTCCCCGATCATGGGACCGCTGGTGATGCTGGCGGTGATGATAGGCCTGATGTTTGGCGTCAGCGCTACGCGCAACAGCGTGATGGGGATCGCCCTGCTGTTCGTGTTCACTTTCGTCGCCGGCTGGTGGCTGGGGCCGATGCTGCAATACGCGCTGCATTTCAATAATGGCGCGCAACTGGTCGGCATCGCTGCGGGCGGAACCGGAGCCATCTTCCTCACCCTGGCCACAGTTGCCACTGTAACCCGCAAGGATTTCGGCTTCATGGGTAATTTCCTGTTCGTGGGCCTGGTGCTGCTGATACTCGCTTCGGTCGCCAACCTGTTCTTCGCCATGCCGGCTGCCTCGCTCGCCATCTCGGCAGTAGCGGTACTGCTGTTCTCCGGCTTCATCCTGTTTGACGTCAGCCGCATCGTCAACGGCGGTGAAACCAACTATGTCATGGCAACGATGGGCATTTATCTCAGCATCTACAACCTGTTCATCAGCCTGCTGCATCTGCTGCTGGCATTCTCGGGCGAGAAAGACTGACGCTGCGAACGTTACTGCTACAACAGGGCGGCTGGTCACAGCCGCCCTTTTTTATTTCCGCTTAGTTCTTCTCAAACAGCGCGATCGACTCGACATGGGTAGTGTGCGGAAACATGTTCACCACCCCCGCCGCTTTCAGGCAATAACCCTTGGCATGCACCAGCACTGCTGCGTCACGCGCCAGGGTGGCGGGGTTACAGGATACATAAACGATGCGCGCGGGTGCTGCTTGTCCCTCAGCCAGCGAATTAACTACGGCAAACGCGCCGTCACGCGGCGGGTCGAGCAGCATTTTGTCGAATGCCCCCTGCCCTTGCAGCCACGCTGCGTCGGCTTCAAACAGATTAGTTTCGATGAAGCGGGTATTGGCTGACAGCCGGTTGCGCTCAGCATTCTCTGCCGCCCGCCGCACCATGGTCGCGCTGCCTTCGTAACCCGTCACCTGCGCCCCGCGCCGCGCTATCGGCAAGGTGAAATTGCCCAATCCGCAGAAAAAATCGGCGATGCGCTCCCCCGGCTGCGGGTCAAGCAGACTCAGGGTGCGCCGCGCCAGGATACGGTTCATCGCGGGGTTGACCTGAGTGAATTCGGTGGGATGAAACGGCATGACGATATCGAATTCAGGCAGGGTGTAATTCAGTTCCGGCGCTTCTAGCGGATAAAATGGATAAGCCGTCTCCGGCCCTTTGGTCTGCAGGAAAAACTGGACGGAATGTTGACCGGCAAAAGTTCTGAGCAAGGCTTCATCCTGCACGTTGAGGGGATCCATGATGCGCAATACCAGCACATCCACCTCCTCTCCCAGCGACACTTCCACTTGCGGCAGCCGCTCGCGGATCGACAGACTGCCGATCAGTTCCCGCAGCGGCATGATCAGCGCGGATATGCGCGGTGGCATGATTTCACACGACTGCATGTCGGCGACAAAACTGCTGCGCTTTTCGTGAAAACCCACCAGTACGCCGCCTTTTTTCGCGACATAACGCACCGACATGCGCGCCCGGTAGCGATAGCCCCAGGCTGCCCCATACACGGCGGGCAGGATCAGTTCGGGTTCGACCTTGCCGATGTGCTTGAGGTCGCCTTCCAGGATGCGCTGTTTCGCCGCGACCTGCGCGCGCGCATCCATGTGTTGCAGGCTGCACCCGCCGCATACTCCGAAGTATCTGCACTGCGGAGTCACGCGTGCCGACCCCGGCTTGACTATCTTCCCCACCCGCGCCAGTTCGAAATTTGATTTCTTGCGGTACGGGCTATAGGTGACCACTTCGCCCGGCAGCGCGCCTTCAATGAAGATGACTTTGCCTTCGGCGTGGGCCACGCCACGGCCTTCCTGATCCAAAGATTCGATGGTGACGGGAGCGATCATCTTGTACCAGGCGGGAGTAGCCGCAATCGAGAGGGGTGGGCGAACTCGCCCGTTTACTGCCACTGACCGAGAAATTCCTGCCAGTGGGGTTCGGCAGATTTGCCCAGGGTGGCGCGTACCAGCTCGCATTCGTGTTGATATTGTTCGTTGCTCAATACGCCGCGCATCAACTGGAAGCGCAAATACACCAGGTAGGTGTTCACCACATCGGTTTCGCAATAGTTGCGGATGGCGGCGATCTCGCCGTTCTGGTACGCGCCCCACACCTGCGAACCATCCATGCCCAGCTTGCCGGGCAAACCCATCAGTCGGGCCAGATCATTCAGCGGCGCATTGGCGCGCGGCTGATACAGCGCGAGCAAATCCATCAAATCCAGATGGCGCGTATGGTAGCGGCTGAGATAATTATTCCACTTGAATTCCCGGTCATCCTCGCCCATTTCCCAGTAACGGCGCGCTTGGATGCCGTGCACCAAGCTGCGGTAATGCAGCACCGGCAGATCGAAGCCGCCGCCATTCCATGAAACCAGTTGCGGGGTGTATTTGTCGATGCCTTCGAAAAAGCGTCGGATCAGTTCCGCTTCGGAGTCCTCCGTAGTTCCCAGCGACCAGACGCGGAAATCGTTTTTGTCACGCAGTACGCATGAAATCGCCACCACCCTCTGCAGATGCAACGGCAAAAAATCGCTGCCGCTAGCCTGGCGGCGCGACTGAAACGCCATCTCGGCCACCTCAGCCGCGGCCAGCTCCACACCCAGATCGTTGAGTTTGCGCAACCCCTCGATATCGGGCACGGTCTCGATGTCGAATACCAGCACCGGCGTCATGCGCTTTTCTCCAATTGCGTCTGCAGATGAGTCTGCAATGTTGTTTGCCGGCGCATGCGTGCTGCTGTGTTCACGCGGCAAAAACTCCGGTAGATAAATAACGGTCGCCACGATCGCAGACGATAAAAACGATTACCGCATTTTCGACTTCGGCGGAAATCTTGAGCGCCATCGCCAGTGCGCCGCCCGATGAAATGCCTGCAAATATGCCCTCCTCGCGCGCCAGCCTTCGGGTCACATCCTCCGCTTCGGCCTGCGACACCAGCATAATGCGATCCACCTGCGCGGGATCGTAGATTTTCGGCAGATAGGCTTGCGGCCACTTGCGGATGCCGGGAATCTGGGCGCCCTCCTCCGGCTGTACGCCGATGATCTGGATCGTGGGATTTTTTTCCTTGAAATATCTGCCGCAACCCATGATGGTGCCGGTAGTGCCCATGCTGCTGACAAAGTGGCTGATCTGCCCAGCAGTATCGCGCCAGATCTCGGGTGCAGTGCCTGCGTAATGCGCCAGCGGATTATCCGGATTGGCAAACTGATCCAGGATGATGCCGCGCCCCTCGTCGCACATACGCTCCGCCACATCGCGCGCCTGCTCCATGCTGCCTTGTTTTGGCGTCAGCACGATTTCCGCACCGAATGCGCTCATCGATTGCCGCCGTTCGATGCTGAGATGCTCCGGCATCACCAGCAGCATGCGATAGCCCATCACCGCCGCTGCCATCGCCAGGGCGATGCCGGTGTTGCCGCTGGTGGCTTCGATCAGCGTGTCCCCGGGCTTGATCTCGCCGCGCGCCTGCGCGCGTGAAATCATCGACAGCGCCGGACGATCCTTCACCGATCCGGCCGGGTTGTTGCCTTCCAGCTTGGCGAGAATGACATTGCCGGTTTTTCCCGGCAAGCGCTTGAGCCTTACCAGCGGGGTATTGCCGACAAAGTCTTCGATGGTCTTGAACATAGCGGTGCAATTCATTAAAGGTGGTGAATTATCGCACAT
Source organism: Nitrosospira sp. (assembly GCA_043721435.1). GTDB lineage: Bacteria > Pseudomonadota > Gammaproteobacteria > Burkholderiales > Nitrosomonadaceae > VFJL01. The sequence goes on along the minus strand of JAYSQR010000021.1, from coordinate 62,997 downwards.
GCGCCCGGGATTGAAACGCCGCCGATAGATACCGCGATTAGCCACAAAAAACCCCGGATCAGCCGGGGTAGTGAATCTCAAACACGACTGCGCGAAATTACTTGGCAGCGGGTTTTTTCTCCTGCTTGGCTGCTGGCTTGTCTTCTTTCTTGCCGGATTTGTCCTCTGGCTTGGCAGCGGGCTTATCCTGCTTGCTGACCGTGCTAGCGCCGCTGACCATAGCATCCTGACGCAACTGCTTGATGATGCCGGGACCAATGCCTTTGACTTTTTCCAGATCATCGACTGATTTGAACGCACCATTTTTGTTGCGATACTCGATGATCGCCTTGGCCTTGCCGGAGCCGATGCCTTGCAGAGTTTCAAGCTCGGCCTGGGTGGCGGTGTTGATGTTGACGCCTGCGTGGACGACAGTGGCCAACGCGAACAGTGTGACGATGAGCAATAACAGTTTTTTCATGATCTCTCCTCCAGGTTGGATATAAGCGATGGAAAAACAAAGTTTGCTGTTACCCGACAGTTGCAAGGCGTCATTCTCCGCATGCAGCATTTACTGAGAATGCCCCACCTGATCTGTCATTTTCAGTGTAGTTGAGGTCGTGGAACTTGCTGAGACAATATGAGTTGCTGCGAGCGCAGCAGAGACAAGATAAATAAGAAGAGGAATTCTGTAGGAGTGTGAAGCCACCCCTGGTAGGGAATAACTATGTTGCAATTTCAGCATGCAAGCGCCGCAACATCCCCAGCGGGTCGGGTGCCTGCGTGATGGGTCTGCCTATCACCAGGTAATCCGCGCCGTTTGCCATCGCCTGGCGCGGCGTTGTCACCCGCTGCTGGTCGTCCACGGCAACATCCAGCGGACGGATTCCGGGCGTGACCAGACAGAAATCTTTTCCCATCATCTGTCTGAGCCGTGCGGTCTCCAGCGCAGAGCACACGACGCCGTCCAGTCCGCACGCACCGGCCAACCCGGCCAGCCGCTGCACCACGGCTTCCGGCTCGCCGCTCAGGCCGATGTCGGCCAGATCATCCCGTCCCATGCTGGTGAGCAGGGTCACGGCGATCAGCCGGATTTTCCCCGGCGGCAACGCCTCGCGCGCGGCAGAGAGCATTTTTCTTCCGCCGAGCGCATGCACGTTCACCATCCATACGCCCAAACCTGCCGCTGCCTTGCATGCACCTGCCACGGTGTTGGGAATATCGTGAAATTTCAAATCGAGAAAAACTTCAAAGCCCTTGCTCATCAACTGCTCCACCAACTGCGGCCCGGCAGCGGTGAACAGCTCCTTGCCTACTTTCACCCGGCATAGCTGCGGGTCAAGCTGTGCTGCGAGCGCCAGCGCCGGTTCCGCGGCGGGAAAGTCGAGTGCGACGATAATGCGTGGATCGTTCATGCGGTCGGCGGCCTTACTTCAACCTGTCGCCCACAGCGACGGGAGGCTCATGCTCGTTCGTGGCTGGATACTTTTTTTTCAATGCGGCAATTTCGCGTCTTTGCCTGAATATTTTACCCAGGCATGCCAGCACGCCTATCGCCACCCCCAGAGTGAAAAAGACCAGCAATATCAGCATCAACGGCGCTTGCCACTCATAACCGAAAAAATATTGCAGTCTCACCGTATCGGCGTTCTTCACGGCGAAACCGAGCAGCAACAGAAACAATACGATGCGCACGAACCATGTCAGATAACTCATGACTCACCCAAAAAAAAGGCAGCGAGATCTTGCGACCTGCTGCCATTATATTCGTCTTTTTGTCTGCGATTCGTTTCAGTTCTTATGATCTACTCGCTCGCGCAATTCTTTGCCAGCCTTGAAATGAGGTACATATTTTTCCGGCACCCGCACTTTTTCTCCTGACTTCGGATTGCGTCCCACACGCGGCGGACGGTAGTTCAGGTCAAAACTGCCAAACCCGCGGATTTCAATACGCTCTCCCTGCAGCAGGCTTCTGGCCATGGCATCGAGTATCATTTTCACCGCCAGCTCGGCATCCTTCGCTACCAGCTGCGGATAACGCGCTGCAAGCCTGGAGATTAATTCAGACTTCGTCATGAGCATCCTCTATTGTTCAGTATTTTTAACGTCCATCTTGGCTTTGAGCAGCGCGCCCAGGCTGGTGGTTCCAGAGCTGGGTGGGCTTTCGGTCGTGACCTTCTGCATTGCGTCGGTTTCCTCCGACATGTCTTTGGCCTTGATGGAAAGATTGATGCTGCGGTTCTTGCGATCAACATTGATGATCATCGCCTCAACCGTATCGCCTTCCTTCAGGTGGCTGCGAATATCCTCGACCCGGTCGCGCGATACTTCGGACGCACGCAGATAACCTTCCACATCGCTGTCCAGCACAATCACTGCACCCTTGGCATCCAGCGATTTTACTGTGCCCTTGACGATGCTGTTCTTGTCGTTGACCGCGACGAAGCTGTTGAATGGGTCCCCTTCCAGTTGCTTGATGCCCAGCGAAATGCGTTCGCGCTCAACGTCAATGGACAAGACCATCGCTTCCATTTCATCGCCTTTCTTGTAATTGCGTACCGCTTCCTCGCCCGGCTGATTCCAGGAAAGATCGGATAGATGTACCAGTCCGTCTATGCCGCCCTGCAGCCCGATAAATACGCCAAAATCGGTAATGGACTTGATCTGCCCCTGCACCTTGTCGCCCTTTTTGTGGTTGATGGCAAAGTCTTCCCAGGGATTGGGTTTGCACTGCTTCATGCCCAGCGAAATACGGCGGCGCTCTTCATCAATCTCCAGAATCATCACTTCCACTTCGTCGCCCAGTTGCACCATCTTGGAAGGATACATATTCTTGTTGGTCCAATCCATTTCGGACACATGCACCAATCCTTCTATGCCCTGTTCGATCTCAACGAATGCACCGTAATCGGTCAGATTGCTGACCTTGCCAAACAAACGGGTACCCTGTGGATAGCGCCGGGAGAGACCTACCCATGGATCTTCGCTCAGTTGTTTCATCCCCAGCGAGACGCGGTTTTTTTCCTGATCGAATTTGAGCACTTTGGCAGTGACTTCATCGCCGACGTTGATCACTTCGGAAGGATGCTTTACCCGCCGCCAGGCGAGATCGGTAATGTGCAGCAGGCCATCTATCCCGCCCAGGTCAACGAACGCACCGTAATCGGTGATGTTCTTGACGATGCCCTTGACCACTGCCCCTTCCTGCAGATTTGCCAGCAACGACTGGCGGTCTGCGCCCTGGCTTGCTTCCAGCACTGCGCGGCGTGACACCACTACATTGTTGCGCTTGCGGTCAAGCTTGATAACCTTGAATTCCATTTCCTTGTTTTCGTACGGCGTAGTGTCCTTGACCGGACGGATATCCACCAGCGAACCGGGCAGGAAGGCGCGAATACCGTTAATCATTGCGGTCAGACCACCCTTGACCTTGCCATTCACCATGCCGCTTACGATGGCGCCGGTTTCCATGGCTTTCTCCAGATCATGCCATGCAGTCAGGCGCTTGGCCTTGTCGCGCGACAAACGGGTTTCGCCGTAACCATCTTCCAGGGCTTCGATCGCGACGGTGACGAAATCACCGGGCTTGACCTCGATTTCGCCCTTGTCATTCTTAAATTCTTCAACGGGGATAAAACTTTCGGATTTGAGTCCTGCGTTCACGACTACGATGTTGTAGTCAACACGCACAACTTCGGCGGTAATTACTTCGCCTATGCGCATTTCTTGGCGCGTGAGACTTTCTTCAAACAGTGCGGCAAAACTTTCTGGGGAGCTGGTTGCGGGGGAAGCGGTCGTCATTGTAAAAAATACCTGGTTTGAAATCCCGCCCAAACAATCATCTGGCGGGGTTGGTTGGTTAATGAATTTGCCTGAATACGTGGCCGGCTTCGCTCCCTGCCTGTCGAACAGGGGCGGTGCACCACACCATGGTAATCAAACAGCCTTTGCGCGGATTTCGGCGTACTGTCTCAATACCTCATCCACCGCCTGGGTGATGTTGAGCGAGGTCGTGTCCAGCAAGCTTGCATCTGTGCCCTGTTGCAAGGGTGCCACGCTGCGATTGCTATCGCGCGCGTCGCGCTCCCGGATATCCTGCAAAAGGGTGGAGATATTAGCATCGATCCCTTTCTCCATCAACTGTTTATAGCGCCGCTGCGCGCGTGTCTCGGCGCTGGCAGTAAGAAAAATCTTGAGGGCTGCGTCGGAAAACACCACCGAACCCATGTCGCGGCCATCCGCCACCAGGCCGGGAAGCTGGCGGAATGCCCGCTGCCGCTGCAATAACACTGTTCTGACCCGGGGATAGGCGGCAATCCTGGAAGCCCCGTTGCTGCAGGCCTCAGCACGGATGGCGTCGGTGACATCCTCACCTTGCAGTTGGATCTTCGCACCGGCAAAAACGACAGCAAGGTCTCTGGCGATGTCAGCCAACGCCGTCTCGTCGGTCAGATCGACCTCTGCGCGCATGGCCGCGAGCGCTACCAGACGATAAAGTGCGCCGCTGTCGAGATAATGAAACCCCAGCTTTTCCGCCACCCGCTGTGCCACCGTACCCTTGCCGGAAGCGGAAGGGCCGTCAATCGCGATCACCGGAATATCCTTTATATTCATGCATAACCTCAATATTTACACAGGTAAAGCCATACCAGTTCAGCCCCTGACTATTGCCGCAAATTTCTTGAAATAATCGGGAAAAGTCTTGACCACACAATCCGGATCGTTGATGCGCACTGGCGTACCCAAAGATGCCAGTGAGAAACACATGGCCATGCGGTGATCGTCGTAAGTATCAATCGCCGCATGCGCGACAAGCTGTGCCGCCGGCGGCGTGATGCGCAGAAAATCCGCCCCTTCTTCCACCGTCGCGCCCAGTTTGCGCAGTTCCTTGGCCATCGCCGCAAGCCGGTCGGTTTCCTTCACCCGCCAACTGGCGATATTGCGCAGCACGGTAATGCCGTCGGCAAACAAGGCCACCACTGCCAGCGTCATGGCAGCATCGGGGATATGATTGCAGTCAAGATCTATTGCCCGGAGCCGCCCTGATTGTGGTGCACGCGCCTCGATCCAGTTATCTCCCAGGGTAATGCCTGCCCCCATTTGCTCCAGCGCTGCAGCGAAATATACATCGCCCTGCAGACTGCCCCGGCCCACTCCTTCCACCCGCACCGGGCCGCCGCCGATGATACCGGCAGCAAGAAAATAGGAAGCAGAAGAGGCATCGCCTTCGACAAATATTTCGCCGGGACTGCGGTAACGCTGCCCGCCGCGCAGGGTGAAGCGTCGCCATTCCTCGTGCTCGACCTGCACGCCGAAACGCGCCATCAGGGCGATGGTCAGCTCGACATAAGGCCGTGAAATCAGCTCTCCCGTCACCGCTACCGTCAGCGTTTCACCAGCAACCGGCGCGGATAGGGGCAATGCCAGCAGCAAACCAGTCAGAAATTGGCTGGAAACGTTACCCTTCACTGTCACCATGCCCGCATGTATGCGGGCATGGTTTATTTCCAGCGGCGGAAAACCTTCATTGCCGAGATAGGTTATCTCTGCGCCCAATTGCCGTAGCGCATCCACCAGATCGCCGATGGGGCGCTCATGCATGCGCGGCACGCCGGAAAGCCGATAGTGCCCCTGCGCCAGTGCCAGCACGGCGGTGAGCGGACGAAAAGCCGTGCCGGCATTCCCCAGAAACAGATCTGCCTCAGTAACCGGAAAACGCAGCGGAAATTGCCCGCCTATACCCTGCACCCGATAATCATTGTTGCTGGTCCGAACGATGGGCACACCCAGAGCCTTAAGCGCATCCAGCATCCGTACCGTGTCGTCGGAAGCAAGCAGATCATGCACATGGGTAACCCCTTCCGCAAGCGCAGCAAGCAACAGGATGCGATTGGAAATACTCTTGGAACCGGGCAGACGCACTATGCCCTGGGCGCTATGGACAGATGGGAGATCAATAAATTTCATTACGATTGGCCCGGATGCATCAGAAATCCGCACAATGATCGCGCCGGATTATGCGAATTGAGTTAATTAATTTATTTCGAGCCAAGCGACTTCATCAAATTATCCCTGAGCGAGCGCATCAGCACCATCTCATCTTGCTCGACCAACTCTGTAGTACTCTTCCTCCAATCACCATACAGTAACCCGATGGAGCACCCGTTCAGGTTCATCGGCAGCAGGATGAAAGCCCGGACATCAGGCAGCGTTTCGGTAAGCCAAGACGGTATGCTTGCCGCCGACTTGGGCTCAGTAACATCTGCGATGAACACATCCGTATTGTTGGCCAGCGCTAAATGGAACACATCGGTCACATAGGCTTCGGGGAAAGACAGATTCGGCAGCGTTTCAGGCATCGCATTACCAAAACCCACCCTGCCCTTGAAAGCATCACCATCGCGCAGAAAAACAGCCACGCGGTTGAAACCCATGCCGCCATATATGGTTTCGAGCACCAGGTTCAATATATTGCCGAAATTCGCCCCTCTGCCCAGTGCATTCATGGTCTCACGCACACCTGCGTCCAGTTGCTTGATGGAATCAGCCGGCTTGCCATGCGGCATGCTGACAGCCTCCAGAATGGAGGACCCCCTTGCATCGTTAATAGCGAGATTCACCGATTCCATGATGGTTTCGACCGGAACCAGCAAAGCATTGCTGTAAAGGGACGCGAGTTCCGTCAAATCATTGCCGGCAACCTTTTGGGTTAGCGTCGCCGCCGCTTCCCCTGCAAAACTGGCCATCATTCTGAGCCAACCCGGGGAACCGGGAATAGTGGTCGCAACAACTGAAGGCGGACTCATCATGCTGTCGGCAATCTTCTTGGGCAAGCGCCAGTTTTTGGCGAACTCTTGCGAAATTTCATCCAACGTCACGCCAATGATCTCCAGTGCCGCCTCGTTCTTTGACAGGGACCTGCTTGCAGAAACCTCCTCTACCCTGGACCATTCCTCGGGGAAGTAAAATACTACAAGCAAACGGCCAAGATGATGCATAAGCGCGCATACAACAGCTTCTTCGGCGTTTTTTATGTGAGCCTTCGCCGCAATCTCTCTGGCAATATCGCCAGCCAGCAGCGCCTGTGTCATTTCCGCGCGAGCCGCTACAGAGTCGGGCGCGCTGCTGGAAAGCGTATCCACCAACCGCACGCTAAGTACGAGATACGAGAGCGCGTCAGATCCGATGATCATAGCCGCCTTGCTGATGGTCGTTATTTCCCCACCGATTGACGCATACATGACGGAGTTGGCCAACCGGATTACCTTCTGTGTCAAGGCGAAATCGCTTAATATGATGCCGGTGATATCCGTGATACTAAAATTCTCGTCCCGTGTCATTTCGGAAAAATTTTGCACTGATTTTGACAGGGCGGGAAAATCTCCCTTTTCTTCCATGCGCTTGCGTAAGAGCGCAAAGAATCCGGCTTTTCCATCATTAAGAGTTGATATCAGTGTTGTCATAGTATAAATTTTTCCCGAAAAGCGGCGGCATCCATCGGCCTGCCGGTGAGATATCCCTGGACCAGATCACAGCCTTTCAATTTGAGAAATTCCAACGACTCTTCAGTTTCCACCCCTTCTGCCACCACCAGCAACCCCAATCCCGCAGCCAAGCGAATCATTTATTTTTTTGAATCCGTTCAGGTTAAGGAAAAGGATGACAAGATTATTGTTTCCGCGACTGGCGGTATTGATACCGACACTGATCCGGTCACTGAGCAGCCCTCTGCCTGGCAAGGGCATCGTGGGTGGAAAGATGAGAAAGCCGGGCTTCGTTTTCCTTCCAATGCGAAGCATCATAGGCAACAAAGACATATTCGTCGCGCCCTTCCATGCGCAGGATATGGCAATCCACCCATACCGGCAACACGCGCTGCCGCAGCAGGCGGCAAACAAACGACTGCTTTCCCCCGGTGAGTGCCACCTTATCTTTCGCCGCCGTGAATATTGACATGTCCTCGGGCTGAATGAAGAACCTGAGCGCCTCCCCCACCGGGCTTGTGGCCAGCTCAAGAAATTCCTGGGATGGTGCTGATGCCTGCCGGATGATACTGTCCGCATCAATGCGCACGGTGAAATCAGTCAGCAGCGATAGGGATTTGAAAGAGACTAGATCACTCACGATAGCCTAGCCTTCTCCTGCCATTCTCAGGAATTCGGCGAATTATAAGCTGAACAACAAACCTGCAACTAGCAACAGTCTAGCATATCGTGATGCAACCCCCATACGGGGCTCTCCCGCGGCAAATTTCCATTAATGGGTGGGGGAAAAGTAAGTTTCTCAGTCGAGATAAAGTGCTCTGCGAAGAACCCAAAGTTTCCGGCAAGACCTAAGGCAAGTGCCATTGGCATAAGAGCTAGCCAACGAACCATACTTTTTCCCTGCTGAAACCTCATTTCGGCAATCCCATCTTATTTAGTTGATTGAGAACTACAATGCTCTCTCTTACAGCAACATCAAGAAATAGTGAAGTCTCTCTGAAAAGGCCGCTATTATAACTTAGCCCGTCTTAACCAGCCAATAACAGCTTGGCAATAACTCCTTATCAACGCTAATATCTTACGCTGTCCGCATTTCCTCCCCATGACTGGTCAAAGATCCGCCAATTCCAGCATCGAGCATGCGATTAGCCGTCGATATGTCACAACAGTTGGGGAGCCCGACTTTATGTCTGCAACAGCTTCGATTAATTTCAAATATGTTTCATGAAAAGGAGGAGCGGGATGATTAGGCGCAAACATATACAGATGCTGAGCATGCTAGTGGCTCTGTTTTGTGCTTCAACAAGCACCTGGGCCAACATGAAAGACAGCGGTCTCATCACCGCAGCCGGAAAAGGTAATCTTCCAGGGATCAAGGCAGCGCTCGCTGCCAGGGCCAATGTGAATGCCAAAGCAAACAATGGCATCACGGCATTGATGGCGGCATCGGAAAATGGCCATGAAGAGATAGTGGAAGCGCTGCTCGCCGCTAAAGCCGATGTGAACGCCGCAGCAAACGATGGAGTCACTGCGCTGATGGCAGCATCGCAAAGCGGTTTTCATGAGGCAGTACAAATACTGCTTGAAGCCAAGGCCAATGTAAACGCCAAGGCGGCCGATGGCAATACCGCATTGATCGTTGCGTCGCAGAAAGGACACCGGCAGGTAGTGCAGGCGTTGCTCGCCGCCGGGGCTGATGTAGCCGCCCGCAGGAATGACGGCCTCACGGCGTTGATGCAGGCATCACAGGAGGGGCGCTGGCAGATAGTGCAAATATTGCTTGCCGCCAAGGCCGATGTGAACGCCCAGCTCAGCAACGGCGCCAATGCATTGATGCTGGCGTCGCAGATGGGCCACCTGAGAGTAGTGCACGCGCTGCTCGCCGCCAAGCCCGAGGTGAACGCCAAGGCTGTCAATGGTGCCACCGCGTTGACACTGGCATCGAAATACCAGCACCAGGAGGTGGTAAAACTCCTCAAGGGAGCCGGTGCCAGGTAGGAGTTCTACATCCCGAGCAGTACGGAACCAGATCAGGCTGCTTGTACTGGGACGCTGCCGCGCTGATCGATGATGAGATTCATCTCATTCACGTAGACCAGTCGCGGTTGATAAAGGCGCAGTTCCGGCTCGGAATAGATTGCATAGGCCGCAATGATCAGAATATCCCCTGGGCTGGCCTTGTGGGCGGCAGCACCGTTTACCGAGATTATCCCCGAATTGCGCTGGGCGCGAATGGCATAGGTGGTGAAACGTTCACCATTGGTGATGTTGTAGATTTCGATCTGCTGGTACTCACGGATACCAGCGGCGTCAAGCAGCACATCGTCAATCGCGCACGAACCTTCATAATCCAGCTCCGAGCGCGTCACGCGTACCCGATGCAATTTGGCTTGCAACATGGTTTTCTGCATGGCTGTCATTTTACATTAAATTCAACAGGCGAATTATAACCAATCTGCAATCTGCGATGGCGAGACTTTAGGAAGCGTTGCAATTGTTTATCTGACTGGTTAACATCGGCGACGTGAAAGCGTCGGCCTGCCGTCCGTCAAGAAAAAGGTACCTCAATGTCACACTGGTTCAAGGATAACACGCAATCCATCGGCCACACCCCGCTGGTCCGGCTCAACCGTATCACCGATGGCGCGCCCGCGACAGTGCTGGCGAAAATCGAGGGGCGCAATCCCGGTTACTCCGTCAAATGCCGCATTGGCGCAGCGATGGTCGAAGATGCAGAGCGCCGCGGACTGCTCGGCCCCGGCAAAGAACTGGTGGAGCCGACCAGCGGCAACACCGGCATTGCGCTGGCGTTCGTCGCTGCTGCACGCGGCATGCCACTGACCCTGACCATGCCGGAAACTATGAGTCTGGAGCGCCGCAAGCTGCTGCTTGCCTACGGCGCCAGACTGGTTCTGACGGAAGGTGCGCGCGGCATGAAAGGCTCAATCGAGAAAGCCGAGGAGATCGTCGCTTCCGATCCCGGTCGATATGTTTTGCTGCAGCAGTTCAAGAACCCTGCCAACCCGGCCATCCACGAACAAACCACGGGACCGGAAATCTGGAATGATACCGACGGCGCCGTTGATATTTTTGTCGCTGGCGTGGGTACCGGCGGCACCATCACCGGCGTTTCACGCTATCTCAAAAAAACTAGAGGCAAGGCAATTGTTGCGGTTGCGGTCGAGCCATCGGCCAGTCCGGTGCTCAGCCAACAGCGTGCCGATGAGCCGCTGCAACCTGCGCCGCACAAGATTCAAGGCATCGGTGCGGGTTTCATCCCGGAGAACGTGGATCTCTCGCTGGTGGATGAAATCGAGCAGGTCAGCAACGAAGAGGCGATTCTCTACGCACGCCGCCTTGCGCGTGAGGAAGGCATCATCTCCGGTATTTCATGCGGTGCTGCGGTAGCGGCGGCGGTACGCCAGGCCAGGCGACCGGAAAACGCGGGCAAAATCATCGTTGTCATTCTGCCTGATTCCGGCGAACGTTATCTGAGTACCATTCTTTTTGAAAACGTGTTCGACGCTCAAGGATTGGTGGCATCGTGACAACCCCCAAAAAAACCAGTGATCCATCACTGACGGAAGCACATCTGGAGACCGATGCAATTGTGGCCGAATTGCGTGCTTTGCGTGTGGCCTCGCTGGAACACCGGCAGCGGCGCGACCGCCCACCCAGACTTCCCTCGCGCAAGACATTGGCCGACATCGCAGACGGGCTAAGCGCCGCGCTGTTCCCGAACCGTCTGGGCTCGCCGGAACTCACTGATGGAGGCGTCGATCACTATGTCAGACAAACGCTGGATACAGCACTGAGGAAATTACAGCAGCAGGTGCGGCGCGAATTACATTATGCCGCCAGCTCGGAAACCGACAGCAACACGACCCACGAACAAGCGACCGCGATTACGCGCGCGTTTGCCGGGTGCCTGCCGCAGATCCGCAGCCTACTGGATAACGATATCTACGCAGCCTACGAAGGCGACCCGGCTGCGCGCAGCGTCGATGAGGTATTGGTCTGCTATCCGGGCATTAGCGCCATTATGTACTACCGGCTCGCCCATGAGTTGTACCGTCTGGGGGTTCCGTTGATCGCGCGCATGATTTCCGAAATTGCTCATTCGGCCACCGGTATCGAGATCCATCCGGGCGCGCAGATCGGTAGCAGTTTTTTCATCGATCACGGTACGGGTGTCGTCATCGGCGAAACCGCCATCATCGGCAAAAACGTGCGGCTGTACCAGGCTGTAACCCTCGGCGCCAAGCGTTTCCCGGTAGATGAGAACGGTGCGCTGGTGAAGGGCAATGCGCGGCATCCCATCGTTGAAGATGATGTTGTCATCTACGCGGGCGCTACCATTCTCGGCCGCATCACCATCGGCCGCGGTTCGACCATCGGAGGCAACGTCTGGCTTACACACAGCGTTCCGCCTGGCAGCAGCATCTCGCAGGCGCAATGAGGTCTGTGAAGACGTTGCCGGAATTTAGTGCTCCGCCACGCCGGCGCCACGCACCAGTAGCATGCTGTTGCCGGTCATCAGTTGCTCGATGTCCACCAGGATCAGCATGCGCTGCTCCATCATGCCGAAGCCGAGGATGTATTTGGCGTTGAAACTGGACGCAAAATCCGGTGTCGGCCTGATCTGTTCAGGTGTCAGGGTAATCACGTCGGATACCTTATCCACCACTATCGCCACTACCCGCCCTGCCAAGTTGAGGATGATCACTACGGTTAACTCGTTGTATTCGACCTTGCCGAGGTTGAGTTTGATGCGCATGTCCACCACCGGCACAACCGTACCGCGCAGATTGATCAAGAACTCGGGTGCATTGGCGATCTTTGCCACCGCATCATAGCTGCGGACTTCCTGCACCTTGAGAATCTCGATGCCGCAATCTTCCTTGCCCAGCGTGAAAGTCAGGAAATCATTCGTTTCACTGCCTGCCCTCCTGGCAGGCAAAGTCGCCGCAGTGACTACTGTTTGCATTGCCTGTGTCATGTATCTCCCCTAAAAATAAGTGCCATCTTTTTCCAGACTTCCCCGTCCCGAATGTTTCATAACAGGCGGAGCATGGCATTTCAATAAATTCAACCGATACCCTGTGCGCATGAAAGATCCATCTGCCTATAACTCAGCCGAGTCTTCATCACCGCCAGCGGCAGTCATTATCGCCATGGCCGAGAGGGCTCGCCGGTCTCTGGTTAGCGGAGCCGTGGCTAATTCTTTGGCTTCCCCTTTCCTGGCGGATCTGGCAGCAGGCAACCTGCCGACGAAGTCGCTACGCAGTCGTGGCTCGGCCTGGGTTGCCAGATTGACACTGGTCGCCTTATTCAGGAATCGTTCGAATGATTCTGCTGGCACAGGTCGACCAGAAAGATACCCCTGCACTATGGTGCATTGGTACTGGCTCAGAAGCTGTCGCTGCTCCTCCGTTTCCACTCCCTCGGCGACCACCTTCAAGCCGAGGCTTGCCGACATGGCAATGATGGCCCTTACTATTGCCGCATCGTTGCGATCGGTGGCGATGTTGCACACGAATGATTGGTCAATCTTGAGGCTGTCTATGGGAAACTTCTTCAGATACCCCAGATTCGAATAACCCGTGCCAAAATCATCAATTGTGATCTGCACTCCCATTTGCTTGAGTATTCGCAGGGTTTCCGTAGAACAGTAGGCATTGGTACCACTTCCCGCTGCTCTTTCAGAAATCGGCATCAAACAGCTTTCTGTGATCTCGAGTTCCAGAAATTGCGCCGGCAATCCGCTTTCAGCCAGCGCTGCGGTCACCATCTGGACCAGGTTGGGCTGCACGAACTGTCGAGCGGAAAGATTGACCGCTATCCGGATCAGGGCAGCGCCTGCGTCATGCCAGCGTTTCATGCTGGCACAGGCTTGACGCAAGACCCATTCGCCAATTGGAACGATCAAACCGGACTGTTCGGCAAGCGGAATGAACTTGGCCGGCAAGATCAAGCCGTGCTTGGGGTGCTGCCAGCGCAACAATGCCTCTGCGGCGACAATCCTGCCGCTGTTCATTTCAATCTGGGGCTGATAGAACAGCATCAATTCGTTCCGTTCCAACGCGTACCGCAGATCGTTCTCCAACGCCATGCGCTCGAGGAAATGGCTGTTCATGCATGCGGCATATAACTGGTAGCCGTTTCTTCCTTGTTCCTTTGCGTGGTACATCGCAGTTTCAGCATTCTTCATCAGCGTTTCAAGTTTGCCCCGTCATCAGGGTAGAAACTGATGCCGATAGAAGCTGAGACGAATAGCTCTTGCTCTCCAACTACCACCGGCGCTTCAAACACCTGCATAATCTTGCTTACTGCAGCAATAGCGTCTTGTGGCAAGCTCAAGGATTGCAAGATGATGGTAAATTCGTCTCCGCCCTGCCGCGCCACCGTATCATTTTCCCGAACGCTCCGTGCCAATCGCCGCGCAACCTCCTGCAGCAGCGCATCCCCGCCTGTATGGCCAAGTGTGCCGTTGACAAGCTTGAAGCGATCAAGATCAACGCACAGCACCGCCAGCATCTCCCGATTGCGGTGCGCATTGGTAATGGCCGAACCGAGACGTTCCTTGAACAGCACCTGGTTCGGCAACCCTGTCAGGTCATCATGAAATGCCATTCGATGAAGTCGATCTTCCATCTTTTTCTGTTGGCTGATGTCAGCAAGGACCCCGATATAATTCTGCACCTTTTGCTGTTTATCTCTTACAGTCGAAATATTCAATATCTCAGGATAAATGTCGCCATCCTTGCGCTTATTCCAGACTTCTCCTTCCCACTTTCCCGTTTCTGTGATTGACTGCCACATGGTAGCGTAAAAGGCTCTGTCCTGAAGCCCGGACTGGAGAATCCGGGGGGTGTTGCCGATCAGTTCTTCCTGGGTGTAGCCAGTGATACGAGTCAGCGCAGGATTGGCGGCAACGATGGCGCCTTGTGCGTCGGTGACGACAATGCCCTCTTGGGCGTTATCGAATACTGTCGCGGCCAATCTTATCTGGTTTTGCATCTCTTTGATTAGACCCTGTTCACGCTGCACACCCAAGCTAAAGCCGATCTGTTGTACGGCCAATGCGAGCAGGGTGCGCTCTACAGCAAAGGTGAAACTGTCCGCCAGACCGGAACACACACACAGCGCACCGATACAGCGGTCTTCAACAAACAAGGGCTGTATCAGTATGGAAGAGGCTTGCACTTTGACTGTTAAATCCTTCCAGATGTCACTGTATTCTTCAACAGCCGACACTCTGACATGGATGGGCATCCGACTGCGGATACATACGCCCACCGGATTGTCCCCATCCGCCGCACTATCCCAGCGTAAACCTGTCTCAGGCAGAAAAGAAACGGCTTCTCCTTCCGCTGCCATCACCCTGATGGTCCCATCCGTTTCGGCATAACCTGCCCATGCCATCCGGTAAGGCCAGTGGGAGGCCAGCTTGCTACAAACCTCCCGCAGGATGTCTTTCTCATCCGCGTGCCGCGTCAATAAAACATTGTGAATCTGCAACATGAGGCTCATTAGCAGGTAGTTACGGTCGGCTTCGATTGACATGAGTTCTCTCCGGGAAATTCGCTATACAGATCTCTTGGATTGGTGATGTTACGCCACGAATATCGGCAACAACTGTCGGAAGATGCTGAATATCTGTTAGGAAAAGAGAAAAATGCTTGTCAGAAAATTCTTATAGCCCCCATAACCGGATAAAAATAATATTCAATCCGCTCAAGATAGGCAGGATTGAGTCGTTAACAAGACACGCGTTATGTAATCTGCCGCATGAAAAAGATAAAGAAGCAAAGCAGCACGGATGGAAATGACGACTTTGCCGGGACTACCAAGCAAGAGAGAGCCGTGACCCAGGACGCAAACAAAAATATGAACCAACTCACAGAAATCGAGGCTGCCAAATCACACCGCGAGGCAGAAAAGCAGCCGAGAAGCCAGCAGATACAAGCTGGGTGGGGGGCGCCGACTGAAACGGCGCAACTCCTCCACGAATTGCTAGTCCGCCAAATCGAGCTGGAGATACAGAGCGAGGAGTATCAGCGCGGCTTGCAGGCTGAGGCAGAAGCTGGGCTGGCAACCGGGTTGGCGCGCTACACTGATCTCTACGACCTTGCTCCCGTAGGTTATTTCACTCTCGCGCGCAACAGCACGATCGTGCAGGCAAACCTGACCGGCGCTTCCCAGCTCGGCCGGGAACTTACCCAGCTGCCAGGCGCCCGCTTTAGCCTGTTCGTTGCCGAAGCCGACTTACCCGCCTTCAACGCCTGCCTCGAGCGGATCTTTACGACCTCGACCAAACAAACCTGTGAATTGACGCTGGTGCAACAGGGCCAGCCTTCACTGGTCGTGCAGTTCGAAGCCATGCTTTCCGCTAATGAGCAAGAGTGCCGTGCCATGACAATGGATATCAGCGCACGCAAGCAGGCGGTAAATACACTCGAATCTTCGCTAGAGCAAGTCAAGCTGATTCAGAATGCTATCGACGCGCACTCCCTCGTCGCGATTACCGACCGACGCGGAAAAACTATCTCCGCAAACGACAAATTCTGCGCTGTCTCCAAGTATTCGCATAAAGAATTGCTCGGCCAGGATCATCGCATCCTCAACTCTGGCTTTCACCCTAAGGAATTTTTCCAGGATCTATGGACGACAATTGCGCAGAAAAGCATCTGGAAAGGCGAGATCAAAAATCGCGCCAAGGACGGCTCCTTCTTTTGGTTGGACACTACCATCGTGCCATTTATCGATACAGCAGGCAGGCCGTATCAATATGTCGCCATTAGCACGGAGGTCACGCAACGCAAGCACCTGGAACAATTGATGGAGCAGCAGATCAAAGAATTGGCTCGCTCCAATGCCGAGTTGGGGCAGTTCGCATATGTGGCAACGCATGACTTACAAGAGCCGCTGCGGGCGGTGGCCAGTTGTGTCCAACTCCTCAAAAAACGTTTAGAGGGCCAGCTCGATGCACGCACCGAAGAGTACATCGCCCACGCGGTGGACGGCACCCTGCGGATGCAGATGCTGATTGACGATCTGCTGACCTATTCACAGATCAACGCCGACCAAACCCTCGTGCCCGTGGATTGCACGGCGCTGCTGGACAACGTGCTGAGAAATCTCACCGTGGCCATTGCAGAGAGCGGCGCAGTGATCACCCGTGAACCGCTGCCCACGGTGGGCGGAATCCCGTCCCAACTGACGCAGATATTCCAGAACTTGATCAGCAACGCTCTAAAGTTCCGTGGGGAGCATCCACCTGAAATCTGCATCGGCGCGGTATTCAAAGCCGGTGAGTGGGTATTCTCTGTCGCCGACAACGGTATCGGCATGGAGTCGCAGTATTCCGAGCGTATCTTCCGCGTGTTTCAGCGCCTGCACACCCGAACAGAATATCCGGGTACCGGTATCGGTTTGGCGATTTGCAAGAAGGTAGCCGAGTGCCACGGTGGACGCATTTGGGTCGAGTCGCAACCAGAGCAGGGCTCCGCCTTCTACTTCACCATTGCGGAAAAGAGATAACTCTCTATGAGCCTTAAAAGACAACACCGCCCTGTCGTCATCTTGATGGCCGAGGACAACCCGACCGACGTGATGCTGACCAGGGAAGCGCTCGCCAACGCCAAGCTGCTCCATACACTGCACGTGGTCGAAAATGGTATCAAAGCCATGGAGTTCCTGCACCAGCAAGGCAAGTATACCGAGTCACCCTGCCCGGACATAATTCTGCTGGATTTGAATATGCCCCGAAAGAATGGCCTGGAAGTGCTGGCTGAAATCAAAATCGACGTGAAGCTAAAAAATATCCCGGTGATCATCCTGACGACCTCGAGTTCCCATGAGGACATCGTCAAAGCCTATGACAGCCATGCCGATTGCTACATCAGAAAGCCGGTGGACTTTGATAGCTTCACCCAGGTAATCCAGTCAGCGCTGAATTTCTGGTCCCGGCTCGTTACTCTACCAATGCGCACAGAGCACTAAAACTTATGAATGCTGACAGAATTCAAGTTCTGCTGATCGAAGACAGCCTGACAGACGCACTGTTCGTGCAGGACGAGTTGATGCACGCGGCAGAGGGACAATTCGCCGTAACCCATGTCGAGCGACTGAGCCATGCGTTGGAACAACTGCAGCTACAGCACTTCGACATAACGTTACTGGATCTCAGCCTGCCAGACTCGGACGGTCTCGAGACGTTTAACCGGCTTCACAATGCAGCCGAGAACGTTCCTGTCGTGCTGTTGACAAACCGAATCGATGAATCGCTTGCTCTGCGCGCGCTCAAGACCGGAGCACAAGATTATCTGATGAAAGAAAAGGTGATGAGTGGCGTCTTGCCACGCATCATCCGTTATGCCATTGAACGTAAACGTTCGAAGCAGGCATTGTACGAAAGCGAGGCGCAACTCCGCGACCTGTTTGACGGTACCAGCGACCTCATCCAGAGCATCGCACTGGATGGGCGCATCCTTTTTGTGAATCGCGCCTGGCGCGAGATGCTCGGTTACTCCGAGGAAGAAATAACCGCGCTGAACATCTTCGATGTGATTCACCCAGACCAACACGAGTACTACCGCAGGTGCCTGCAGCGGCATCTGTCAGATAAAGGCAGCGAGATAGTGGAAACCGCTTTCCTGACGAAGGATGGGCGCATTATTGCAGTGGAAGGCAACGTGACGGCGTACCTTGAAGATGGCAAGGCCACGGCGGTGCGCGGCATTTTCCGTGACGTGACGAAGCGCAACGAGATGATGTCGAAATTGCAGACGCTGACGACGCACTTGCAGAACATAAGAGAAGAAGAAAGGACCAGAATTTCCCGGGAAATTCATGATGAACTGGGAAGTATGCTGACGGTGATGAAAATGGAACTGGACTGGCTTGCCAAAAAAGTTGACGCCAACCCGATGCATGAGAGAATCCTGTTGTTACACCAATTATCCGGGGAAGCCCTGGGGGTCACGCGCAGAATCTCGCAGAATTTGCGACCCAGCGTACTCGACAACCTCAGACTCGGTGGTGCTATCGAATGGTTGGCGCATGAATTCGAGCAGCGTCTGGGGATAAGCTGCCGCCTGGCCATGAACGCAACACGTCTTCCCCGCCTAGATGACAGGCATAACACGAATGTTTTCAGGATTATTCAGGAAACCCTCACCAATATAGCGCGGCACGCCCATGCGACAGCCGTGGAAATCGAGATCGATGAAACCGATGACAATATCGCGATCGAAATCAGGGATAACGGCATAGGCATCACCAAGCAGCAGTTATTAAATCTGAAGTCTCTCGGGATTGCCGGGATGTATGAACGCACCAAACAACTGAATGGCGAGCTGAAAATCAATGGAACTCCCTCGCAGGGCAGCACTGTGCAACTGCGGATACCGCTCTTTAACTTTGCACCGTCGGCACAGATGGAGAACAGGCCATGATAATCAAGGTCCTGCTAGCCGATGACCATTCCCTTCTGCGGAACGGCCTGAAGCGGCTTTTTAGTGAAACAGCGGATATCGTGGTCGCCGCCGAAGCGGTGAACGGAATTGATGCCCTAGAAAAAATGCGCCATAGCGAGTGGGACGTGGCATTGCTCGACGTCAACATGCCGGGTATGAATGGACTGGAAGTACTGAGACGCATAATGGCTCATGATGCACAAAATCGAGTGCTGATGTTGAGCATGTATCCTGAAGACGAATATGCTATCAGGGCAATGCGCGCAGGTGCATCTGCCTATCTCACTAAAGACAGTCCAACAGATCTGCTCATGACCGTGATCCGCCGCCTGGCAAACGGCGGGAAATACGTGAGTCCGGAGTTGGCCGAGAAACTGCTGTTCAACCCCGATTCGTCTTCGGGGGCACCATTGCATTCCACACTTTCCGATCGGGAGCTCCATGTTCTCAGATTTATCGTCGCCGGAGTGTCTTTGACATTAATCGCGGAGCAACTGTCGCTAAGCGTAAAAACCGTGAGCACTTACCGTTCCCGTATCATGGAAAAGATGAACATGCAGAATAACGCCCAGTTGATCCGCTATGCAACCCAGCACCAATTGACGGAATAACCTTCTGTCAGTCCCGCTAACTCCGGGTTTCATGGCTAATATCACTCTTGTAACCACTCCTGTATCATTGCAACAAAAGCAGCGAGGTTGCTTGCATGAATGAATTCGTGTTTGCCAGGGTGCTGCATGTGCTGGGCGTGGTGCTGTGGATCGGTGGCGTGGCGATGGTCACTACCGTGTTGTTGCCTGCTGTGGTGCAAATGAAATCCGCAGCGGAACGCGTAACATTTTTCGAGCACATCGAACGCCGCTTTGCTACGCAAGCGCGCTTCACCACTTTGCTCGTCGGCTTGAGCGGGTTCTACATGGTGCATCTGCTCAATGCCTGGAACCGCTTCGCCGAACTGCGCTTCTGGTGGATGCACGCCATGGTGCTGGTGTGGCTGGTGTTCACCCTGATGCTATTCGTGCTGGAGCCGCTGGTGCTGCAGCGGCAGCTTAAACAACGCGCGCAGCGTCATCCGGAAAAAACTTTTGCACTGATCCAGCGCATGCATTGGGTGTTGCTGAGCCTGAGCCTAATCGCCGTAGCCGGTGCGGTGGCAGGCAGTCACGGCTGGATGCCATCAGGGAGCTGAAGATGAGCTACGCCGCATTAAAAATGATTCATGTCGTCAGCGTGAGTCTCAGCTACCTGCTGTTTACGCTGCGCGGGGTATGGATGCTGCAGGACTCCAGCGCGCTGCAACGGCGCTGGGTGAAGATCGTGCCGCACGTGATCGATACCGTGCTGCTGACCAGCGCCATTGCGCTGGCCATGACGATACAGCAGGACCCGCTAAATAATTCGTGGCTCAGCGCCAAAGTCGCCGGGCTGCTGCTCTATATCGGCCTTGGCATGGTGGCATTGAAACGCGGCAAGACCCGTAAAGTCAAAATCACTGCTTGGATTGCGGCCCATGCCGTATTCTTTTATATCGTGCTGGTCGCGCTGACCAAAAATCCCATGCTGGTTTAATCAAGCTTCAAATGGCGGGTGTCCGCAACCACCTTGCGCACTGGCAATACCCCTGCCAGACATGCCATTACCCGCTCGGCAGTCAGGCGATACGTTGTCAGTTTGCCACCATAGACTGTCAGCAGGCGCGGATGATCCTGCCTATCGGGATGCAGCACCGTTTCACGCGAACGCGCGTTGACGGACATCGCGCCGCCCTTAGTCCCACTCCCGCTTGAGGGCAGCACCCGCAAACCCGCCATCGCTGCGAGTACTGGCTGTCCGCTGCGGTGCTGCGGAAAATAACGTACGAGAGTCTGCAGCAAATAAGCCTGCTCCTGCGGTAATGGCCTGACATCTGCCGGGTCACCGTGATAGGCTGACTCGGTGGTGCCTACCAGTGTGTTGCCCTGCCACGGCATCACAAACACCGCGCGCTTGTCTTCCGCTTCCACATAATAAATTCCCTGCGTGAGCGTACCCGACACAACGATATGTGTGCCTTGCACCAGATCAATCCCGAGTTGCGCAGGAACCGGGGTGATCCGGCCCAGCACTTGCTGCACCCATGGCCCGGCCGCGTTCACCAGCACTGTCGCCGCACATGTCTCGATTTTCTCGTTATGCCGATATTCGATGATGTTGTCGCGTTCGCCATTCTGACCCAGACGGGCGCCGGTGAAGGTAGCAGGCATTTTCAGCTGTGCGCCCATCTGTTGCGCCGAGCACATCACCGCACGGGTCAGCGCCGCGTCATCGGTCTGTGCATCGCTGTATTGAAACACCGCTTCCAGATGGGTGGTATCCAGCCCGTCCAGGTTTTGCCAAAGGCCTGGTGGCACCCGGTGAAAACGTACTGCCGGGTGCAGACCGCCCAGCAGTGCATAAAGGCTCAACCCTGTGTGCAACAACCACGGCCGGCGGGTGGTATCACGATATACCGGGATGTAGAAAGGCTTGAGTTTGACCAGTTGCGGCGCCAGTTCGAGCAGCAGTGCGCGCTCGTGCAGGCATTCACGCACCAGCGAGAACTGCCCGCTCTCTAGATAGCGCAGCCCGCCGTGTATGAGTTTGCTGGAGCGGCTGGAGGTGCCGCTCGCAATCCCGGCCTGCTCCAGCACCATCACCGACATGCCCCGTGCTGCCGCCGCTTGCGCAATACCCGCGCCATGGATGCCGCTACCGATGATGACCAGGTCGTAGAGTTCCGCCATCTGTTTTTAGAAACCCGAGGATTGGAAGATTTACCCTTCGTCAGCGCAGAGAGCTTACCCGCATCCCTCCGGCAGGACAAATTGTCGCGGCAGCGGAATGCAGTGGTGCCCTATTTTGCCTTGAGCGAGTCCCGGCAAAAATGCTATAATCCCGCGCTGATCTGGCTCTGCGGCTCAATTTTAAATCCGCAGCCAGGTCAAATTCGCATGCTCGCCAATCCAGGGGTGCTCTCTCCATAAAGGAAATGAGAGTGACTATGGCGGGCAGAGGCTCAACCCTATAGGAGAAGTTCATGTCAGTAACCATGCGGCAAATGCTGGAAGCGGGTGTTCATTTCGGACACATGACCCGTTTCTGGAACCCCAAGATGGCGCCTTATATTTTCGGCCATCGCAACAAGATACACATCATCAATCTGGAAAAAACCCTGGCAATGTACCAGGACGCAATAAAGTATGCGCGCCAATTATCGGCCAACAAGGGCAATATCCTGTTTGTCGGCACCAAGCGCCAGGCGCGCGATATCGTGCGCGAGGAAGCGCTGCGCTGCGGCTCTCCCTACGTAGACCAGCGCTGGCTGGGCGGGATGCTGACCAATTTCAAGACGATGAAACTGTCCGTCAAACGCCTGCACGACATGGAAGCAATGACACAGGACGGCACCCTCGACAAGCTTACCAAGAAAGAAGCACTAGATATTCAGCGCGAGCTGGAAAAACTGAATCGCAGCCTGGGCGGCATCAAGGATATGAAAGGCATACCCGATGCCATGTTCGTGATTGACGTGGGTTATCACAAAGGCGCGATCACCGAAGCCAAAAAACTCGGTATCCCGGTAGTGGGTGTGGTAGATACCAATCACGATCCCAACGGGGTGGATTATGTAATTCCCGGCAACGACGATTCCAGCCAGGCGATACGCCTGTACGCACGCGGTATGGCCGATGCAGTGCTGGAAGGGCGCAGTCAGATTGTTCACGAAATCATCAAGAATGAATTTGTGGAAGTGGATGAAGCGATGACGGCAGAACGGTTCGCTGGGTAGGCCGCAAACAAAAAAGGGGGCTGTCTGCCCCCTTTTTTAACTGGCTGCGAATATTTTGAATAATTTTGTTGGAGTGGCATATGGCGGATATTACCGCGGGCATGGTGAAGGAGTTACGCGACCTGACCGGACTCGGCATGATGGAATGCAAGAAAGCATTGACTGAAACCGCTGGCGACATGAAAGCGGCGGAAGACCTGCTGCGCATCAAAAGCGGCGCCAAGGCAAGCAAAGCTGCCGGTCGCATTGCGGCGGAAGGCATGATAGGAGCGTATATCGCGGCCGATGGCAGGAGCGGGGCGCTGGTGGAAGTCAACTGCGAAACTGACTTTGTTGCCAGGAACGAGGACTTCATCAATTTTGCCCGCAACCTGGCACAACTGGTGACGACGCAGAATCTGACCGATACCGATGCGTTGGCAGCGGCAACCTTGGCGAATGGCGAAAATGTAGAAGAGTTCCGCAAAGCGCTGGTAATGAAGTTGGGTGAAAACATCAGTGTGCGTCGCTGCGTACGCTATGCGACGCAGGGGCGGCTTGCTTCTTATCTGCATGGCAGCAGAATCGGCGTGATGATTGATTACACCGGCGGCGACGAGACGCTGGGAAAAGACTTGGCGATGCATATTGCCGCCAGCAAACCGTTCTGCGTTTCCAGAGAGCAGGTAGCGCCCGAACTGCTGGCACGTGAGCGCCTGATTTACACCGCGCAAGCAGCAGAAAGCGGCAAGCCCGCCGACATCGTGGCAAAAATGGTGGACGGACGTGTCGCCAAATACCTCGCTGAAGTAACGTTGCTCGGCCAGCCTTTCGTCAAAGACCCGGAGCAGACGGTGGAAAAACTGCTCGCAGCCAGATCTGCCAAAGTCGATGGCTTTACCATGTTTGTCGTGGGTGAAGGAATGGAAAAGAAATCCTGCGATTTTGCTGCCGAGGTAATGGCTCAGGTTAACCAGGCAAAATAAGACCATACACTGCAACAGGACTAACCGTACCCATGACGACTACCGCCTATAAACGCATCTTGCTGAAACTCTCGGGTGAAGCTCTGATGGGCGACGACAGCTACGGTATCAATCGCACCGTGATAGAACGTATTGTTGCCGAAATTGCCGAAGTGACCCAGCTCGGCGTCGAGGTGGCAGTGGTAATCGGCGGCGGTAACATTTTCCGCGGCATGACTTCAGCCGAGGGTGGCATGGATCGCGCCACCGCCGACTACATGGGGATGCTGGCTACTGTCATGAATGCGCTAGCGCTGCAGGATGCAATGCGCTGCGGCGGACTGGTGAGCCGGGTACAGTCGGCACTGCGTATCGATCAAGTGGTGGAGCCCTATATTCGCGGCAAGGCAATGCGCTATCTGGAGGAAGGCAAGATAGTCATTTTTGCCGCCGGCACCGGCAATCCCTTCTTCACTACCGACACGGCCGCTGCGTTGCGCGGCATGGAAATGAACGTGGATATCGTGCTCAAGGCCACCAAGGTGGATGGCGTCTATACCAGCGACCCAAAAACCAACCGCGATGCCGTCCGCTACCAGAAACTGACGTTTGATGAGGCCATCGCCAAGAACCTGAAGGTGATGGATGCCACGGCATTGACCCTGTGCCGCGACCAGAATTTGCCGCTCAATGTATTCAGCATCTTCAAAGCCGGGGCATTGAAACGGGTGGTAATGGGTGAGGATGAAGGAACGCTGGTACGGATCTGAGTAACTGCGAGCCGCAGGGCAGTGCAGGTTTTTATTTCCAATCTTTCCGCACGAGATAAATATCATGATCGCCGACATCAAGAAAGCCGCTGAGCAAAAAATGCAGAAAACCCTGGAGGCATTGAAAGCCGACTTGGGCAAAGTTCGAACCGGGCGGGCTCACGCTGGCCTGCTCGATCACATCAGCGTGGATTATTACGGCACCCCCATGCCGATCAACCAGGTGGCGAATATCAACCTGATAGATGCCCGTACCATCGGTGTTGCACCCTGGGAAAAGAAAATGCTGGGCGTGGTTGAAAAAGCAATCCGTGACTCTGACCTGGGACTGAACCCCATGACTGTCGGTGAGGTGATACGGGTACCCATGCCAGCGCTGACCGAGGAGCGCCGCCGCGACCTTACCAAGGTAGTGAAGCATGAAGCGGAGACCGCGCGCGTAGCAATGCGCAACATCCGGCGCGATGCCAATGCGCATTTGAAGGAACTGCTCAAGGAAAAAAAGGTTGCCGAGGATGACGAGCGCCGCGGACAGGATGAAATACAGAAACTCACCGACCGCCATATCGCCGAAATCGACAAGATGCTGCAAATCAAGGAAACCGAATTAATGGCGGTTTGATCCAATTCAGAACCGCACTCCCCATGCCCACTGTTATCAGTTCAACCCGTGAAATACCTGCAACCGGAATAATCCCCCGGCATGTCGCCATCATCATGGACGGCAACGGCCGCTGGGCGAAGAACCGTTTCATGCCACGAGTGGCGGGACACAAGCGGGCAATGGAAACGGTGCGCGGCGTGGTCAAGGCCTGCGGCGAGCGCGGCATCGGCTACCTCACGTTATTCGCTTTCAGCAGCGAAAACTGGCGCAGGCCGAAGGAAGAAATCTCTGTCCTGATGCAGCTTTTCATCGTCGCGCTGGAGCAGGAAGTGGTCAAGCTGCATGAGAATGGTATCCGCTTCAAGGTGGTCGGCGATTTATCGAAGTTCGAGCCGAAAATAGTTGAATTCATCCGCAACGGCGAGAAACTGACCGCCGCCAACACCAAGCTTACGCTTACTATTGCAGCCAATTATGGCGGGCGTTGGGACATCATGCAGGCGACCCGTAGCATGCTGGCGCAACACCCCGAATTAGCCGGCGGTTTCGAGGAAGAAGATTTGATGCCGCATTTCGCCATGAGCTACGCGCCGGAGCCGGATCTGTTTATCCGCACCGGCGGCGAGCAGCGCATAAGCAATTTTCTGTTGTGGCAACTCGCCTATACCGAGCTTTATTTCACCGATACCCTGTGGCCGGATTTCGATGCTCAGGCGCTGGATCTTGCCATCCAGTCATATCAGCAACGCGAGCGCCGTTTTGGCCGCACCAGCGAGCAGCTCAAAACATCACCATCCGCAGAAGGAACGAGAAGAGTTGTGGCCGATCAATCGGCATAACCCTCGCACATTCCCAACCGGTGAAGTTTTTTGTTGGGACCCTCATTCATGCTTAAAACCCGCATCCTAACCGCCGTCATCGCGTTGCTCCTGTTTCTGGCAGCGCTGTTTTATTTGTCGGCGATTTTCTGGATGACATTGCTGCTTGCCTTCGTGGTGATGGGTGCAGTGGAATGGAGCAAGCTGGCAAAGTTCTCCGTTGCCCACTCGACCATTTACCTGACATCCACCGCCTTGCTCGGTGGAGAACTACTGTATGTATTGAGCCGGGCGGTTCTGATCGACCCTTACACTACCTCATTCCTGTGGCTCTACGCCGCATCACTGGCATTCTGGATGCTGGCTGCGCCAGCTCTTCTGAAATCGAACCATCCGATCAAGAGTCCGGTTCTGCTGGCGGTGATAGGCTGGTTGCTGCTATTGCCGACTGGTCTTGCCCTGTATCAGTTGCGCACCATTAGTCCACTGCTGCTGCTGGGTTTCATGGCAGCCATCTGGATTTCCGACACCGCTGCGTATTTCGCCGGACGCGCATTCGGCAAGCATAAGCTCGCGCCCAACATTAGCCCCGGCAAGACCTGGGAAGGCGTGGCCGGTGCACTGATAGCAGTTTCCGTCTATGCGCTGATATGGGGGCAGATGGCCGGAGAAGAAACCCAAGTCGTGCTACTACTGCCGTTGTTGCTGGTACTGGCCGCGCTGGGCGTCATCGGCGATCTGTTCGAATCCCTGATGAAACGTCATGCTGGCGTCAAGGATAGCGGCAATATTTTGCCTGGCCACGGTGGTATACTTGACCGCATCGATGCACTCACTTCAACCCTGCCTGCCGCTGTTCTGGCGCTGCTGATCATTACTGTCTAAATGACTACCATCCGTCATCTCACCATACTCGGCTCTACCGGCAGCATCGGCGTAAGTACACTGGATGTGGTTGCACGCCACCCTGACCGATTTCAGGTCGTTGCGCTCACCGCCAATAACAGTACCGAAAAAATGCTGGAACAGTGCCGTCGCTTCCAGCCGCGTTATGCGGTCATGCTGAATGCAGCCAGTGGAGAAAAATTGCAGACGGAAATGCGCACGGCAGGACTTGCCACCGAAGTGCTGTGGGGAGTTGAATCACTGGAGAAAGTGGCAGCGCTGCCCGAGGTGGATGCGGTAATGGCTGCCATCGTCGGTGCCGCCGGTATACGCCCCACCTTCGCCGCTGCCCGCGCAGGCAAGCAGGTGCTGCTCGCCAACAAGGAAACCCTAGTGATGGCGGGGCGTATTTTCATGAATCTGGTCAAACAGCATCATGCCACGCTGCTGCCGATAGACAGCGAACATAACGCCATCTTCCAGTCACTGCCGCAGCATTTCGCCGGAAATCTGGCCGCAGTCGGGGTGCGCCGCATTCTGCTGACTGCATCCGGCGGACCGTTCCGGCAAGCATCGCTGGCGTCACTGGAACAAGTAACGCCGGAGCAGGCTTGCGCTCATCCCAACTGGTTGATGGGACAGAAGATTTCAGTGGACTCCGCCACCATGATGAACAAGGGACTGGAAGTGATTGAAGCGCACTGGCTGTTTGATGCCGCTCCTGAGCAAATTCAGGTAGTGATCCATCCGCAAAGCGTGATTCATTCCATGGTCGAATATGTAGACGGTTCGGTGCTGGCGCAACTGGGTAATCCCGACATGCGTACCCCGATTGCGCATGCCTTGGGTTTTCCGGAGCGCATTGAAACGGGTGTGACGCCTCTGGACATGTTCAAGATCGGCCGACTGGATTTTGAAGCACCGGATCTCAAACGCTTTCCCTGTCTGGGCCTCGCCTACCAGGCGCTTGCCGCCGGTGGCAGCGCCCCGGCCATACTCAACGCTGCCAACGAAGTGGCAGTAGAATCCTTTCTCAAACGCCGCATGCCGTTTACCGCAATTCCAACCATGATCGAACAAGTCATGCAGACGGTCAGCCGCAAGGATATCGCCACCCTGGAAGATATCCTGGCAGCAGACCGCGTAGCACGCGAAACCGCGCATGAGTGGCTGGCGTCTCTGGTGTAAAGTGTCAGGAATACCATCCCCCGAAAACGCCCCGGCTACCGCCAGCCTGGTCATTTTTTCTCCGCCCCGCTCTCTTGCCCCTGTTTGCCAGGAGACAGCAAGACGTAGCGCCTCAAGTTCTTTTCCGAAACTCCTTTTGCGTCACATCCACCCTGGCACATGGGTATGACGCTCCCTATTACGATCATTTCTTTTGTCGTCGCCTTGGGCGTGCTGATTGTATTCCACGAATTTGGCCATTACCTGGTAGCGCGCTGGTGCGGAGTAAAAGTGCTGCGCTTTTCGATCGGTTTTGGTCGGCCTCTACTGAGGAAACGCTGGGGGAAAGATCAGACCGAATGGGTGATAGCTGCTTTTCCCCTCGGCGGTTACGTCAAGATGCTGGATGAGCGTGAAGGCGAAGTCGCTCCGCAGGATTTGCCACGCTCGTTCAATCGCAAGTCAGTCGCACGTCGCAGCGCCATAGTCGCGGCAGGACCCATCGCTAATTTTCTGCTGGCCATCCTGCTTTACTGTTTTCTGTTCATGCTCGGCACCAGCGGAATGAAACCG
This sequence comes from Nitrosospira sp., assembly GCA_043721435.1. GTDB lineage: Bacteria > Pseudomonadota > Gammaproteobacteria > Burkholderiales > Nitrosomonadaceae > VFJL01. The sequence goes on along the minus strand of JAYSQR010000021.1, from coordinate 34,485 downwards.
ATTCTGGGACCGGTGGCTCCGGCAACACCCGCTGCATTTGCGGCTTTCGAGGCTGGGGAGACCATCGTAAAAATCGGCGCCGAGCCTGTGGCGACCTGGCAGGATGCACGCTGGCTGCTGCTGGCGCAGGTCGTGGATAAATCTCCAGCTGTAACCGTGGAAACTCTCAATCAACGTGGGGAAATCAGTTGGCGCACACTGGATTTAAGCAATTTTCACGCCGATGACCTGGACGGGGATTTTCTGAAGAAAATCGGCCTGAGCAGCTATCAGCCCGCAATAAAACCCGTTATTGCCCAGGTAACAGCGGACGGCGCGGGTAACCGTGCCGGTTTGCTGGCGGATGATGAAATTCTGGCCATAAACGGACAGGACATTGCAAACTGGGAAGAACTGGTGCGGCAGATACGCGCCAACCCGGGACAGTCACTGCTGCTGCAAATTCATCGCGGTAATTCTGTCCTCGATATCAGCGTCACTCCTGATACGGCAACTGAAAAAGGCGAGAGAATCGGCAAGATCGGCGTTGGCCCCAAAATTGACCCTGCCGAACTGGAAGGACTGCTGGTAAAAACCAGTTATCCGCTGGGTGTGTCCATAGTCAAGGCAGTAGATAGAACCTGGGAGACATCGGTATTTACGCTGCGCATGCTGGGAAAAATGGTGATGGGAGAAGTGTCGTGGAAAAATGTCAGCGGACCCATTACAATTGCCGATTACGCCGGGCAGTCAGCGCAAATGGGGCTTGCGCCTTATCTGGGGTTTCTCGCGCTCATCAGCATCAGCCTGGGGGTGCTGAACCTCCTGCCCATCCCGATACTGGATGGGGGGCATTTGATGTATTATCTGATCGAGATCGTCAAAGGCAGTCCGCTTTCTGACACGGCCATGGAAGTTGGTCAGCGGGTGGGGATGGCGCTGTTGTTTGCCCTGATGGCTTTTGCCATATATAACGACATCAGTCGGCTTATCTCCAGTTAAAAAATGAAAATCAGGTACCTGGCTGCGCTTGCTGTCACTTTCTGTTCTTCGCTTTCATGGGCAATCGAACCGTTCGTGGTCAAGGATATCCGGGTAGATGGCATACAACGCACCGAAGCAGGCACGGTGTTCAGTTATCTGCCGGTGAAGGTGGGCGACGTACTGGACGACGAGAAAGCTGCGGCGGCAATCAAGGCCCTCTATGCCACCGGTTTTTTCAAGGATGTGCGTCTGGAATCGGACAACGGCGTCCTGCTGGTGGTGGTGGAAGAACGTCCGGCCATTGCGCAGATCAACATAGTCGGCGGCAAAGAATTCGAGAAGGGTAAATTGAAGGATGGCCTGAAGCAGGCCGGTCTGACGGAATCGCGCATCTTTGATCGTTCGCTGCTGGAAAGAGCAGAACAGGAGTTGAAGCAGCAGTACATCAGCCGCGGCAGATACGCAGTAAAGATTACCACCACCACCACACCGCTTGAGCGTAATCGCGTCGCCATCAACTTCGACATAGACGAAGGAGAGGTCGCCAAGATACGCAAGATAAATATCGTCGGCAACAATGCCTTCAAGGAAAAGGAGTTACTGAACCAGTTTGTACTCAGGACCCCGGGTCTGTTGACCTGGTTCACCAAAGATGATCAGTATTCGAAACAGAAGCTGGGTGCCGACCTGGAAACACTGCGCTCTTACTATCTCAATCGCGGCTATCTGGAACTCAGCATTGATTCTACCCAGGTGTCGATCACGCCAGACATGCAGGATATTTATATCACGATAAATATTACCGAGGGTGCCAACTATACGGTTTCCGAAATCAAGCTGGCGGGGGAAATGCTGCTGCCGGAAACGGAGTTGCGCAAGCTCATCAAACTTGCGCCGGGCGAAGTGTTCGCACGCGAGAAACTGACTGAATCCGTCAAACTCATCACCGACCGGCTGGGCAATGATGGCTATGCGTTTGCCAATGTCAACGCAGCACCGGAAATAGATAAGGAAAAAAGACAGGTAGGGTTCACTTTTTTTATCGATCCGGGCCGCCGGGTTTACGTACGGCGCATCAACATAACCGGCAATGAACGCACGCGCGATGAGGTGATACGCCGGGAAATGCGTCAATTCGAAGGTGGCTGGTATTCAACCGCCAAAATCGCGCAGTCCAAGTTGCGTGTGGACAGACTGAATTTTTTTAATGCCGTCAATTTTGAAACGCCCGCAGTTCCGGGCGTCACCGATCAGGTTGACATCAATGTCGATGTCAAGGAGAAGCCTACCGGCGCCGTGATGTTTGGCGCGGGCTATGCCCAGCAACAGGGCCTGATATTGACCGCTTCCGTTGCCCAGGACAATATCTTCGGCAGCGGGAAAAACGTCGCTCTCAACGTCAGTACCGGCCAGATCAATAAAGTGTACTCATTGTCATTCACCGATCCTTATTTCACCAAGAACGGGGTAAGCGCCGGGTTTGATCTGTACGACCGCCACCTTAATACCAATATGCTGTTGGGGGTGGGTGCCTTTAATACCGCCACCACCGGTGCCGGTGTGCGCTTCGGCATCCCGGTTAACGAAAATGATACCGTCTCGTTTGGCGTGGGTGCGGAACAGACGGATATAAAATCGGTAGGCAATGTTCAACGTAACATAGACTTTGTGCGCGATTTCGGGAAGGTCACCCTTAATCTTCCGGTGACGCTAAGCTGGGCGCGTGACGGGCGTGACAGCGCCATCTGGACTACCAGCGGCACCACCCATCGAGTGTTCCTCGAAGCGGGTGTGCCAGGTGGCGATCTCCAATACTACAAGGCAAGCTACGCTCTCAAATGGTTTTATCCCATCTCAAAGGATTTCACCCTGATGCTGCATGGTGAAGCCGGAACCGGCAATGGCTATAATGGACAACCGCTGGCTTTCTTCAAGAATTTCTTTGCCGGCGGCAACACCTCGGTGCGCGGTTACTATATCAGTTCGCTGGGTCCGCGTGATGCCAACGGCAGATCGCTGGGCGGCAACGAACGCGTGGTCGGCAGTGCGGAACTGATGTTCCCGATGCCCGGCATGAAAAACGACAGGTCAGTACGCCTGAGTCTGTTCCTGGATGGTGGTACAGTATTTGGCCCTGGGGGTGATGCGAAATACAAGATAAATGAAGGAATGCGTTATTCCACCGGACTCGCCGTTATGTGGATTTCCCCGATGGGGCCGCTAAAGGTCAGTCTCGCACAACCGCTGAATGACCAGCCCGGCGATAGACTACAAGTATTCCAGTTTCAATTTGGCCAGCAGTTCTAAATTTGGCAGTGATCAACCAGGAGAGAAAATTGAAGCAGAAAACTCAGTATCGGCAAATTTTAACCGCTACGTGCATGATCATTGCATCCGCGGCCATCCCCTTCAACACCTACGCGAGCGAAATCAAGATAGGCATAGTCAATACCGAAAGGGTTCTGATCGAATCGGCACCGGCTGTGCGCGCGCAGAAAAAGATAGAAAAGGAATTCCTGCCGCGCGACCAGGAACTCAAGAAAATGGCGGCGCAAGTGAAGGCGCTGCAGGAGCAACTGGAAAAGGACGGCATGGCCATGCCGGAAACGGATCGGCGCGGCAAGGAGCGTGAGCTTGCCAACATCAATCGTGAATATCAGCGTAGCCAGCGGCAGATGCGGGAAGATTTGAGTCTGCGGCAGAACGATGAATTTGCCGCGATCCAGTTGAACGCCAGCAAAGTCATACAAGCCATCGCGGAAGCGGAGAAATACGACCTGATCCTGCAGTTGCAGGATTCGGTTTACCGGAGTCAGCGCATCGATATTACCGACAGAGTTATCAAAGCACTGGCTGACAAATAGCCATGGAAAAAGAAAACGAAAACCTGAAAGGGGAAAGCATGAGTGCCATGGATATTCATGAAATCCTGGAATATCTGCCTCACCGCTATCCTTTCTTGCTGGTAGACCGGGTACTTTCCTGCGAACCGGGCAAGGATATAGTCGCGCTCAAGAATGTGACTATTAACGAACCCTTCTTTGTTGGGCACTTTCCCCATCATCCCGTTATGCCGGGCGTACTGATCATCGAAGCGCTGGCCCAGGCTGCAGCGATCCTGACCCTCAAAACCGCGGGGGTGAAAGCTGACAATGACTCAATTTATTATTTTGTCGGGATAGACGGCGCCCGCTTCAAGAAACCGGTGCAGGCAGGCGATCAGTTGCTGCTCAAGGTAGCCATCACGCGGCAGGTAAGAGGAATCTGGAAGTATTCCGCCCGCGCAGAAGTAGCAGGCCAGCTTGCTACCGAGGCTGAATTGATGTGCACGATGCGGAGTATCTGAGGATCTACGCAGCAATCCGCACACCTGCGGCAGAAGCCGGAGATCAAGAGAAATGCCAACCCGGAAATTCAACTGGATCTGCGGCGTGGATGAAGCCGGCCGGGGGCCGCTGGCAGGGCCGGTGTTCGCGGCCTGCGTCGTGCTCAACCCTGCTTACAGAATCGAAGGACTGGCAGATTCCAAGACACTCAGTGAGAAAAAACGCAATCGACTGGCACTTGCCATCAAAGTGCATTCCATGGCGTGGGCCATTGCTTCTGCATCCGTCGATGAAATCGACCGCTTGAATATTCTGCAAGCAAGCCTGCTGGCCATGAAACGAGCGGTCGAGAACCTGTCATTCACTCCCAACGAGGTACTGGTGGATGGAAATCATAGCCCCCGCCTGAACTTCCCAGTGCGCGCTGTCATCCGGGGCGACAGTCTGGTGCCGGAAATTTCCGCTGCCTCGATCCTGGCCAAGACTGCACGTGATGCTGAAATGCTGCGACTCCACCAGCATTTCCCGCACTATGGCTTTGACCGGCACAAGGGATATCCGACGGCTGCGCACATCATGGCATTACAACAATATGGCGCATCCAGCATACATCGCCGCAGCTTTGCTCCCGTAAAAAAACTGATAATGAAATGCGCGCTGTGAAAGAGCGGTGTTTGCCGCACCGCTTCAGATCTGCTTGCCGGTGGCAATCTTGGATGCGCTATTTGTGATGACGCCAAAAAATACTGCTGATAAAATGATCACGATTTGATTTTATATTCGATAACCCACAAACGGAAATAACATGCGCATTGTCAAAGACACCATAGTATCTCTCAATTATGAATTATCGGACTCGACTGGCAAAATCCTGGAAAAAGCCGACTCCCCGATCAGTTATTTGCACGGGGGCTATGATGGCATTTTCCCGATGGTGGAAGAAGCACTGCATAACATGGAGGTGGGCCATACCTGCTCGGTTTTCATGGAGCCTGAGAATACCTTCGGCGAATATGACAGTGAACTGGTGCGGGTGGAGCCGCGTGATGCGTTTCCCGAGAACATAGCGGTTGGAATGCAGTTTGAAGGTGGCACGGAAGACTCAGATGACATATTGACCTTCACCGTCACCGACATTGCCGAAGACAAAGTAGTGGTGGATGGCAATCATCCGCTGGCTGGGATGACGCTGCGTTTCGATTGTACGGTTACCGATGTGCGTCCTGCCACTGCCGAGGAACTCTCCCACGGTCACGTCCACGGTCCTCACGGCCATGAGCACTGATTTTTCCTGATTCGACTGCATCTTCAATGCGTAGCGCAGGCTCATCACCCGCGCTACTCGTCCTCCGCCGCCTTTTTCAGCACATAGAGTTGTTCCAACGCTTCTTTCGGACTTAACTCATCCGGTATGATGGTGCGCAGCAATGCGAGCGCGGGGTGCTCGTGCGGCAGTTCTACCACGGCGGCGGAACCCACGGAAAATAAATCCCGCTGCAGGTCCCTGTCTACATTCTCCTGCTCCAATTTCAGCAGATATTTCTTCGCTACCTTGATGGCCTGTTCTGGTACACCGGCCAGCGCCGCGACTTGCAGGCCATAGCTCTGGCTGGCAGGGCCCTCATTGACCGCGTGCAGGAATACGATATGGTGTTTGTGTTCCACTGCATCCAGATGCACGTTAGCCGCCTGCCTGAATTCTTCCGCAAGTCTTGTCAGTTCGAAATAATGGGTGGCAAACAGCGTATAGCACCGGTTCTTCTCCAGTAGATAGCGGGCGATTGCAAACGCCAGCGCCAGACCATCGAATGTGGAGGTACCCCGCCCCACTTCATCCATCAATACCAGACTTTGCGCACTGGCGTTGTGCAAAATGTTGGCAGCCTCGGTCATTTCCACCATGAAAGTCGAGCGTCCGCCGGCAAGGTCATCGGATGCACCGATGCGGGTGAAAATCTGGTCCAGCGGGCCGAGACGCGCGCTGTTGGCGGGAACAAAGCTACCGCAATACGCGAGTAATGTGATCAGCGCAACCTGCCGCATGTAGGTGGATTTTCCACCCATATTGGGGCCGGTGATGATAAGCATTTGCCGCTCGCTATTGTCACCAGCACCGAGCCGCACATCGTTGGCGATGAAATCCTCCACTTGCTTTTCTACCACTGGGTGACGGCCTGCCACGATCTCGATCATGGCCGCATCGGTGAAAACCGGCATGGTGTAATCGAGCGCCAGCGCACGCTCAGCGAAGGTGGCCAGCACATCCAGTTCAGCAACACCCCGAGCAGCTCGCTGTAAATAACCAATGAATGGTGAAAGTGCGTCCAGCAACGCATCATACAAAAACTTCTCCCGCGCCAGCGCGCGCTCCTGTGCGGAAAGCGATTTGTCCTCAAAGGTTTTCAGTTCTGGCGTGATGTAACGCTCGGCATTCTTCAGCGTCTGCCGCCGGCGGTAATCATCAGGGATTTTCTCGCTATGGGCGTGGGTGACTTCGATATAAAACCCATGCACCCGGTTATACTCCACCTTGAGACTGGCGATACCGGTGCGCGTCTTTTCCCGTGCTTCCAGTTGCAACAGAAACTCACCGCCGTTGTTCTGTATTGCACGTAGCTCGTCCAGTTCGGCGTCATAGCCGTCGGCGATCACTCCGCCTTCGCGCAGCACAGCACTGGGTTCTTCACGCAGGGATTGCTCCAGCAGACTGACAAGTGCGGTATCCGGCGCCATGGCTTGCGCCAGTGTGGCGATATGTTCGCTGGCACAACCGGCAATTGCGGCGATAACTTCAGGCAAGCGTTTCAGACTGTCACGCAAACCCGACAGGTCCCGTGGACGGGCGGATTTCAGTGCAATGCGCGCAGTGATGCGTTCAATATCCGCCACGCGCCTGAAACACTCGCGCACCGCATGATACGGCCCCAGTCCCGCTGCTCCGATCAAGGCCGACACGCCATCAAGACGCTGCTGGACCGCAGCATGGTCGCGCAATGGATGATGCAGCCAGTGCCGCAGCAAACGGCTGCCCATGCTGGTTGAACAGGTGTCGAGCAACGATAGCAGCGTGGGCGATACTTCGCCGCGTATGGTTTCGGAAATTTCCAGATTGCGGCGAGTGGCGGCATCCATCCGCACGTAAGCGCTATCTCGCTCAACTTGCAGCGCCTTGACGTGAACGATGCTTGCACCTTGCGTGAGCCGGGCGTATTCCAGCAGTGCGCCCGCTGCACCCAGCGATGGCTGCAAGCCGTCGCAGCCGAAACCGGAAAGATCGCGGGTTCCAAATTGCCGGGCGAGATTACGCACGGCGGCATCAACATCGAACTGCCATACCGGCAAATGCTTCAAACTTGAACTTTTTAATGCGCCCACACCGTTAAACACGGCCAGGGTTTCCAGCGACTCAGGCAACAAAATTTCGGCTGGCTGCAGGCGTTCCAGTTCACTCGCCAGATTGTTCGTCGATGTCTCCATTAGGTAGAACTGCCCTGCCGCCAGATTAAGCCACGCCAACCCCAGTGTGGCTTCATGCAGAGTCAGCGCCAGCAGCACGCAGTCGCGTTTCTCTTCCAGCAGCGCCGCATCCGTCAGCGTTCCCGGCGTGATGATGCGTGTGACTTGGCGCTCCACTGGTCCTTTGGCAGTGACGGGATCGCCGGTCTGTTCGCAGATCGCCACCGACTCGCCCAGCCTGATAAGCTTCGCCAGGTATTGTTCGACAGCATGATAAGGCACACCCGCCATCTTGATCGGCTCCCCTGCCGAGGCACCGCGCCGGGTCAGAGTGATGTCAAGCAGCTTGGCGGCCTTTTCCGCGTCATCGAAGAATAGCTCGTAGAAATCCCCCATGCGATAAAACATCAGCATGTCGGGATGCTGTGCCTTGATGCGCAGGTATTGCTGCATCATCGGAGTATGCTGGGTGGACATTAGTATAAATTCGCGCTGGATAAAACCACTCCCGGTGCGAGAGAGATTACTTCGTTAGAGGCGCCCTTAATTGGCGCTCAATCCCGTTCCACACGGTAGTTCGCCACCAGCCGGAACTCGCTGTTGGGCGCAATCTCCACCACATCCGTGGCAGCATTGGTAGTCTCGACACAGAGCAGGCGCCGGTAATCATCATCCTGCAAGTCGCCCATCTCCGCCGAGATTTTTGCCCACGGGTTCCACACCACGGCGGTTTTACTGCCTCTGGACGCAATCCGGATGCGGCGCTTCAGGGCGGCATCGGCAACCACCAATTCGCCCTGAACACCAAGATAGATACGGTCGACTTCTGTATTGATCATTACTGCACCGGTCTGCTGTTTTTGCACACTGTTGTCGGTCTTATCGATGTAGTCGATACCTTCCAGTCCCAATACGCTTGTCTGACTGATATCCCCAACCTTGAAGTAGGTATGGAATGCCTGCGTTACAGGAAATATCTGCGTGCCCGTATTACGTGTGACCAATTCCAGGTTCAGCGAGTTTCCAACTATGATTTCCAGCGTCAGGGTAAACGATTGTGGCCAGATAGCGCGAGTTTCAGGGGTATCCATTAACCCTAGCGTAACCCGGATATTGCCATCTGCGGTCATTTCGGTTGCCACTACGTTCCACAGGCGATTGCGCACAAAGCCATGCGCTGGACGGCCCAACCCTTGCGGATCTGCGCCGAACCATGGCCAGCAGATCGGCACTCCGCCCTTGATCGCTTTACCCGTCTGATAATAAGCCTTTTCGCTGAGGAACATCAGGTCGTCCGCTGCGCCAGCCGGGCGGAAAGACAATACCTGGCCTGCATAGATGGAGATCAGAGCGCTGGCTTTGGTACTGTTGATTTCAATGAAAGGAAAGCCACCATTGCCCTCAATGAATCTGAGTTGGCCAGCGATGGCGTAATCGGCATTTAGTCGTTCAATCTTCATGGCATTTATTCCGTTTGGTTATTTGGTGGCAAGCAAATCGATAGTGATTTTAACGGTGACACCAACGTTTTAGGCCTTCAATTCTTTCGTCAAATGCGGCGCAATCACCTGCAGCAATTGGCCAAATGTTTTCGGATTACCGGCGACGATGTGTCCACTCTGCAGATAAGTGGCGTTGCCTTCCAGGTCACCCACCAGTCCGCCCGCTTCGGTGATCAGTAGACAGCCAGCGGCCATATCCCATGGTGACAATCCCAGTTCCCAGAAGCCATCGTAGCGTCCAGCGGCTACATAGGCCAGATCCAGCGCAGCGGAGCCGGGACGGCGGATACCCGAAGTTCTGGGCATGATGTCCTTGAACATGGCGAGATAAGCATCTATGTGGGAGAACTCGCGAAACGGGAAGCCGGTACCGATCAGGCAATCAGCGAGTTGGGTGCGCTTGCTTACGCGCAGGCGGTGGTCGTTGAGATAGGCGCCACGCCCGCGGCTGGCGGTGAATAATTCATTACTGGAAGGATCGTACACCACTGCCTGGGTCAGTATGCCTTTGTGCAGCAGCGCGATCGAGACCGAGTACTGGGGAAAGCCGTGCAGAAAATTGGTGGTACCGTCGAGCGGATCAATGATCCACTGGTATTCGGACTTGTCCTGATCACCGCGAGCACCGCTCTCTTCTGCTAGAATCGCGTGAGCCGGATAGGCGTCCAGCAGCACCCGAATGATGGCATCTTCCGCCGCACCATCCACTTCGCTGACGAAGTCATTGTGCGCCTTACGCGAGACGTGCAGCAAATCCAGATTCTGTGCAGCACGGTTGATAATACCACCAGCGCGGCGCGCGGCTTTTACTGCAATGGTGAGCATAGGATGCATATTCTGGATTCGGGATTAAACAAAACTAGGATTTTAATATGAATCCCCTCTGCCCGCTTGCTAATGTCCGCATAGTGTTGAGCCATACCAGCCATCCCGGGAATATCGGCGCGGCTGCGCGGGCGATGAAAACAATGGGGCTGGGTGCACTCTATCTGATAAACCCAAAATCGTTTCCCGACAAGGAAGCAGAAGCGCGCGCCGCCGGTGCATGGGATGTGCTCAACACTGCCAAGGTTTGTGGCAGCCTTGATGAAGCCCTCAGTGGCACGGTGCTGGCGGCGGCAATCACTGCCCGTCCGCGCGACCTTGCACATGAAGTGTTCGATTCATATCAGGGGGCACAGGAATTGTGCAACCATGCGCGGCAACATCCGGTCGCGCTGGTTTTCGGCACAGAAATGTCCGGTCTCACCACGCTCGAAGTGAGCAAGTGTCAAATTATTGTGCATATTCCGGCCAATCCAGATTACTCCTCCCTCAATCTTGCCAGCGCGGTGCAAGTAATGGCATATGAATTACGCATGGCTCTGCCAGAAATCGGGAGTCTTCCGCAACCAATGGGCACACCCGCTAGCTTCGATGAGATTGAATTATTTGTCCGTCATCTGGAACAAAGCATGATAAACAGTGGTTTTCTGGATCCCCAGGAACCGAAACGGCTGCTGCAGCGCATGCGCCGCTTATTTGCGCGCGCCCGACTGGAAAAAGAAGAAGTAAATATATTGCGTGGAATCCTGAGCGCTCTGGAGAAACGCCGGTAAGCGCAACAAGAGCAATGAGCCACAGACAAGACTGCCGCGAATTATTCGAACAAAATAGTTGACTGAATAAGTAGGGTTTTATATACTTGAGCGAAATTGTCGGGTATTGCTGCGGATAACCCGAGAATAATTGTTAATCCGAATGTTGATTCTGACTGGGAGCAAAAATGCGATTGACGACTAAGGGGCGTTTTGCGGTGACTGCAATGATTGATCTGGCTCTGCATGGTGATCATGGGCCAGTGACATTGGCGGGCATCAGCGAGCGCCAAAGGATTTCACTGTCTTATCTGGAGCAGTTGTTCGGAAAACTACGGCGCAACAAATTGGTAGATAGTGTACGCGGCCCCGGTGGCGGCTACCATTTGGCGCGGCCAATGAATGAAGTGTCGGTGGCTGACATCATCCTTGCCGTGGATGAACCAATTGATGCAACTCAGTGCAAGGGCAAGGAGAACTGTCACAATGATCAGCGCTGCATGACCCATGATCTGTGGACCAGCCTCAATGCCAAGATACGGGACTATCTGGCCCTGGTCACACTAGAACAACTGGTGACGAGTCCAAAAGTGAAGAATGTCGCAGTGTTGCAGGACCTACGGGTGCACAAGCAGCCGGGAAAAACATTTCCGGCTTAACTGCTTCTCTGTAAGCAGCGCATGGAAATCCGCCGGATTGAAGCAAATGCAATGAAATCGACGATAGTTGATGAAAATGAATAGAAGGGTACAAGCATATTTCGACCATAACGCCACCACTGCGATGGATGATGCAGTGCTGGATGTGATGCTGCCGTATTTTCAGGGAGAGTTCGGCAATCCTTCCAGTCGCCATCTCCGCGGGATGGCGGCACGTCGGGCAATAGACCAGGCGCGCGAGCAGGTGGCGGATGCGGTCGGCGTACAGCCGGAACAAGTAGCTTTCTGCAGTGGCGGATCGGAGGCCAACAACCTGTTCATCCTGGGAGCCGCAGGCTACCTAAAACCTACGCGGATTATCGTCAGCGCGATTGAACATCCTTGCGTGCTGCGCCCAGCCCAGGAATTGGCACGGAGAAAGCTTGAGAAATGGGATTTGCGGCGACTGGCGGTGGACCGTTTGGGACAAGTGAGTCTGGATGATGCCGCTAACGCCATGAGGGAACAACAACCCGGCCTGGTGTCGGTGATGCTGGCAAATAATGAAACCGGCGTAATTCAGGACGTAGCGGCGATTGCAGAAAAAGCCCGGGGGCATGGTGCCTGGACACATACCGATGCAGTGCAGGCCTTTGGAAAAATTCCGGTGGATTTTGCCGCACTCAAAGTACATGCCATGACGCTGTCTGCCCACAAGATTTATGGCCCCAAGGGTGCTGCTGCGCTGATTGTGGACAAGCAACTGTTGCTCAAACCACTCATTTTTGGTGGTGGTCACGAAAACGGGTTGCGCTCAGGTACCGAAAATGTCCCTGCCATCGTTGGTTTTGGCGCTGCCTGTGAGTTGGCCAAGATCCGTATGGCTGGGATGACTACGCGGGTTGCGGCAATGCACACACGTCTGGAGCAGGGACTGATTGCGATGGGCGCTGTCATTTTCGGATTGGGGGCAGCGCGTTTGCCCAATACCTGCTATTTTGCGTTACCCGGTATTGAGGGTGATACCTTGGTCGTCCGTCTTGACAAGGCAGGTTTCGCGGTAGCCAGTGGCGCCGCCTGTTCCAGCGTGACTCCTGGCCAAAGCCATGTGCTGGAAGCGATGGGAGTCGAACCCCTGCTGGCGCGATGTGCGGTGCGCATCAGTCTAGGCAGCACCAACACGCCGGTACAGGTGGAAGATTTCCTTAAAACGCTAAGCAGTACGGCGGCAGGATTAAGAAACATGAATACGGCTATGGCTTAAAACTGCATGGCTTCGCTCGGTTGGAGATATCATTTCCCACATCGACAAACATCAGATGTCGGCGTCCTAGTGAGAGATGGAGAACAGAAAACACCGTTGCACTTAATCTTGATGGTCCATTTTCTCGGCCTTCTGCTCCGTACTGATCTGCCCGACCCGATCAGGAGGTGCTCGATACCCCTGGCGTGACCCACGCCGACCCTGCTTGATGGTTGCAAGTAGAAACACTGCGCAGCATCAATAAACTTTCAGATAACCCCTGCCGTTATTTTTCCACCGAATCTTCTCCGGATCCGAATATATTCGGATAAGTTGCCTGTTTCCACGTAGAATAATCAAAGCAAAAACAAATCTTCTCTGATTCTCTCTGCATCAGAAATAGCCATTAAAGGAGTGACAAATTGGCACAGCCAAATTTCCAATATGAAAAACGCCAGAAAGACCTGGCCAAGAAAAAGAAACAGGAAGAGAAAAGGCAGCGCAAGCTGGATAAGGGTAGGACACCATCCGATGACAATCCAGACCAGCCTCCGGGTGTGGCGGAAACTGAGGATGCGGCAAAGACCGAATAAATCAGAGGCAAGCTGCACAGCCAGGCAATAAATCAGTGCGGCGGATCAACAAAGCCGTATCGTATCAGGCTTATTGGTAACCTGCCATGGACAGGCGCAGATTTAACCTTGGCCCCCATCATCGGCATGATGCGGAAAATACTGCACCGATATTCCGTTGCTGCAATCACTGTCAATGCCATTTCCCGCGCATGCCGCTTGCATCAAATTTCCGGCCACGTCATCATATAGTCACACTATTCCTGATCTGAGTCCGCATGTCAGCGAGGCTGGGCGGGACTGAGACTGCCGAAACACTGAAGTTGAGAATCGGCTGTCACCAGCAATACTCATAAAAGTGTTATCTACAAAAACCGTAGCAGCGGTAAAATGATCCCACACACGCTATTGGAGATAGCCATGCCCATCTTGACTGGTACCAGGAGTCTGGCACTGTTCTGCGATTTCGAGAATATCGCCCTTGGCGTACGTGATGCCAAGTACGAGATGTTCGATATCAGCAAGGTACTGGAACGCCTGTTGCTGAAAGGCAACATTGTGGTCAAGAAAGCCTATTGCGACTGGGATCGTTACAAAACCTTCAAAACGGCGATGCACGAAGCTTCATTCGAACTGATTGAGATTCCTCATGTGCGCCAATCCGGCAAGAATTCTGCCGATATCCGCATGGTGGTAGATGCACTTGATCTTTGCTATACGAAATCTCATGTCGATACCTTTGTCATTATCAGCGGCGACTCTGATTTCTCGCCATTAGTGTCCAAGTTGCGGGAAAACAACAAGACCGTGATCGGCATCGGTGTGAAGAATTCCACTTCTGATCTGCTCATCGCGAACTGTGATGAGTTCATTTATTATGATGATCTGGTCCGGGAGAAACTGAAGAAACAGACGGTGAAGAAACCTGCTTCTAAAAGTATGGCGGTCGCAGATGCGGCCAAGGAAGCGTCCAAGAATAAAGGCGACAAGAAGCAGGAAGCTTTCGATCTGATGATGGCAACGGTGGAGGCTCTATTCTCGGAGCGGGGCGAGGAAGAAAAAATCTGGGGCTCGATGGTAAAACAAGCACTGAAACGCCGCAAGCCAGGCTTTAACGAAGCCTATTACGGCTTCCGCTCATTTGGCAAACTGCTGGATGAAGCTGAGGAACACAAGCTCTTGAGTCTGGAGCACGATGACAAATCCGGCGGCGTAATTATCAAAAGCTTCAATCCCGATTATTAAGCACAAGTGAATATGAAGTCTAGCGCAAGGCTATCGTCGGGAAAATCACGAGGAACTGATACAGTCACCTCCCTGAGGAGGGGTGCAGTCTGTCAAAATGGTGCGCAAATTATGTGGCTATTAACGCTTACAGGGTTGGTACTGGCACTGCTGGCACTTCCGGTTGTTGCCGGAGACTTTGAGGATGGAAGGCAGTTTGCTGCCAGCAGGGACTACACCAGAGCCGTGGCATCTTTCAAGAAAGCTGCGGAGCAGGGAAGTGTGGATGCCCAATTCAATCTGGGCGTCATGTATGCCAGAGGTCAGGGAGTTGCGCAGGACGAACAACAGGCCTTGATATGGTATCGTATGGCAGCAGAGCAGGGAGATCTCCCGGCGCAGGCTATTCTGGGTTTTATGTACCTCAAGGGCCGTGGTGTTCCGCAAGACGAACAGCAGGCTGCTTCCTGGTATCTCAAAGCTGCTGAGAAAGGTCATGTGGAGGCACAATACAGTCTAGGGGTCATGTACGCCAAAGGCCAGGGAGTTGTACAGGATGACCGGCAAGCCGTGGCCTGGTATCTCAAAGCCGCTGAGAAAGAGCACCCAGGGGCACAGTTCAATCTGGGCGTCATGTACGCCAAAGGCCGCGGGGTTGCGCAGGACGAGCAGCAGGCCGCGATGTGGTATCGCAAGGCGGCCGAGCAGGGGGATGTCCCAGCGCAAGCGATTCTGGGTTTCATGTACCTCAAGGGCCAGGGTGTTACCCAGGATGATCGGCAGGCCGTGTCCTGGTATCTCAAGGCCGCTGAGAGAGGACATCCGTGGGCGCAATATAATCTGGGCGTCATGTACGCCAAAGGACATGAGGTGGCGCAGGACGAGCAGCAAGCCGTGGCGTGGTATCGCAAGGCGGCTGAACAGGGCTACGCGGATGCGCAATACAATCTGGGTGTCATGTATGCCAAAGGCCGCGGGGTTGTGCAGGACGAGCAGCAGGCCGTGACGTGGTATCGCAAGGCCGCCGAGCAGGGCTATGCGGACGCGCAATACAATCTGGGTGTCATGTATGCCCGAGGCCGCGGGGTTGTGCAGGATGAGCAGCAGGCCGTGACATGGTATCGCAAGGCCGCCGAGCAGGGCGATGCAGATGCGCAATACAATTTAGGCATCAGGTACGCTGACGGCAAAGGCGTTACCCAGGATTATATTGAGGCGCACATGTGGTTCAGCCTCGCGGCGGCGGGCGGGGAGGAAAGGGCCATTAAGAATCGTGCTGTTGTCGAAGAAAAAATGACGCGCGAGCAGATTGCCGAAGCGCGGCGGCGGACAGGTGCGTGGACACAGACAGAGCCGCAATAATGCATGCCATTCCGCCACTGCTTGATCACAGGCAGCCATGAAGATAGCCACCTGGAATGTCAATTCCCTTAAAGTCCGTCTGCCACAGGTTGTTGACTGGTTGATGGCCAATCAGCCAGATGTGTTGTGCCTGCAGGAAACCAAGCTGCAAGACGAGAACTTTCCGCTGGCTGAAATCACCGCAGCAGGATATCAAGCAATCTATGCCGGACAGAAAACCTATAACGGCGTCGCCTTGCTTAGCAAACAGACGGGCAGTGAGATCATCAGCACCATCCCTGCCTTGGACGATCATCAGAAACGTGTACTGGCGGCAACCTACGGTGATGTACGGGTAATTTGCATCTATGTCCCCAACGGTGAAAACGTCGAATCAGAAAAATATCAATACAAGCTGAAATGGCTGACCGCTCTCAAACTATGGCTGCAGGATGAGCTACATAAATATCCAAAACTAGTGCTGCTGGGTGATTTCAACATCGCGCCGGAAGAATGCGATGTGCATGACCTGGAATTATGGCGAGGACAGGTACTGTTCAGCCAGCCGGAACGAGAGGCGTTTCACAAACTGCTTAAACTCGGCTTTGTGGACAGCTTCCGGCTGTTTGAACAGTCGGAGAAATCATACACCTGGTGGGATTACCGCATGATGGCTTTCCGCCGCAACATGGGTATGCGCATAGACCATATTCTGCTGAGTAACGAACTTGCCGGAGCCTGCACTGCCTGTGTCATAGACAAGGCAACGCGCAAACTTGAACGGCCATCGGATCATGCTCCGGTGACAGTGGAGCTTATGGTGCAGCCGTAATGCCAGTTTCATTTATCGCAACTGTAGTGCCTTCCCCTGGATTTACGCAGGTACTCTTATCTTTGGTTGGAACCTAAACCCTGAAGCTCCACTCTGAGCACCCTGATGTTCTCCTCGTGAAAAGCCATTCCATCCTTGAGTTGCTGCATCCGGTCAAGGTATCTCTGGTAATTTCTTTCGCTGCCTAGACGGTCTGGTTCACCATTGTTGTACTCCTTTTTTATCTCCTCCAGGAGTATTACCTCCCCGGCAATTTTCTCCTCAATAACCATGCGGCGTGCTTCATTGTCAGCAGTATCAGACAAACCCCGGGGGTTGGTTTTCACTTTGGGTTTGATTGCCGGTATGACTGTAAGCGGTGGCAGATCAAGTTTCTTGGCATCCTTCAGGGGGGTATTTGAATAGCTGGTTTTACCATCCTTATCCACATGTTTATATAGCTGAGGCTGGGCATAGCATGCGACGCTAAATATTGCCAAAAGTATGCTGCTCTTTATTTTCATAGATCCACCAGCTGAAGAATCTCCGCAAGCCCCGTGCGGGCGTAATAGCAACTTTTCAGAATGGGATGCACGTAAAGCATCATCCCCAAAATACTCAGTTTGCCAACTCTCTCTTCAGCGCCACGATGTTGTTCTCATGCAACAACACCTGTTCCCGGAGTTTCTTCATCTGTTCTTCGGAGTTAGCCACGTTGTGTCTGGATTGAGCAGGACTGACTTTAAGAGCCTTATAGTTCGCTTCACCTTTCTTTAGAACCTGTCTGGCATCTGATAGCAACTTCTCTTCTGCAGCCAATTCCTCTGCGAGAATTTCACGGCGCCTCACGTCCCGTTGCTGCTGCACTTTGCGAGCCACCTTGGGGAAACCATCAGGAGTTGCCACTGCAGGCTTGGGCTGCGCTGCTGCCGGATCGAGATAGAGCCTTTTCGCGCCCTTCGTGGGAGTATTGGAATAGGTTATGCGCCCCTCCTTGTCTACATGTTTGTAGATTTCAGCAAAAGCAGTAGTGGCCATAGCCATGCCGGTAATTATCAGAATCGGGATAATGACTGAAATTTTTATTCCCATATTGTGCGGCCGATTAATTCTGGTTTAGCCTGAACCCGGCAATTGGTCGTATTGATGATCGTCGATCAGCGATACTTAGCATGCGCATCATTTCTGATACTTCGCGACGGCACGATTGTGATCCGTCAGGTTACTGGAAAACTGCGACCCGCCATTGCCTTTTGCGACAAAGTATAGCGCACTGGTTTTAGCCGGACTCATCGCCGCCTGAATTGAAGCCAGTCCCGGCAGGGCGATGGGTGTGGGCGGCAGACCGCGGCGCGTGTAGGTATTGTATTCCTGATCGGTCAGCAGATCTTTCTTGCGCAAGTTTCCGTCAAATTTGTCCCCCAGGCCATAAATAACCGTAGGGTCGGTTTGTAGCCGCATGCCCAAACGCAAGCGGTTGACGAATACGCCGGCGATGTTGCTACGATCGCCTTCCCTGCCGGTTTCTTTCTCGATGATGGAAGCCAGAATCAAGGCTTGATAGGAATCCGTCAGTGGCAAATTCATGGCGCGTCCGGCCCAGGCAGTAGCGAGACTATTCTGCATCGCACGGTAGGCACGCTTTAATATTGCAATGTCGCTATTGCCGCGTACGAAATAATAGGTATCGGGGAAAAATAATCCCTCCGCCGCTGTTTCGCCCGCCCCGATTAACCGCAGGATTTCCAGATCATTCAAACCAGCAGTATCATGCCGAACAGCAGGGTGTTCATTCAGGGCTTTTCTAAGCTGAGAGAAGGTCCAGCCCTCTATGAATCTGACCTCGCTCTGATTGACATCACCCGTAGTGACGCGCTCCAACAGTTGCCATGGTGAAGTGTTCTCGGTAAGCTCATAGTCACCTGCCTTGAGCAGTGATGCATAACCCATTAGCCGTGACAGCAGAACGAATGACCAGGTATCGTGCAAAACCCCGGCATCGGCTAATTGCTTGGCAACGCTTCTCAGGCTACTGCCCGATTTGATGGAAAATTCGTATGGAACAGTGGGAAGTTGAACGGGGGCGTTGGCATGATAGGCAAACCACCCGGCAAACAGGAAGACAGCAGCCAACACCAAGAAAATTATGCGTTTCAGTATGTGCATGCGTTGCAAATACTCCCTGCACTACGACAGTGGGGTCAGGCTTTGCGGAAAACCAGCGTGCCGTTGGTGCCCCCAAATCCAAACGAATTTGACATTGCCGCATCAATTTTCATATTCCTTGCAGCATTGGGAACGTAATCCAGATCGCACTGCGGATCCTGGTCGAAAATATTGATGGTCGGTGGCGCTACCTGATGATATATCGCCAGCGCGGAAAATATTGCTTCCACCCCACCCGCTGCGCCAAGCAAATGACCAGTCATGGATTTGGTGGAATTGACCACAAGCTTCTTTGCATGATCACCAAAACAGCGTTTTACCGCCATGGTTTCAGCCAGGTCACCCAGTGGCGTAGAAGTACCGTGGGCATTGATGTAATCCATTTCATCGTTATTCATGCCTGCGTTCTTGAGCGCAATGGTCATGCAGCGTGCAGCGCCCTCGCCGTCTTCACAGGGCGCGGTCATATGGTGGGCATCGGCGCTCATGCCGAAGCCAGCCAGCTCAGCGTAAATCTTTGCACCGCGGCGTTTGGCATGTTCCAACTCTTCCAGCACCAGAATGCCGGCACCCTCACCCAGCACAAAACCATCCCTGTCCTTATCCCACGGGCGGCTGGCAGTAGCGGGGTCGTCATTGCGGGTCGACAGCGCTCGCGCCGAGGCGAAACCGCCGATGGTGAGCGGCGTTACGCACGATTCCGTGCCGCCTGCAACCATCACGTCTGCATCACCGTATTCGATCATGCGGGCAGAGTCGCCGATACAGTGCGTCGCGGTGGTACAGGCGGTGACGATGGCCAAGTTTGGTCCTTTGAAACCGAACATGATGGACAGATCGCCCGCGACCATGTTGATGATGACGCTGGGAATGAAGAACGGCGAGATTTTACGCGGACCGCCGGCATGATAAGCATCATGGGTTCCTTCGATCATCGGCAGGCCGCCGATGCCGGAACCAATGTTGACACCAATGCGTTCCGCATCAAGACCGCCACCAGCGATGTCTTCAATACCCGCATCTTTCACTGCCTGGATTGCCGCCGCCATGCCGTAATGGATAAAAGTATCCATGCGCCGCGCATCCTTGGCAGAGATGTATTGCGTGATATCGAAATCCTTCACCTCTCCGGCTATCTGCGAGGCGAAAGCCGTAGCATCGAAGCGGGTGATTCGGGTGATGCCGGATTTTCCTGCGAGGATGTTCGCCCATGCATCGGAAACGGTATTGCCGACGGGCGAGACAATACCTAATCCGGTAATGACTACTCTACGCTTGGACAAGATAACTCTGACGTGGGGGGTATTAAAACATGCAATTAATTCGTGTGGGAATTTATGTAATCAATCGCCTGCTGAACGGTATTTATTTTCTCCGCCTGCTCGTCGGGGATCTCACATTCGAATTCCTCTTCCAGCGCCATGACCAGTTCAACGGTATCAAGCGAGTCTGCACCCAAGTCATCTACGAAAGAAGATTCGTTGTTGACTTCAGCTTCATTCACGCCCAGTTGCTCGGCCACGATTTTCTTTATACGTTGTTCCACATTTTCCATCAGATACCCCTCTTCTCAGATAAGAAAAACCGTCGCTATTCTAGCAAATTTTCGGTATTTGCAATACCAGAACACTCTCTACCTGGATTTAGAAAACAATCGCGGACACGTGTTAATTTGAGCCAATTGGAGCCAAACGGTACAAATCGACATCATTTTGCAATTTTACCAAATCTAAATGTAACAAATAGTTGCCGTACGCTGATGCGCATCTCTATGCTGCAATACTCCCGGTCAATCCATATGCATGCCACCATTCACATGCAGGGTCGCGCCAGTAATGTATGCAGCGGCTGGCGAAGCAAGGAACGCTACTGCTGAGGCCACTTCCTCAGGCCGTCCCAACCTGCCTAGCGGTACATGCTGAATCAAGTCCTGCTGCTGCTTGTCGGTAAGCGAGCGAGTCATGTCGGTTTCTATAAAACCGGGGGCAATACAGTTTACAGTGATATTCCGGCTACCCACTTCGCGTGCCAGTGACTTACTGAAACCAAATATCCCGGCTTTGGCGGCTGCATAATTGGCCTGCCCAGGATTACCCATAGCGCCCACCACCGAAGAAATATTGATGATGCGACCAGAGCGGACTTTCATCATGGCCCGCAGCACTCCCCGGCTCAAACGAAATACCGACTTGAGATCGGTCTCCATGATTTCATCCCACTCTTCATCTTTCATCCGAATCAGCAGATTATCGCGAGTGATGCCAGCATTATTTACCAGTATCGTGATTTCACCAAACTTTCCGGGTATCGCTGCAAGAATGCCTGCAATCTGCGCAGTATTAGTGACGTTCAGTACCATGCCCGCACCTTTGATGCCGGCTTCGCTCAGATAGCGGCTGATGATTTTGGCACCAGCCTCAGTGGTGGCGGTGCCGACCACAGTAGCACCTTGCTTGCCTAATTTCAACGCGATGGCCTGACCAATGCCACGACTGGCACCGGTTACCAGCGCCACTTGATTTTGCAGCATTATCTCTCCAGTATGTCCTGTCACGGATTAATATCCATAATCATGTATGACAAAGGATGCAATATTCTTCCAATCTACCTTAGTACGCCTGCAGCCTGCCGTAGCGACTTGCTATCTGCCAGCGCCAGACTCTGCAACTTCCCGTCTATACGTTTATTTAGTCCCGACAGCACCTTACCTGGCCCACATTCCACTACATGAGTGACACCTGCGGTGGCAAAAGTATGGATGGTCTCGGTCCATCGTACCGGCCTGCATAATTGCTGTACTAGAATATTTCTGATGGCGGCAGCACTTGCATGCGGCTGTACGTCCGCATTATGCAACACCGGAATAGTGGGTGATTGCAGCGCCACCAGTTCAAGTCGCTGCTGCATTTTTTCCGCCGCCTGATGCATCAACGAGCAATGCGAAGGTACGCTCATGGACAGCATTATTGCCCGTTTCGCACCTTTTGCCTTGGCCAGTTCCATGCCGCGCAACACCGCATTCCTGTGCCCCGCGATCACTACCTGACCGGGTGCGTTGAAATTTGCCGGTTCCAGCGATTCCCCATTGGCGGTATTCACGACTTCAGCGCATACTGCGCGCACCGCGTCATCATCCAATCCCAAAATTGCCACCATGCCACCCGTGCCCTCCGGCACCGCCTGCTGCATTGCCTCCGCGCGGAAACGCACCAGTGGCAGCGCATCAGCAAAAGCTAATGCCCCTGCGGCAACCAATGCACTGTATTCCCCCAGACTGTGACCGGCCATGAAAGTCGGTTTTGCACCAGCCAAACTTTCCCATGCACGATATACCGCAATCCCTGCCATCAGCATCAATGGCTGGGTATTGACCGTAAGATTGAGATCATCCGCCGGGCCATCGTTGGCCATCGCCCAAAAATCCTGGCCCAGGATATCGGATGCCTCGGCAAAGGTTTCGCGAACCGCCGGAAAATCGGCATACTCATTCATCATGCCGACTGATTGCGAACCCTGACCGGGAAAAACAAAGGCGAATTTCATGTCTTACCAGCGGAGCAGCACCGCGCCCCAGGTAAACCCGCCACCCACTCCCTCCAGCAGCACATGCTGACCAGATTTGATACGTCCATCGCGTACGGCGGCATCCAGCGCCAGTGGAATGGAAGCAGCGGAAGTGTTGCCATGCTTGTCTACCGTGACCACCACTTTCTCCATCGGTATGCCCAATTTTTTCGCGGTGGATTGAATGATGCGGATATTGGCTTGATGGGGAATCAGCCAGTCGATATCAGATGCTTGTAAATTATTCTCGGCCAGGGCTTCATGCACCACTTCTTCCAGAACTTTTACCGCGAACTTGAAAACCGTGCTCCCTTCCATGATGAGGAACGGCTTGCCCTGTACCTTACCGTCACAGATACTCCCAGGCACCGCAAGGATTTTACTGTGTTTGCCGTCGGCATGCAGATGGCTTGAGAGTATTCCTGGCCGATCGCTCTGGCTCAACACCACTGCACCCGCGCCGTCGCCGAATAGCACACAAGTGCTGCGGTCGCTCCAGTCGAGTATGCGCGAATAAACTTCGCTTCCTACCACCAGCGCATTGCGGCATCTGCCTGCGCGAATGAACATGTCTGCGGTGGCAAGTGCATAGATAAAACCACTGCATACCGCCTGCACGTCAAATGCCGGGCAATTCCTGGCACCAAGCTTATCCTGCAAAATACAGGCGGTGCTGGGAAAAATCATGTCCGGCGTGGTAGTGGCAACGATGATAAGGTCGATCTCCTCGGCCTTTATGCCCGCCGCTTCCATTGCCTTGCGACTGGCATGCAGCGCCAGGTCACTTGCCAGCTCATGATTCGCCGCAATATGCCGCTGAGTAATGCCAGTGCGGCTGCGTATCCATTCGTCACTGGTATCCACCATGCGCTCGAGATCATGGTTGGTGAGAACCTTCTCCGGCAAGTAGCCGCCTGTTCCAACGATTCTGGAATACCTCATGCTGCGTCTTCTTTTGACAATAATTGAGGATGCGAAGATGGATTCTGCGAGTGATGCTGCAATCCCGCCACACGCTCACTGATATGTTGCAACATTCCGCCCCGCACTTCATTCACCGCGCGCTCAATGGCAAAATTGAATGCATGACTGTCAGCCGCACCGTGGCTCTTGATGACAATACCGCGCAGTCCCAGTAAGCTCGCCCCATTGTAGCGACGATGATCTACCCGGCGCTTGAATGCCTTGATGACCGGCGAGGCAATGAGCCCCGCAAACCTGGTAAGAAGATTGCGCTTGAATTCCTCACGCAAATAAGTGGCCAGCATCTGTGCCACGCCCTCTGAAGCTTTCAGGGTGACATTGCCGACGAAACCGTCACATACCACCACATCGGTCGTACCCTTGTAAATATCATTGCCTTCAACATTGCCGTAGAAATTAAGTCCGCTGTTGCGCAGCAGTTCTGCCGCATGTTTCACCACTTCATTACCTTTTATTTCTTCTTCGCCTATGTTCAGCAAGCCGACACTTGGCCGCTCCTTGCCTTCTACAGAAGAAACCAGAGTAGCGCCCATGACGCCGAATTGAAGCAGTTGCTCCGCACTGCAATCCACGTTGGCACCCAGATCTAGCACGTAAGTATGCCCCTTCATGGTAGGCAGCACCACGGCCAGCGCGGGCCGGTCAACCCCAGGCAGCGTTTTCAACACAAACCGGGAAGTCGCTATCAATGCCCCGGTATTGCCGGCACTGACACAGGCCTGGGCCTCGCCACGCTTAACCAGGTCGATGGCAATCCGCATCGAAGAATCTTTCTTATCACGCATCGCTACAGCCGGCGATTCGTCCATGCTGATCACTTCGCTCGCGGCATGAATCCTCAGACGGGGATCAGGCGCAAACTTGATGGCACGCAACTCTGCCTCGATAGCGTCAGGCAATCCCACCAGAACGATATTGGTTCCTGGATTGCATCGAAGATAATTGACAGCCGAGGGAACCGTTACATGGGGGCCGCGATCACCACCCATGCAATCTATTGCTACGGTAATGTCCGTTTTAAGTGCCATTAAGGCTGGGGCAGGCTGAAGGCTTTGGACTTTGAGCTTCGGGATTCGCAGAATGACCGTGTGAGACTTAATCGTCCTTGGTCTTGATGATTTTCTTGCCCCGATAATAGCCGTTGGGACTAATATGATGACGCAGATGCACTTCGCCGGTGCTGGGCTCTACCGCCAACGGCGAGATGGTCAGAAAATCATGCGAGCGGTGCATGCCGCGTTTTGATGGGGATTTTTTATTTTGCTGGACTGCCATAGTGTTTTGCTCCTTAAATAATTTCAGTGCGGTTTTTTCAGTGTCGCCAGCGCGGCAAAGGGATGCTCTCTACCCGCTGCAGCCTCACCAGCCGGCTTGCCTGTTGAGCATTCACCTGCCGGATGACGGGGTGAAATTGGCAAGCTCAGGATTATTTCATCTTCAATCAGCGCCAGTACATCCATCTCAGGCACTGCCAGAACTCCATCTACTGAATCATCTTCATCAAAACGGGCGAGCTCGTTCTCATCCCTCGCCAGCAAAATATCCGCCTTCAGATCCAGCGCATGTGCCAAGCCAGTGAGACAGCGCTGGCACTGGAGGTTGATTGTCCCCTTAACGACGATCCGCAGAACCGGATTGCCGTCACCATCCAGAACGCCATTGACTGTATATTCGAGCCCGCCATGGCTATCGATCAGGTAATCTTGCAATCGCTCCAGTTCAGCGGGCGTAATTTTACCATGATGTGCCCCGGCATTACGCACAAAATCAAGGGCATCTATGACAAACCGTGCAGACATAAGGTGCGCATGATATATTTTTTGCCTGCGAGTGTCAAAAACTATCCTGGATGAATTTTGCAAATACCGTACCTTGCTCAACAGCTTGTATTGGGATCCGGTTCCATTTATCGCCGCGAACTGCTCCAGCGTCTGCAGATTCCGTTTGAAGTCTGCAACCCGGATATTGACGAGACCCCCCTCTCCGGTGAAATGCCCGGAGCCACTGCTCTCCGTTTGGCCGAAAGCAAAGCTCGAGCCGCTGCCACAGTCTATCCCGACGCACTTATCATAGGCGCCGATCAGGTGGCGGTGCTGGAGAACACCCTGCTCGGCAAGCCGCTGACCCATGAAAACGCTGTAAGGCAGTTGCGCTTGCTGCGTGGCAAGGAAGTGACATTTCATACTGCATTGAGTCTTTTCAACAGTCGCAGCGCCCGCATGCAAACACGGCTCATCCCCTCTCACGTCAAATTCCGCGAATTAAGCGACCAGCAGATCGAAAATTATCTCGCCAGAGAGCAGCCCTATCATTGTGCGGGCAGCGCCAAATCTGAGGGGCTGGGCATTGCATTGATTGAGCGCATCACAGGTGACGACCCAAATGCCCTGATAGGGCTGCCGCTGATCGCGCTGGTAGAAATGCTGGCACATGAAGGCATAGAAACAGTGTGAGTCCCGGCACGCTCTATCTCATCCCGACACCGCTTGGCCCAGGTGATATCGCCTGGGTGATTCCCGCTGCAGTCCGGCAATGCGTCGCAGGTCTTGGCCATTTTATAGTGGAGCACCCAAAAACCGCCAGACAGTTTCTGAAACAAATCGGCTGCACCCTGCCACTACAGGAAATCAGGATGCAGGTGCTGGATGAACATACCCGGCCCGAGGATTTTGTAAATCTGCTCACACCGCTGCTGGCAGGGAACGATACGGGCTTATTGTCCGAAGCTGGCTGCCCGGCAATAGCCGACCCCGGTGCGGAACTGGTGCGAATTGCCCATCAGAGAAATATCCGGGTGGTGCCGCTGGTTGGACCATCGTCCATCCTGCTGGCCTTGATGGCGTCCGGCTTGAATGGCCAGCGCTTCATGTTCCACGGCTATCTGCCGGTAGAACCTGACAAACGCCTCATGAAAATTGTCGAACTGGAAAAGGAGTCGATGACCCGCGACCAGACCCAGATATTCATCGAGACCCCCTACCGTAACCAGAAGCTGTTTGAGGCCCTCGTGCAGGCCTGCCGCGCCAGCACCAGCCTATGTGTCGCCAGCGACATCACCCTCGCCAGTGAACACATTGCAACCAGAACGGTGAAGGAATGGAAACATCTCTTGCCTGACATTAACAAGAAACCAACGGTTTTTCTGCTGCATGGATGATTACCGCACCCCCCACCCACCCCCTGCAGCACTGACCAGTGCGCTTGCCGTCACTGCACCAAAGCGTTTGGCGAAGCGCTCGACGAAACCTTCCTGGGTGGTGTAATCCACGATGTGCTCGGCTTTGATAACTTCACGCGCGACATATTCGGCGCTGCCCATGGCATCAGCAAGCCCCAAGTCTATGCTTTTCTGCCCGGTCCAGACGATCCCGCTGAAAATCTCCGGGGCATCCTGCAAACGTTTACCCCTGCCTTGCTGCACCACCTGGATAAACTGCTGATGGATGTCACCCAGCATTTCTCTGGCATATTCCTGTTGCTGCGGATTGGAGGGTGAGAAGGGATCAAGAAATCCCTTGTTCTCTCCTGCCGTGAGCAGCCGTCGTTCGATACCGAGTTTTTCCATCGTCCCCGTAAAACCAAAGCCGTCCATTAGTGCGCCGATGGAACCGACGATACTGGCTTTGTCCACATAAATCTTGTCGGCAGCAGCAGCAACATAATAGCCGCCCGAGGCACAAATATCCTCGACCACCGCATAGAGGGGAATCTCGGGATAGGCGGCGCGCAGGCGGCGGATTTCATCGTTGATATAACCCGCTTGCACCGGGCTGCCGCCAGGACTGTTAATGCGCAGAATCACACCCTGTGTTTTTTTGTTCTTGAATGCCTCCTGCAGGCCTGCATTGACGTTGTCAGCGCTGCTGACACTGTCCGCGGAAATTACGCCGCGCAGTTCTACCAGAGCGGTGTGTTTGGTGGAAATGGGGCCATCTTTACCGCCGATCCAACCCAATACAAGGAATAACAGAATAAACAGGTAGAGAAAAGTGAGCGATTTAAACAATATGCCCCAGTGCCGCGCCCGGCGCTGCTCCTGCAGAGAGGAGAACGCCAGCTTCTCCAACACCTGCTTCTCCCAGCCTTCGTTGCGATTTTCTGAATCAGCCATAATTGTTTTAATCCTTCAAAAAGATGTTGCCATCGCGCTCTTCAATTTCCAGACATTGCAGACTTTTCCCTCTGCATGGGCCACCAATGCAGAAACCACTTTGCGGCGCGTAAGTCGCACCGTGAGTCGAACAAATTAAGTATAACCCTGAATCATCGAAAAATTCGCCTTCCATCCAGTCCAGTTCGACGCCCACATGGGCGCAGCGGTTGAGATAAGCATAGATCTTTCCGCGATAGCGGATCACAAATGCTGGAACGGCTCCGGATTCATTCGGGCGCTCCACCTTGAAACGGATGCCTTTGCCGCCATCCGTCAGTTCGCTGCTTGCGCAAATCAGACGTTCACATTGAGCCATGAGTGCAATTCCGTGATGCTGTTGACACAGGCAAGCGGTGCCAGAGAACTGAGATTCTCTCTGGGATGGGCACCGTATGCCACACCCAACCCGGCGACCTTGGCATTGATTGCCATTTGCAAATCGTGGGTGGTGTCACCTATCATCAATGTGCGCCCTGCCGCCACGCCAAATTGCTCCATCAATTCCAGCAGCATTGCCGGATGGGGTTTGGAAAAAGTCTCATCGGCACAACGGCTGGCATGAAAATAGACTCCTAATCCGCTGGATTCAAGTGCTTTATTGAGTTCGGTGCGGCTCTTGCCGGTGGCCACTGCTAACAAGAAGTCCTCTGCATGTAGGGTTTCGATAATCTCGGTTATGCCCTCAAACGGGGAAATTTTCTGCCCGTACACAGAATAATGGTGCCGGTAACGATCCATCAGCATCAGTGATCCGACTTGCTGTGAGGAAACACCTGGAAAAAGATACTCCAAAGCCTCGCTCAGCCCCAGGCCAATGACGTGGCGAGCATCTTCAACCGATGGCTGCGGCAATCCCACCTCGCGGGCTGCACCCTGGATTGAAGACACGATGACATTGGTGGAATCCAGCAGGGTTCCATCCCAATCAAATACTATCAGGTCGAATTTATTGGTCATCAGAAATTTGTCTACAGAACGTTACCGTGCGGCCTGATGTGCATTATTGGCCATCTTCCGCATCCAGCGTGTCCAGGAATTTTTGCAGATCACTTGCTAACGGCGCCTCCAGGCATAAGCGCTCACCACTCACAGGGTGCATCACCACAGCCGCACGGGCATGCAGGAACATCCGCCCCAGGCCTGATTTCTGGCCGCGCTTGGCCAGCTGCTTGTTGAGCGCGAAATCCCCATATTTGTCGTCGCCAGCGATGGGGAAGCCAAGATGAGCAAGGTGCACGCGGATTTGATGAGTGCGTCCGGTCTTCAGTTCCGCTTCCAGCAGGCAGAAATCCTGCCAGGATTTCTGCAGGGTGAACACCGTATGAGCGGCCATTCCCTCTTTCTCGCCCGCGGTTACCGCCACGCGCCGTTCTCCCGCTGCCGTCACATACTTGCTGAGTGGCAATTTCACGCTTTGTCTTGGATTGCACCATTTGCCTTTTACCAGCACCAGATAGTGCTTTTCCATCAGCCCTTCCCGAATTTGCCGGTGCAGCTCAACCAGTGCCGCGCGTTTTTTGGCGAGCAACAGAACACCGGAGGTTTCTCTATCGAGCCGATGAACCAGTTCCAGGAATTTCCAGTCAGGATGCTGAGCACGCAGTTGCTCGATGACACCGAAGCTCACGCCACTGCCGCCATGTACCGCCACTCCCGCAGGCTTGTTGATCACCAGCAGCGACTCATCCTGAAACAGCACGTCGAACGAGATGAATCGGGATTTGGTTATCTTCTTGTTGTCCGGCGGCTCGCCTGGCGCCATTCTCACCGGCGGAATACGCACCGTATCGCCTTGTTGCAGATGGTGATCTGCATTGATGCGTTTGCTGTTGACCCTTACCTGACCGCTACGCAGAAGTCGGTAAATGTGGCTTTTCGGCACACCCTTGAGACGCTTGATCAAGAAATTATCAATACGCTGGCCGTCACTATCCTCGCCAACAATCTCCTTGACCACAGCATTCAAAGGAAAATCTTTGCCTAAATCCTTAATTTTACTTATACTTGCCAATTCGGAGTTCCAGCCTATCCTCTATCCGGTGTGCGCAATGGCACTGTTG
Organism: Nitrosospira sp.; assembly: GCA_043721435.1. Taxonomy (GTDB): domain Bacteria; phylum Pseudomonadota; class Gammaproteobacteria; order Burkholderiales; family Nitrosomonadaceae; genus VFJL01. Next base: position 4,905 of record JAYSQR010000021.1, on the reverse strand, counting down.
ATGGAATTTTATCCTGCTCATGGAAAAGAACCGACCCCGAAACCTGGTTAACGTCGCTCACCAATAAAAGTAGCGATAGTAATTGATTTGTGCGCTCAAAGTACACGTAGATTTCAGCTTTCAGTTTCATAGTACCCGTTTCCCGAGAAAACCATAGTCGGAACCCGGTTGAAACCGAGCTGAAACTTAATTCCCGGTTCTGCTTGCCAAAGAGGCAGGACCCTAGTGACAAACCAGAGAATAGTCATCATTAACAAGCAGCCCGACACTATGACCAAGTTGCCTGACTAATAAATTCTCATATGCGTGTGCCGGCCACTGTGCTGCACACGCGTGGGTTGTCCGCCCGTGACCAGAGCGCGGGAGACATAAAATGAAACGCATGCTATTTAATGCGACACAGCCGGAAGAGCTCCGTGTCGCCATTGTTGATGGTCAGAAACTGATTGACCTTGACATTGAATCCGCCGGCAAAGAACAACGCAAAAGCAACATCTACAAAGCAGTCATTACCCGCCTCGAGCCCAGTCTCGAAGCCGCCTTTGTCGAGTACGGCGGCGAGCGTCACGGTTTTCTGCCGTTCAAAGAAATCTCCCGTGTTTATTTCAAGGAAAGCGCCGACCCGGCTAAAGTCCGCATTCAGGATGCGCTGCGTGAAGGCCAGGAGCTCATTGTCCAGGTGGATAAGGATGAGCGCGGCACCAAGGGTGCGGCACTCACTACTTTCATTTCACTGGCCGGGCGTTATCTGGTCCTGATGCCCAACAATCCGCGCGGCGGCGGGGTATCACGCCGCATCGAGGGTGAAGATCGCGCCGAACTACGCGACGTGATGTCGCAACTGGATGTCCCCGCAGGCATGAGCATCATTGCCCGCACCGCCGGTATAGGCCGCAGTGAAGAGGAATTACAATGGGATCTCAACTACTTGATGCAGTTGTGGCGCGCCATTGAAGACGCCTCCCAGAGTCAGAACGGCGCTTTCCTGATTTACCAAGAAAGCAGTCTGGTAATACGCGCCATCCGTGACTACTTCCATCAGGAGATCGGCGAAATCCTGATTGATACTGAAAGCATTTACGAGCAGGCCTGTCAGTTCATGAGTCACGTCATGCCTGCCAATGTTAATCGCGTCAAGCTCTATCGTGATGATGTCCCATTGTTCTCACGTTTCCAGATTGAGCACCAGATTGAGACTGCTTATTCACGGCAAGTAACCCTGCCTTCTGGCGGCGCCATCGTCATTGATCACACCGAAGCACTGGTGTCGGTTGACGTCAACTCCGCACGTGCCACCCGTGGCGCCGATATCGAGCAAACTGCGCTCAACACCAATCTGGAAGCGGCTGACGAAATCGCACGGCAATTGCGCCTGCGCGATCTGGGCGGATTGGTAGTGATTGATTTCATCGACATGGAAGTCGCTCGCAATCAGCGCGACGTGGAGAATCGATTGCATGACGCGTTGCGTTATGACCGCGCACGGGTGCAGGTGGGAAAGATATCCCGTTTCGGCCTGTTGGAATTATCACGCCAGCGTCTGCGCCCCTCACTGGGCGAGAGCAGCTATATTTCCTGTCCCCGTTGCCACGGTACTGGCCATATCCGCGGCACCGATTCCTCTGCGCTGCATATCCTCAGGATCATCCAGGAAGAAGCGATGAAGGAAAACACCGCCGCACTGCACGTTCAGGTACCGGTGGATGTTGCCACCTATTTACTGAACGAAAAGCGCGCGGAAATTCATGCCATCGAAGCACGTCTGAAAATGAACGTGATATTGATTCCAAACGTTCACCTGGAGACGCCCAACTATAATATTGCCCGCTTGCGGCATGACGACATCAAGCTTGGCGAGGTACAAACCAGTTACCAGATGGTGGAGAAGCCGGCAGAAGAGATTACTCTGCCGTCAGCCGCGCAGGAACCCAGACCCGCACGACCACAAGCGGCTGTAAAAGGCATCACGCCGTCACAACCTGCACCAATACGCGAGGAAAAACCGCAACCCCAACTCAAAGAGCCTTCGCTTCTGAGCAAGCTCTTCGGCTGGTTCAGTCAGACGAGCAGCGAGGAAAGGAAAGAGGAGCCGAAACAAGTCAAAACCAGGCCGCAGCGACAGGAACACCCGCGTGGACGCCATGATCGTGGCCGCGAGGGGCGAGACAGCAAGCGTGGTGAACCCGGTAGCGAGGCTGGTGGCGCCCTAATACAGGGACGTGCGGCCACTGCTCAACGCCCTCCGCGCGGCGAACAAGAATCTAAGGGTGAACGACCCACCCAGAAAAAGCCGTCACGTCCACCACGGGAAGAACATATCCAGACGGAAGCTAAGCCGCTGGCGGGAGAAGGGCAACTAACGGGGGAAGGACAACTAGCGGGAGAAAATCAGCCGCAGCAAGCCGAAGACGGCGGGCGCTCCCGCCGACGTCGCGGTGGCAGGCAGCGTGAACGGGGTGAGCGCCACGGGCGGGGTGAGCAAGCCCCCCCCCAGACAGTCACTCAGAGCAGTCCGGCAGAGCAAACTGCTGCCACCCAGACTGTGCCCCATGCAGACACTGTAGCGGAAGGTGTCCCTACACCATTGCATGAAACGTCAAGTCTCGACTTCACCGTCTCCTCCCTGCAAGCTGAAGAAACGAAGGCCACTCCTCTCGTTGTGCCTCAGGTTGCAACCGAACCGGCGATGGCACCGAATACAGCGCTGGCGGCGATTGAGACAGAAACAGCAATAGTGCCGCCAGCACAACCCGCTCAGGAATCGGTGCCGGTTGATGCACCTGCCCCCATCACGGTTATGGCAACCCCCGACCAAGTCGGGATTGACGTCGTGAAAGAACATATCCCAGCGGCGGCACCGGTAGCAATGCCTGCACCCGAGCCCGTCGTACCTCAGCAACCAGCATCTACGCCGGAGCCGCTGAATCTGGCCGCAAGCGGACTAATCATGATAGAGACCGTTCCGGAAAAAGTGAAACCGATTGAGGCCACTGCACTGGAACAACCGGCACTACCAAAGCGGCAACGGGAAAGACCCATATCCTCACCGTCGGTGGAACAAGAACCACTGGTGCAGATAGAAACGCATAAATAGTCACGGCCACAAAGAATAATGGGTGGGGATTACTACCCCCACCCATTCATGAGTACGACTGCGGTGGATCGTGCTTTGCTCCCTCCACCCGCAATCTCCCGTTATTTTCTGCTACGGATGTGGTCAAGCAATTCTTGCCCCGCTTCCTCTACCAGATCCAGCACTTCCTCAAACCCTTGACGTCCGCCAAAATAGGGATCAGGCACTTCTTTGCGTTCAACGAATTTCTTGCTGTGCTGCATCAGCAACCCGAGCTTATGGCGGTACTGCGGCGGGCATTGCTGCTTGAGCAAGGCAAGATTGTCTTCGTCCATCGCCAGAATATGATGAAACATCTCGAAATCTCTCAGCTGCACCTGACGCGCACGTAATTCCTGCATATCGTAGCCACGTCGCTGTGCCGCATTCTGCGCCCTCTCATCCGGCGGATCGCCGATGTGATAATCATGGGTACCGGCAGAATCGATGTGAATTGCTTCATCAAAACCGGCCGCTTTAACCTGATGCCTGAACACCGCCTCCGCAGTGGGTGAACGGCAGATGTTACCCATGCAGACAAAGAGAACTTTGATCATTACTTCCCCAATCAATATGTTATGACTATTTTATGGCCACCTCTAGAAATCCAGATTTCGTCACAATACTTTGTTGCTTACAAAAAATGTTTCCTTACATATCAGCCATATGCTGCGTCTACATTTTTTGTTCCCGCCTCGTCTTGTTTAGAACTTTGAATTTTTAGAAGCGCCCTTATAACTTGCACGAAATACCAGAACAACACATCGCGCACCGATGGAAGCAGATAGTTACCGAGCGATTTGGGAGAGTCCAAGGGACGTGCCGGCACTCATTTCGCAGCACTCCGCGCCACCTCATCCAGCAACTTGATGAAATTCCGCTTCGGCTTGTACTGCACACGCTCCGGTCCACTCAGTGATTCCTTTCTGAACAAATCGAACAGCGCCAACTGCTCCTCGGTCAGCCCCAACTCAACAGCGCGCCTTGTTCTTGGTCCAGACTGTTAGCCAAATCCAATAGCTTGGCGAAGGGCAAGCGCCGACACGTTTCTGCCTGTGGCGAAAGTCGCAAACCGACACGGAACTGCCGGTCGCGATGGTCTGTTCCCGACACGAAGCTGCCGGTCGTACTTTCAGAAAGCAGACGCTCACGTTCAAATTGAGGGGCTACGCACTTTTGCGCAGTCTCACTCGAATGCAGGGTTAGGGTGCAGGATTGCTTTCATGGCCGAGACAATAGACCTTCAATTGTACTTCCAAAGATTTAGGGGGGCGGGGGTAAGAATAGCCGCCGTTTGGCTCGAGCCATGACGCAGTTTTAGCGATGTTTGTGATTTTCAGCGCTTCGGCTAACAGAACGTCGTGCGGATAGAGATAGACAAGGCTCTCATGGCGAAAGCAGACCCACAGGTCTTTGCCTTGGTATTTTTTCTCGAACGTGAGTCGCCCTTTCAGTTGGACACGAAGGAAAGTTGAGCCATCGAAATGAATGGCGAGAAAGTCTGCGCCGTTCCAGTCATCAGTGAGACGGTATGTAGCAAATCCAAAGTCCGCCAGCAGGGCTGAAACCTTCTGGAAGTTGAAAATTTCCTTCTGACGTGCGTTGATGTTGGCGTACTTGACGCGCTGAAAGGTGACCATATGGAGCGCCCTAACGCTAGAGATCACCGGACATTTATCGCTGGGCGTAAGCCCGTGAGCGAGGCCCACTTTTGTGGACGGGCAAGTTGATGTTACTTTATCAACTTGTTAGGAGAATCCATGAAACGTATCCCTCGTCGTATTTTCACCGCA
>JAYSQR010000020.1:0-33929 GCA_043721435.1 Nitrosospira sp. | reverse complement strand
TGGCGAGGAAGTAAAAGAAGATCAATCAGGCCAGCAAAAACTCGCCGCCTGACCGACCTTCCTTGAAAAGGTCATACACCAGATTTGACGATATCTCACTATGGGCGAATGGCTATCGCACCTCTACCAGCCAGCCGGGACATCATCAAACAGCTATTCAAACACTGCCAATCACCATCGGGGTGGATCAGAACACGGTGATTGTGCTGGATGCATTGCGCAAGCAACGCAATATCAACGATTACGAAGGCAACCCAATCAGCGAACAGGCGGTCGTCGAGTGTATCAAGCAGGCAGAGCAACTTTACAAGGCAGTAACTGCTTGGCTTGCAATCAATCGGCCTGATTTGCATTGAATAAATTGTATATAACTTATTAGCAACCAAAATTCTAACAATTAATCAGCTTGTTGGCAGAGCTTCATCGTTTCATTCGGATTGTGACCGGGCCGCGCCAGGTTGGCAAAACCACCTTGGTGCAGCAGGTGTGTGAACGCACTGTGATACAATGAATACAAGCATCCAAACAGGAGGGGTTATGGCTACATCCATTCGTCTTGATCCGATGATTGAACAACGATTAGACCATTTGGCCGCCCAAACAGGGCGAGCTAAAGCTTACTATTTGCGCGAACTGATTGAGGGCGGCATCGATGATCTCGAGGATTTTTACTTAGCGGACGCCACCATGGAACGGGTTCGCAAAGGCACAGAGAAAGTATTCGATGCCGCTGATGTAAGGAAAGATCTTGACCTGGGTAATTAAATACACCGAGTCAGCGAGAAGACAGCTTAAGAAAATCGATCAACCTACCGCAGTTTGCATTCTTGATTACATGGATGAACGGATTGCCATTCTGGATGATCCGAGAGATGCCGGTAAAAAATTAGTTGGACCGCAATTGGGTTCTTACTGGCGCTATCGGGTAGGGGACTATCGCATTATTTGTGATAGTCAAGATGGGCAATTATGTGTTTTGGTAATCGCAATCGGCAATCGCCGCGAAGTGTACCGAAAGTAAAGATAAGCCCTGCGCCATGACCGGCCCCTCTTTTCTATCCGGCATTGCATCACTGCAAAGACAGCGAAATATCCTTGCAATTCATGGAACGATATTCCATAATTGCATGGATGATTAACCGTTCGCTGGCCACTAGACTCTCGGATGCCATCGCTTACTCACCAGCGGTGGCATTGCTTGGCCCGCGCCAGGTGGGTAAAACAACACTGGCGCTGGAGATCGGCCAACGCCATAACGCGCTTTATCTTGATCTGGAATCTGAACAGGATCGTGCCAAATTATCGCAGCCTGAGCTTTACCTTCGGGATCATCAGGACAGACTGGTCATTCTTGACGAAGTCCACCGTGTACCGGGACTTTTCCCAGTGCTGCGCGGCCTTATAGACCAAGGCCGGCGTTCCAACCGGCGTTCAGGCCTGTATCTGCTGCTCGGCTCCGCTTCGCCGGATTTGCTCAGGCAGTCTGGCGAAACACTGGCCGGTCGTATTGCCTACCTTGAGCTCACCCCATTCCATGTGCTGGAAACGCTCGGCATGCCGGCTGACGATCTTTGGGTGCGCGGCGGTTTCCCTGAAAGCCTGCTGGCGCCTGATACCATGCATAGCTTGCGCTGGCGGCAGGATTTCATTCGCACTTATCTGGAGCGCGATATCCCCCTGTTTGGTCCACGGATTGCGGCTGAAACGCTGCGCCGCTACTGGAGCATGCTTGCACATCATCAGGGAGGCTTGCTCAACACGGCACAGTTGGCGCGGAACCTGGGGGTGGACGTCAAAACCGCCGGAGGGTATCTTGATTTGCTGGTGGATCTGCTGCTGGTCCGTCGTCTGCCTCCATGGCATGCCAACTTGGGCAAGCGACTCGTCAAATCGCCCAAGGTATATGTGCGGGATAGCGGTCTGGTTCACGCGCTGCTGAATATTCCTGACAAGGAAACGCTTCTTTCCCATCCAGTCGTAGGCCAGAGTTGGGAGTGTTTTGTCATCGAAAACCTGCTTGACTGTGCGGTGCCCGAAATACAAGGCCATTTCTATCGTACCAGCGGTGGCGCCGAAATCGACCTATTGCTCTCATGGCCGGATGGAAGTCTGTGGGCAATCGAAATCAAACGCAGCCTTGCACCCAAGGTGGAGCGCGGCTTTCATTCGGCATGCGCCGATCTTCAGCCCGCAAAGAAGTATGTGGTCTACCCGGGTACCGAGCGCTACCGGCTGGCCACTGATATCGAGGCGATTTCTCTTGAAGGACTTGCGTCAGAATTGGCTGGGGATAGAAAAAATCATGCATAATTCACTTGCACAACCTTGATAGAAGTCAGTGGCTTTACGGGGTTGTTATTACGAGGTTGTTATTTCGAGATTTCAGGGGGGAGTTTAAAAATGCGCCTGACTGACTACCAAATCCAAGCTATTCGCCAACTTGCTCGTCAAGTGGCGGGAAACCAATCCCGCGTGCGCGTTTTCGGCTCCAGACTTGATGACACCGCGCACGGAGGAGACCTTGACCTCATGCTTGAATTAACGGAACCCGTGGATAATCCCGCACTTATGGCCGCGCAAATGTCCGCTCAAGTGTCACGCGCCATGCACGGACGCAAAGTGGATGTGTTGCTCAGCGCGCCAAACCTCATGCGTCTGCCCATCCACGACATTGCATTCAAAGAAGGACAATTGCTATGACAGTGGAACCCAAGATCGCACTACGTCTGCAGTTTTTGACCCGAGTCGTGCGCAAAGAATGCCAGCACCTCGCCACTACAGACCAGCGTCTGTTTGCCGGCATGTTTACCCTAAAGCAAGCAGCCCAGCTCGAAGCAGACCCCGATTTGGCAGAGCGGGTGGAAGCTTTCGTGAGCAGGTTTGGCCGCCTGCAAGACACCGTGGGCGACAAACTATTGCCCATACTCCTGACTGCCCTGGGTGAAAAAACATCCGCCGCCATCGATAATCTTGATCGCGCCGAACGCCTGGGGCTGCTCAAGTCTGCTGACGAATGGATGGTCATGCGCAACCTCAGAAACCAGATGATCCACGAATACGTTGAAGACCCAGCCATACTCATCAACGCCCTACAATCTGGTCATGCTTTTGTGCCAACGCTCATTGCCGGAGCCGATAGGATGATTGCTGAAATCGAGCTGCGGGGCTGGGCGTGATACCAGTTGGCGAAATTAGCCCTTTCGCGCCGGAAGACGCCCCTACGGGACGACGAGGTTGGGATGCGGTTGTAGGAGTCCCTTAGGGGCGATCGGTTGGTTCTTTTCGCGCCTGAAGGCGTCTCCTACGAGACGATGATTGATTCCTTCGCGCCGGAAGGCGCGCTGATGATGATACTGGTGCGGCCTTGCATCAAGGTTGCCAGCGCCGCCTGCACCTGCTGTCCGGATTCCGCGTCCGGCGCCGTAACCGCTTCATCCAGGATCAGGATCGGCGGATTTTTCAGCAGCGCCCGGGCAATGGCGATGCGCAGGCGCTGATCATCGGCAAGCTGCGCACCCTGTTCACCCACCACGGTTTGCAGCCCTTGCGGCAACTCCCGGATGAATTCCGCCGCATGCGCGGCATGCATTGCGGCGATGATCTCCGCTTCGGTGGCATGTCCCTTGGCTCCATAAGCGATGTTGGCCGCCACCGTGTCGCTGAACAGCGTCATCTCGCGCGATATCAGTGCGATGTTGGCGCGCAGGCTGGTCAATGTGAGCGTCGCCAGATCGTGGCCGTCAAGCAGAATTTTCCCGCTATCAGGCTGAGAGAAACGCGGCACCAGGTCGGCCAATGCAGAATCCACCTGCGCCAGCGTCTCGCCGGGCTGCAGCGTCAGCGTAACCTTTTCCGGCGCAGCATCTGCTGGCGACTGGCAGCGAAAGCCAACCTGTTCGAAACGTAATTCCCCGCGCGCGTAACCAATATCAATCGTGCCGCCATCCGATTCGGCCTTCTGCTCCAGCAGCGCGAATAGGCTTGCAGCGGCGGCCAGTCCCTGTTGCCGCGATAGGCAAGCAACGGTAACTCGCCTCACCGGCAGGATCAGCAACAGCATGGCCACGCTGAGCGAAACGAAACTGCCGCTGGCTCCATCAGTAGCAGCCTGCTGAGCGGCAGGGTAGATGGCAAGCGCCAGCACCACACCAACCGCCATATGCACCAGCGCTGTACTGAAAGCTTTGGCAGTAGCCTGTTTCGTAGTAGCGCGGTGCACCCGCTCGACTTCATTGTGGAAGCGCTGGCTTTGGTATTGCTGGCCACCGTCAAGCTTGATTACTTTGTGGTTCCTGACCGACTCCTGCACTACCTGGGCCATGCCGTCCGGCGTTGGTGACGTTTCCCGATCACTTTTCTGTTGCTGTCCATTGCTCAACCGCACAATCAGCATGATCGCCGGAATCAGCGACAACGCCAGTAACGCGGGTTTCCAGTCGAGATAAAACATCCATGCCAGCAGCGCGACGATGGTCAGCGTATCCCGTGCCAGCACGGTTACTGCAGCGGCAGCGGTAGCGACGGTTCGGTTCGTGTCGGCGGTGATTGTAGCAACAAGACTGTCACTGGCGTGATCGGCATAATAACGGGCCGGCAGCGTCAACAGCCTGTCGAACGTGCTCACGCGTAAATCCACCACCAGCCTGCCGCTCACCCAGCCAAGCGCATAGATGCTGAGGTGGCTCGCCACCCCGCGCGCCACAAAAAATGTAATGATCACCAGCGGCACCAGTTGCACCAGTTCATGCTTCGGGTTGACCAGCGTTCCGTCCAGCATCAGCTTCAGCAATAGCGGCAGCGCCGGTTCGGTCACCGCCAGCACCAGCATGCCTGGCAACGCCACTGCCAGCATTCCCCAATAAGGCGCGACATAGCCTGCCAGGCGCGTGTACAACTGATGGCCGGTCATGGTCTGTGCGTTTTGCATGCGCGCACAATAGCAGAACCAGGGAAGAAATGAAAAAGCGGTGCTGCCGGAATTACCGGCAGCAGTGTTCAGAAGGTATGCGAGACGCTTGCCCAGACGGTTCGGGGTATCCCTCTGAATCCCACGGCCGGTTGATACTCCTTGTCCAGCAGGTTATCCACCTGGACTCGCAGTATCGGCCCCTTGCCCGGCAGTTTGTAACTGGAGCTTAACCCCACAATGGCCATCGTGGGTAACCTGGCCGTATTCATGCTATCGTCAAACCGATGCCCCTCAACCCGGACTATGCCTTCCAACATGGCTGGACCGCTTTCGTACCTTAACGCTGCCGTTCCCCATACCTGCGAGCGTCTGGCCAGCACCATTCCGGTCTGCTCATTGCGTGGGTCTTGCACAGTGACATTCACCCGCGTAGAAAACCCGGCAAACAAAGGCTGGGCACCCGACATTTCAACCCCTTGAATCTTGGCATGCGATATATTCTCCATTTGGGACCACATTGAGTTTATAACGATGGCATCCTTGATGTTGTTAATGAACGCCCCAACCCGATACCTGGCATCGCCCTTCTCGTACGCCATGAACACTTCCTGCATCGCCCCTCTTTCCGGTGTCAAGTTGGGATTCCCGCCAAATCCCCACGCCATCGGCCAGTAGAGGTCATTGAACGTCGGCGCCCGAAACGATGTCGAGGCAAGGGCGCCGACTCTCCAGTTCTCGGCAAAGATTCGTGCCAGCGATACGTTATAAGTGTTGTACCCGCCAAACTGAGAGTTCTCATCATGACGATAAACGCCTTCAGCCACCATGCTGGCGGCTCTGAGCTGAGTTCCAACAAAACCGGATACGTTCGTTCTTTGATTCTCCGTGTAATGGGTTGTGCTTGACACCTTCTGCATCTCGTGGTCGGCACCGACAAATACACGCCCTATCTTCATATCCTTTTCCAACTGCACATTTCCTTGCAGGGATTGAGTGTTCAATACCATCGGCGTCGATCCGCGAAGTGTGGACCTGTCCGTGGCGATACCATAGCTCGCTATGGCGCGCATGTTGTCGGGCAGGTGATAAATGGCTCGCATATTGCCCATCCCGATAGCCTGCAGGTTCAGATCGTTGGTTGTCGCGCTTCCGTCGTACATCGTGCGGACACCGGAATACAGGCCCGTCAACTCGACTTGTAGGTTGTCTGTCACCATCCCGCCTGCCTTGGCCGCCACCCCGATCCTTTTCCGAATATCCACGTCGGGGTTATAGCTCCTTAGATTATTCGCGTTGGTCGCAGAACCTTGATTGATTATGTCCTGGACTACACGAAATCCGTAGTGAAACCTGTCGTCCCGTGCACCGGCAGAAACGGCCGCTCTTTCGGACATTCGCGAGCCGCCACCCGCAGATACCGTCAGCCCTGTCGGAATATCCACCGACCCCCGTATCACACCACCGACCGCATTTGCACCAAACGCGGCGGAAGCTCCGCCCTGGAGAACGTCAATCGACGTTAACAACCCCGGCGCTATCGCAGCAAAGTTCGGCGCTCCGGTAGTAGCAGACGACATCCGCATACCGTCAATCATAAACATCGTTTGACTCGACCCACTACCCCGCATAAATAAAGAGACTGGGCCGCCAGGTCCGGTCTCATTTACCTGTACGGTTTCCTGTAGCACCGTCTTCCAGTCATTGTCTTCGACCTTCAGTTTTACTTTATCCATTCGAATATTCGTCAGCTCCCGAGTAGTCGGTATCCGGTTCCCTCCATAAATGACCATTTCCGGTAACTTCGGCGGCACTCCCTGCGCATTCGCAGCGGCCAAAGCCACCTGCGATGTTATCAACCCTAAAGCCAACAATCGTCCTAATTTCATGTGCCATTCCCCGCAATAATTCGCCAAAACAAAACCTGTGGATAGCGCCATGAGGTTTCTTTAGGCTGAGCAGACCCGCCGTCTGCTGTTGTGACAGACAAGGAAATACCACAGAGGGAATTACATGAACGAAGAAAAGACGTCGATCAGGATACCGCCCCACGCGATATTTCCATACGCGTTAAAGGCCGGTATCCGGGCTCACAAGATTTGACATATCGCCTTCCCATGAATTGGAGAATTCACAGTGGCATTGGTGGATATGTCCACGCTTGCTTACCGTTGCGGGGGCAGCCCAGGTATTTCACCTGGTTCCCGTTTAACCTGACTTAGGAAGGCCTGATTAAGTAAGTCCGTTCGGGTGAATCCTTCGACAAGCTCAGGACGAACGGAAGACTTAAATCAGACCTTACCCTTTAGTCGGGCACCTTAAACGTGGCACAGATTCTACCAGAATCGGAAAACCCGGTCCGAAAGATTAATCGTATGTCTTATCTCGACGAATCAGGTTACTGGAAATAACATTTAAAAAATCCCGTTAGCAGTTGACTCAATAAGGATTTTCAAACTATAGTGCGCCGATGGAAGCAGAACTGAAATCGCTGGAAGAGAAAATCAATCTATTCGTGCAATTGTGCCGGCATCTGCGCTCGGAAAATATCCAGTTGCGCCAGCAACTCGCCGGCGCCACCAGCGAAAATAAACACCTGTCGGAAAAAATAAGCACTGCAACCAGCCGCCTGGAAACCCTCCTGACTCAAATCCCCGAAAACGAACCATGAGTACCAGTAAAACCATGAACGTCAGCATCATGGGGCGCGAATTCCGCGTCGCCTGCCCTGACGATGAACGCGAGGAACTGCTGCAGTCGGTGTCCTATCTTGACAAGAAGATGCGGGAAATCAGGGATAGCGGCAAGGTCGTCGGTTCCGAACGCATTGCCATCATGGCAGCGCTCAACATTACCCATGAACTGCTCACCACCAAAATCAGGGGGGGGTTTGACATGGGTGAATTCAAGCGTAGAATCGACCGCATGCAGGCAGCACTTGATGCGGCGATGCCGGAACAGGACAAGTTGTTTTAACCAGCGTTACCCTGTTCCCAAGCCAGCCCCACCCGATTTCCGGTTTGTATTCGGCTAGACTCTCTGCTTGAATACAGAGTGGATTACAGTTGTTCCCTGCGGTGTTCGTTTAGGCTCATATTCTTTGAACCATTCTTTGAGAACTGGTTGCTGACCATAGTGATGCTGTTGTGCGCGTCCCATGCGGAAGCGCCTGATGCGTCCGGCAAGCGACCACCTTGGACCTTAAGGTTCAAGATAATGGCCTGACGGCATTTGCGGGGAACTTTAATTGCAGAGAAAGCGGCCATGCCGCTTTTTTTGTCTCTTCGAATTTATTGCAACTAACCGCTTTCTTCAGAACCATGCGCTACTGGCTGATGAAATCCGAGCCTTCCGATGTGAGCATCGACGACCTTGCGGCGATGCGCGGGCAAACCATTGCGTGGTATGGCGTACGCAACTATCAGGCACGTAATTTCATGCGCGACCAGATGCGCGTCGGCGACCAGGTTTTTTTCTACCATTCGAGCTGCGCCGAACCGGGTATCGCCGGAATCGCCGAGGTTTGCAAGCTCGCCTACCCCGATGCCACCCAATTCGATCCCGCCAGCAAATATTTCGACCCTAAAGCCACTTCACAGAATCCACGCTGGTTCAATGTGGAGGTGAAATTCATCAAGAAGACCCACTTGGTGAGCATCAAGGAACTAAGGAATTATCCCGAACTGGCCAGCCTGCGCATCCTGCAGAAGGGCAATCGCCTGTCCATCACGCCGGTCGATCCGGCGGAGTGGAAATTCATCATGGGAATTCTATGATAACTCACCTGATGTGCTGAAACGGAATCCAAACCAAGGCGGAACGTAACATGGAATGGTGGCCGGCTTACCTGCTGCTAGGTGCAATGGTCGGCTTCTTTGCCGGGTTGTTGGGCATCGGCGGCGGGTTGATCATGGTGCCGGCACTCACTTTCATTTTCAGCGCGCAGCATTTTCCCGCCGACCGCATTCTGCATCTCGCCCTCGGCACCACCATGGCCGCGATCATTTTTACTTCCGTCTCCAGCCTGCGCACCCATCACGCCCACGGCGCAGTGAACTGGCAAGTGGTGCAATACCTGACGCCGGGAATCATCGTCGGCACCCTGGGTGGGGCAACGCTGGCAGGCGCGCTATCCAGCCAGTTTCTGGGCGTGGTCTTTGTCGTGTTCATTTTTTATGCCGCCACCCAGATGCTGCTCAGAATTGCCCCCCAGCCCAGCCGCCAGCTTCCGGGCAAGATGGGAATGTTCGCGGCCGGCAATGTGATCGGTGCAGTTTCCAGCCTAGTCGCAATCGGCGGCGGGTTGCTGACTGTACCGTTTCTTTCCGTCTGCAATGTCAGACTGCAACAGGCCATCGGCACTGCCGCCGCCGTAGGTTTTCCCATCGCGCTGGCGGGGACCATCGGCTATATCGCCAACGGCATGGCGCAATCCCAACCGTTGCCGGAATACAGCCTAGGGTACGTCTATTTACCGGCGCTGGGGTGGATCGTGCTGGCCAGCATGCTGACCGCGCCGTTGGGTGCAAGAACCACCCATGCCGTGCAGACTGACACGCTCAGGAAGGTTTTCGTGGTGCTGCTTTATCTGCTGGGAATCAAAATGCTGGTCAGACTTTTTTAGCAGCACCTGCAAGTACAAAAATTTCAATCGCGAAACATTAAATCCTCGCGCCTGAAGGCACTCCTACAGGGGAAGGGTCAAGGTGGCTAGTGTGTTGGAATCCCTTTAGGAGCGATGCAGGTGAAAACAGCGTGATGTTTTGGGATTATCCTGTCAGCCGCCGCAAGGCTTCCTGATATTTTTCCGTGGTTCGGGCGAGCACCTCGGCGGGCAATGCGGGCGCAGGTGCTTTCTTGTTCCAGTCCTGCGTTTCCAGCCAATCGCGCACAAACTGCTTGTCGTAGCTGGGCGGATTCTTTCCCGGCGCATACTGCTCGGCCGGCCAGAAACGGGATGAATCCGGAGTGAGCGCCTCGTCGATCAGATAAAGCCTGCCTGCAGCGTCCCGACCGAATTCGAACTTGGTGTCGGCGATGATGATGCCCTTGGTCGCAGCAAAATCTGCCGCCTCGGTGTAGAGGGCAATGGCCTTATCGCGTACTTGCGCAGCCAGCTCTCTGCCCAGCAGTTTCTCCGCTTCGGCAAACGGAATATTTTCGTCATGCGCGCCCATGGCCGCTTTGGTCGAAGGCGTGAAAATCGCGCCGCCCGGCAGCTTGGCGGCTTCCTGCAGTCCGGCGGGGAGCGTGATGCCGCAGATCGCGCCGGTCTTTTGATAATCCTTCCAGCCGGAACCAACCACGTAGCCGCGCACGATCGCTTCTAGCGGCAACGGCTGCAGCCGCTTCACCACGAACGCACGCCCGGCCACCTGCTCACGCTCCGCCGCAGCCACCACCGATTCGGGCGCAATGCCGGTGAGATGATTGGGCATGATGTGGCCGAGCTTTTCGAACCAGAAGTTGGACATGGCGGTGAGCACCCTGCCCTTGCCCGGCACCGGGGTCGGCAGGATCACGTCGAATGCCGACAGCCGGTCGGTCTGGACAATCAGCAGCTTGTCTGCATCCACCGCGTAAATGTCGCGCACCTTGCCGCGATGCAAAAATTCGAGGCTGGCAAGGCTAGATTCAAATAACGCCGTTTCGGCTGAATTCATATTAGACCTACTCAAGTTCAGGAAGGGTCATCGCCCTGACCTTTTCTGCCTGCGTTGTACGGAAGGCCTCAAGCTGCCCGGCCATTGCCGGATCGGAGAGCGCCAGCAAAGCCACCGCAAACAAACCGGCGTTGGCGGCTCCGGCTTCACCGATGGCAAAAGTGGCGACCGGAATGCCCTTGGGCATCTGCACGATGGAAAGCAATGAATCCAGCCCTTGCAGATGCTTGGACGGAACCGGCACGCCCAGTATCGGCAGGGTGGTTTTGGCCGCCAGCACCCCGGCGAGATGGGCAGCACCACCGGCGCCGGCAATGATGCAGCGCAAGCCGCGGGCAATGGCGGTTTGCGCGTATTCAAATGCAATATCGGGAGTGCGGTGGGCGGAGATTACCTGCGCTTCGTAGGCTACGCCGAAATCACGCAACTGGCTCGCGGCATGCTGCATCACACTCCAGTCGCTGTTGCTACCCATGATGATGCCGACTAATGGTTTTTTCATTGATGCCTCACTGGTTTTAGTCACGGAGCTTGGTGTCCCTGGAGGGGTTCAGCCTTTTCCTGTCAGGGGCAAACAGCCATCAATTCTACCTGTTCCGGATGACAATTCCATCACAAATACCAATGGAAACCATAACGGCATTAGCCATTCAACCCAGCCAGCATCTGCGCATCCACCCATCCCCTGCCCTGCGCATTTCCCGCCAGTACGGTAAACGGCTGTGCTGGTTCACCCAGATCCGACAGCACCAGCGTAGCGCCGCTGAAGTCCTGTCCACGGGTGTAATCGCTGACTGTGATCAGCGTGTCTAGGCCTGCTGCCAGTGCAGCTTTCAATCCGTTCTCGGAATCTTCCAGCGCGATGCAGCGCTGCGCCGGTAATCCAAGCTGTTGCAGCACCCATAGATAAATGTCGGGGGCAGGCTTCTTGCCGGGAACGATATCGCCCGCACCGATGACGTCAAACCAATTGGGGGAATCTTCCCCCAAAGTGGACTTTAACAGCGCGGTTACATTTTCGGCTGTAGTGGTGGTGGCAATGGCAAGTTTTATATTTGCTGCATGCAACTCATGGATCAGGCGGGCAACGCCGGGACGCAACGGGATTCCTCCGCGCTCGAGCAAGGCTACGAAATGCCTGGTTTTGGTCTGGTGCAAAGCGGCGATCCAGACATCCAGCCCGCTCCTGCTCAATTCATCCGGAACATGTTTTTCGATGTAATGACGAATGCGCTCCTTGCCGCCGGTAATCGTCAGCAGTTCTCCATAGAGTTCTGCATCCCAATTCCAGGCAAGGCCGAACTCTGCAAATGCGGCATTGAAGGCAAGACGATGGCCATCGCGTTCGGTATCTGCCAAAGTACCGTCAACGTCAAACAATACTGCACGTATTTCGCTATTTCTTTCTGTTTTCATCTGGCTTGAAACTTGTCAAGTGGTGTGCAGTTGGCACGCCGCAACCGATCTGCAATCGCCAGCCAGGCCGGATCATTTGGCGGCGCTTCCACCAGCAGGCGATCAAAGCGCCCATGATCGAAGCGGCGCAGGGTCGCATACAACTGGCTGCCGTAGGCGAATGCTTCACTCGGCATGGGGAAATACAGAACGTTGCTGTTTTCCGGGCTGACCGGTTCCGGTTCTGACCAGCCCAGCACCACCACCTGCAGTTCCTGTGCTGCCAGTTCACGCGCGCGCTGCCACAGCGCTTCGGTTAGCCACACCTCGAGCGGTGTTAGCGGAGCGTAATGCGAAGCCAGTGCGCCCGGTACCCGCACGGTGGAATCCCTTGCTTGCGGCAAGACCACTTTGCCATGCAGCACTTCTGCTAGCGCGGCCAGGGAAATGCCGCCGGGCCGCAGGATCGTGGCAGTTTGACCACTGAAACCGACTATCGTGCTCTCCAGGCCGACCTTGCAGGCGCCGCCATCCAAAATCATGTCTACGGCATGACCCAGTTCCTCCTGCACATGCGCCGCCGTGGTCGGACTGACGCGCCCGAAGCGATTGGCCGAGGGTGCGGCCAGCGCTTTCCCAGCTCCCAGTTCATGCAACAAGGCAAGTGCGATGGGATGATCCGGTATCCGCAGTCCCACCATGTCTTGCCCGCCGGTGACATCCGGCGGCACATGGCGGCTCCGCGGCAATATCAGCGTCAGCGGCCCCGGCCAAAAATGTTCGGCCAGTTGCCAGGCTGCTTCCGGCACCTCCTGCGCCCAGTACTGCAGCCGCGCGGCATCAGCGAAATGCACGATCAGCGGATGATCGGCGGGCCGCCCCTTGATTTCGAATATGCGCCGCACTGCGGACGGATTGGAGATATCCGCTCCCAGGCCGTAGACAGTTTCTGTCGGGAAAGCCACCACCCCGCCCGCCCGCAACCGGGCAGCGGCAGCAACAATCTGGCCGTGCATTTCCGGTGTGATCATGAAACCTGTCCAGCGGCTAATCGGTGATTCCATACTTTAGGAAGCGCTGAACAAGTCCCACGTGGGCGCGCCGGCGGCTTTGCGGGATGGGATGCACGAAAGGCGAGGACGCGAATGCCCATTCCCTTCGCTACGAGCCTGACACCGCAGACCGCCCGCAAAGCCCCGTCCTGTATAGGGTTGCGGCAAAATCCGGCGCTTGCTGTGTTGCGCTCCTTGGCCTCGTAGGCCAAGCTACGACCTGCGTCACGCGCCTTGCAATCATCCCGATTTTGCCAGCAACGCGCTCCACGGAGGACTTGTTCAGCGCTTCCTTTACTATTTTTCATACTCGGGCCGGTCGTTTTCCCGGCCATAACCCATCAGGCCCTGCAAATAACGTACTACGTAGTAGCTCGCCCAACTCATTGCGCGGATGAGCCAAGATTGTCTTTTCCAGCTCTCCCGCAACACCTGTGCCGATCCCTCAGCCATTGCCTGCTCCAGGCTTGAGCGCAATTCAGCCGCAAACGATGCATCGTCCACCACCACGTTGGCCTCCCGCGCCAGCAACAGGCTGAACGGGTCAATATTGGAAGAACCCACGGTAGCCCATTGCCGGTCAATCACCGCTACCTTGGCGTGCAAATAGCTCTTGTGATATTCGTGTATTTCGATGCCGGCATCGAACAGGCTCCCATAGAGCGCATGCGTGGCGTAATACAGTAAGAAGTGGTCTACTCTGCCCTGTAACAGCAATACCACGCGGACACCGCGCCGAGCGGCATCGCTCAGCGCGCGGCGGAAATTGCCGCCGGGCAGGAAATAAGCACTGGCAATGATGATTTCACTGCCTGCATGGGCGATGGCATGCAGATAAGCCTGTTCGATATCGTGCCGGTGGCGCAAATTGTCGCGCATCACGAACGCCGCCAGTTGACTGCCGCAGGACTTGCCATCCGGGTGCAAGACTGGATAGTCTGTGCGGCGCTGGTTGAAGTGTGCCCATGCCACCAGCATCCATAAATGCCTGGCTGCAGGATGAATCTCGCTCAGCAGCGGACCCTCGATCGAAACTGCGTAATCGAAACGTGGCGGCAGCGGCTCGGGATTGTGCAGGTCGTCGATGATGTTGATCCCACCGACAAAAGCAATGCTTGCGTCCACCACCGCCAGCTTGCGATGCATGCGGCGTAAGCGGTTGCGCCGCAGGCTCAAGGGTGAAATCTTCTGCCGGAATATCAGTACCTGCACACCGGCATCAAGCATCTCCTGGATTACTTTCCGTGGCAGATCCTGGGAACCGAATCCGTCCAGCAGCAAATATGTTGCCACCCCGCGCTGCGCTGCCCGTTGCAATGCCCCGGCAATGCGACTACCGGTGGCATCGTGTTCGAATATATAGGTTTCAAGATGCACCTCCTGCTGCGCCCCATTGATGGCGTTTTCCAGCGCAGGAAAATATTCCGCGCCGTAATGCAGCAGGGTAATGCGGTTGCCGCCAACGAAACCAGACGGATTCATTTGCGGATCATCCTGGCCGACAGCACTGCATGATCGGAAATTTTCGACCAGGGACGACCTTGATGGACTTGCGCATTCTCTACGTGAAAACCACGCACATAGATGCGGTCAAGACGGAACAACGGCAACGCGGAGGGGTAGCTGCGCGCGGCCCTGCCTCCGGTCAATTCAAAAGCCTCGGTCAGATTAAGCCGCTCCACCAGAACCTGGCTGGCTATTTCGCGCCAATCGTTGAAATCCCCGGCGATGACCAACGGCGCCTGTGGCGGCACCAGTTGCTCAATGCGGCGCTCCAGTGCCAGTAATTGCCGCCGTTGCCCACGCTTGAATAATCCCATATGGACACAAACGCAATGCAGATTCTCCTGCCAGCCGGGAACGCTGATTTCGCAGTGCAGCATGCCGCGGCTCTCGAAGGAGTGTGCGGAAATATCCTCGTTATCCCAACGCACGATCGGATAACGGCTCAGAATCGCGTTACCATGATGCCCTTCGTCATATATTGCGTTTTTCCCGTAGGCAAAATCAGCCCAAACAGAATCAGCCAGAAACTCGTGCTGCGGGCTGCCTGGCCAGTTCTCGAAGCGCGCGGCGTGGCCCCTGTGATGACCGACCACTTCCTGCAGAAAAATGATATCGGCACCAAGAGTGCGCAAACTATCGCGCAGCTCATGCACCACCATGCGTTGATTGAAATGCGAAAAACCCTTGTGGATGTTGTAAGTGGCGATATGCAGCTTGTTGGGCATGTGATCAACGGCAGGATTAAGTTTGTGATGCAGGAATTCCCTACGAAACCTCCAACATCCGTTCCAGTGCAAGCTTCGCCAGTTTCGCCTCAGCTTGCGGCACCCTGATCTGGTTCACCACTTTTCCTGCCAGCAGATTCTCCAGCACCCACGCCAGATGCTGCGGGTCGATGCGGGCCATGGTGGAACACATGCATATGGTCGATGCCATGAACTGCACTATCTTTCCCTGCGGTTTGAATTCCTCGGCGATGCGGTTGACCAGATTCAGCTCGGTCCCGACCAGCCAGCGAGTCCCCTCTTTTGCTGCACGGATGGTGTTGATGATGTAATCGGTGGAACCGACATAGTCAGAGTTTTTACACACCTCAAAACTGCATTCCGGATGTGAAATTACCAGACCATCGGGATACTGGTTGCGAAAGCGCAGGATGTGCTGCGGCTGGAACATCTGGTGCACCGAGCAATGCCCCTTCCACAGCAGAATTTTGGCTTTTCTGATCTGCTCCGGGGTAAGCCCGCCCAACGGTTCGTCAAAATCCCACACCGGCATTTCATCCAGCGGGATCCCCAGCTTATGACCACTCCAGCGCCCCAGATGCTGATCGGGAAAAAACAGCACTTTTTCGCGCCGGGAAAAAGACCATTGCAGAATTTTGACGGCGTTGCTGGAAGTGCAGACAATGCCGCCATGCTCGCCGCAGAAAGCTTTCAGATCGGCGGCGGAGTTGATATAAGTTACGGGCGTGACGGTTTCGTCGGGATCCAGCACTTCCACCAGCTCACGCCAGGCCCGCTCCACCTTGGAAAGATTGGCCATATCGGCCATCGAGCAGCCCGCGGCCAGATCGGGCAGGATGGCGATCTGCTCCGGCTTGGAAAGGATGTCGGCCACCTCGGCCATGAAATGCACGCCGCAAAACACCAGATACTCCGCATCGGTCCCGGCGGCAAGGCGCGACAACTGCAGTGAATCGCCGGTGAGGTCGGCGTGTTTGTAAACATCCGCCCGTTGGTAATGATGTGCGAGGATTACCGCACGCTTTCCCAGCGCAGCTTTGGCCGCAACAATGCGCTGCGCGCAGACATCATCCTGCAGCGTGTCAAACCGCTCAAATGCAATGGCTTCTGCTTGCATGCCTACTCCGTCAGCCGATCAAGAAAATACGTTAATGTGCTAAGACAAGAATACCAGATGCGGGTTCGCCCGATGGATTTCTATCGCTGCTGGCGGGAAGCCAGCTCGCGGATCGCGGCTGCATTGCTCCAGGAAAAAACCTTTTCCGCCGCTTCCTGCCACGGTAACCAGACAAAGCCCAGATGCTCGCGCGCCGCCACCGTGACCGGAACAGGCTCCGGCAACAACAGACCGAACACATGCTCGGTATTGTGCGTCTCTCCCGGCGGATAACGCCAGCGCCACTCCTGGTAAATCTCGAATTGATTCTGCAAGTTCCAATCGGTCAGCGGGTAGCGAGTGGCGTCCAGTCCCGTTTCCTCAGCTACTTCGCGTACCGCCGTTTGCATCAGCGTTTCACCCTGATCCTGGCTGCCGGTCACCGATTGCCAATAACCGGGATGATCGGCCCGCTCCAGCAACAAAACCTGCAGCTCTGGTGTGTGGATCACCACTAGGACGGAAATGGGAATTTTATACATCGTCACCACAAAGACAAATTCGGAGATTGCCCCCGTCTGCAGACATTTTATGGTTTTTCTATTCCACCCTTCTGCAATCTCAGGATCTTACGCTTCTACATGCCGCAGCCGGATATGCAGTTCGCGCAACTGCTTTTCATCCACCGTGCTGGGCGCGTGAGTCAACAGGCATTGGGCACGCTGAGTCTTGGGGAAAGCAATCACATCGCGGATCGATTCGGCACCGGTCATCATGGTGACAACGCGGTCGAGGCCAAAAGCGATGCCGCCGTGCGGTGGTGCACCGTATTGCAGCGCTTCCAGCAAAAAGCCGAATTTCTCCTGGGCTTCATCAGCGCCGATGTTCAGCGCGCGGAATACTTTTGACTGCACTTCCTGCCGATGGATACGCACCGAACCACCGCCGATTTCCGAGCCGTTCAGCACCATATCGTAGGCTTTGGACAGCGCCTTGCCGGGCTCGCTCTCCAGCAGATCTTCATGACCGTCGGCCGGCGCAGTAAACGGATGGTGCAGTGCCTGCCAGCGGCTTTCCTCCTCGTCCCATTCGAACATCGGAAAATCCACCACCCACACGGGCTTCCAGCCGGGTTCGCTGAGTCCCCGCTCATGCCCGACCTTGGCGCGCAACGCCCCCAGTGCTTCATTCACCACTTTGGCCTTGTCCGCACCGAAGAATATGAGATCGCCGTCCTTGGCACCGGTGCGTTCCAGGATAATTTTTACTGCCGCCTCCGGCAGGAATTTCAGTATCGGCGACTGCAGTCCTTCCAGGCCTTTTTCCAGAGCGTTGACCTTGATGTAGGCCAGCCCTTTGGCACCGTAGATCGCGACGAAACTGGTGTAATCGTCTATTTCCTTGCGTGACAGTCCGCCGCCACCCGGCACGCACAATGCCGCCACGCGCCCGCCCGGTTTCTGCGCGGCTTCGCGGAATACCTTGAATTCCACTGTCTGCATCACGTCGGTGAGTTCGGTCAGCTCCAGCGGCACGCGCAAATCAGGCTTGTCGGAGCCGTAGCGCAGCATGGCTTCGGCATGGGTCAGGCGCGGAAATGGGTTCGGCAGCTCAATCTTCATCACGCTGCTGAACAAGCCGCGGATCATTTCCTCCATCAGCGCCATGATTTCGTTTTCACCAAGAAAAGATGTCTCGATATCGATCTGGGTAAATTCGGGCTGACGGTCGGCGCGCAGGTCTTCGTCGCGGAAGCATTTGGTGATCTGGTAATAGCGGTCAAACCCCGCCACCATCAGCAATTGCTTGAACAACTGCGGCGACTGCGGCAGCGCGAAAAAATGCTTGGCGTTGACTCGCGACGGCACCAGATAATCGCGCGCACCTTCCGGGGTGGACTTGGTCAGCATCGGTGTTTCTATGTCGATGAAACCGTGCTGGTCGAGGAATACGCGCACTGCCATCGCCACCTTGTAGCGCAGCCGCAAATTCGCCTGCATCTGCGGCCGCCGTAAATCGAGATAACGATGCTCCAGCCGGACGGCTTCGCTCAGGTGCTCGTCGTCCATCAGGAACGGCGGCGTCAGCGAGGCATTGAGAATCTCGATGGACTGCACCAGCACTTCAACTTCGCCGCTGACAAGATGCGGGTTGACCGTGCCTTCGGGGCGATGCCGCACCCTGCCGCTGATTTTGAGTACGAACTCGTTGCGGATTTTTTCTGCACTCTGGAAGGTAGTTGCATTGTCGGGGTCGCATACCACCTGCACCAGACCCTCGCGGTCGCGCAGGTCGATAAAAATCACTCCACCATGGTCGCGGCGGCGATGCACCCAGCCGTAGAGAGTGACGGTCTGATCCAGATATTGGGTATTGATGAAGCCGCAGTAATTAGTGCGCATGGCGTATTGGCAGTGGGGAGTGGTGAGTAGTAAGTGGGGAGTCGGGGGATCGGAATTAAGCGTTCAGCGTGAAAGCGGGTTCATTCTGAAATGCCCTTCGTTTATTGGCCAGGGTTCTTTTTTCCATTGCCATTGTCGGGGGATACGACACCCATGGAAATAATGTACTTCAGCGCTGCATCCACGCTCATATCGAGTTCGATCACATCGCTTTTTGGCATCATCAGGAAAAATCCGGAAGTTGGATTGGGCGTAGTCGGCACATAAACACTTACATATTCGCCCTTGAGGTGGTTGACCACATCGCCCCCCGGCTGCCCGGTCATGAACGCAATGGTCCACGATCCCTGGCGCGGGTACTGCACCAGCAGTGCCTTGCGAAAAGCTTCACCCTGACTGGAAAACAGCGTGTCGCTCACCTGTTTCACGCCGTAATAAATTGATTTTACGACCGGGATGCGCCACAGAACCCCTTCCCAGAACAGCAGCAGCCGCTGGCCAATGATATTGGTTGTCAACAAACCGGAGACGAACACTATCAGCAATGTGAGCAACGTGCCCACGCCCGGAATATGGACACCCAACAGTGTTTCAGGATGCACACTGCTGGGTAGCAGCAGCAATGACTGATCCATGGTGCCAATCAGGAATTTCAGCACCCACACGGTGATGCCGAGGGGCACCCAGATCAGCAGTCCAGTGATGAAATAGCGTTTCATATCGAGTAATGCCGGTGCCTGGTATTCATTCGGCGGCGCAAGCCGAGCTCGCTTCTTTGACGGCAGCCGGCGCAGCGGCGGGCGTAGCGACCGGTTCGCTGTTTGCTGCCGCTGCTTTATCCGGTTTCGGTTTCGCAGCATTCTTGAAATCAGTGGCGTACCAGCCGCTGCCTTTCAACTGAAAGCCGGCAGCGGAAATAAGTTTGATATAGGTATCGCTGCCGCACGCGGGACAAACTGCGATGGGTGCATCGCTCAGCCTTTGCAGATGTTCATTTTCAGAACCGCAAGAGCCGCAACGGTATTCGTAAATTGGCATAACAACCTCCACTAATGCAGAATTTGGAAAAAGGGGATTATACCTTAACCACTTTGCCTAACAGCCGGAATATGCGGGCGTTACGCGGAAAAACAAGATATGAAAATGGTCGGGAACGTAGCTGCAAAAAACAGCCGGGCGGCTCGTCTGCCGCGTGAAGCCCGCTCAATCAGCGATCTTTCCTCTCATGACTTTGATCTGACCCCGCCGGGTTTTGCTGTCGAGGCGCTTCTGCTGCGAACTGCGAGTCGGCTTGGTCGGCTTACGTTTTCTAGGCGACTGGGCCACGCCCTCAATAATCTCACGCAGCCGTCGCAATGCTTCTTCCCGGTTTTTCTCCTGGCTGCGATATTGCTGCGCCTTGATAACGATGACGCCTTCCGTGGTGATGCGCTGATCGCCCAGTTTCAGTAACCGTTCTTTATAAATATCTGGCAGCGAGGAAGCACCGATATCGAAGCGCAAGTGGATCGCGCTGGAAACCTTGTTTACATTTTGTCCACCCGCTCCCTGCGCCCGGATCGCGCTGATCTCAATCTCGCTATCGGCGATGGTTATGTTATTGGAGATTTGCAGCATGATTTCTGAGCACGGGCCTGGGAAATACTTCTTGCCATTGTGGACCAGAATAACTCGTGAAACCAGATGAACGGCTCAATCACGCGGCCATATATATGCTCGGGACGTTTCCCAGTTGTTAGAATCAGCCTCCTGAAAAATATTTCACCTTAGGTCTTGCATTTCATCCATGATTGAATATAATTACGAATCATTCTCATTAATTATCACAAAGAGGTGCCAAAATGAGTTCAATAGTGAATTCAATCCTGGACAAGCCAGACGTAGTTCCGGAAACCGCCATCGACCAGCACAAATTTGGCATGCCGGATCGGAACGGGTCCATCTACAGCGATGCCCTGTTCTCACAGGGGGACGAAGTATTTATCCAGCATCAAGGCGCGCAATACCGTCTGCGCCGCACCCGTAACGGCAAACTGATTCTGACAAAATAGTGAACTTGAGGCGCTTATCATGTATATTTGTATTTGCAAAGGTGTAACCGATAGCGCAATCCGCGAAGCCGTCTGTCAAGGCGGAGTTGACCGGATGCGTGATTTGAAGGCCTGCCTGGGCGTAAGCGAGCAATGTGGGATATGCGCCTGCTACGCCAAGGAAGTGCTGGAACAGGCGCTGATGCAGAAAACACCGATGCAACACCAATCCACTTAAACCCACTCGTTGATACTGATACGAGATTCCGCCTGAGGAGGCAAACATGAAAAGTAGCGCAAACATAATTCAGTTGTTGAACCGTCAATTGCAGCTTGAATTGACTGCCATCAACCAGTATTTTCTCCATGCTCGCATGTACAAGCACTGGGGATTCAACAGCTTGGGTAAACACGAGTACGAAGAATCCATCGAGGAAATGAAACATGCCGATGCGCTGATCGAGCGCATCCTGTTCCTGGAGGGGCTGCCCAACCTGCAGGAACTCGACAAACTCTTGATCGGTGAAAAAGCCGAGGAATGCGTGGCCTGCGATCTCAAGCTGGAAATGATCGCGCGGGAAACCCTGCTTGCCGCCATTGCCGCCTGTGAAACTGCCCAGGATTATGTTTCGCGGGAGCTATTCGAGCGCATTCTGGAAGATACCGAGAAACACATTGATTTTCTGGAAACTCAACTGGATGTGATACAGAAAGTCGGCATCCAGAACTGGTTGCAGAGCCAGATGTAGCTTTATCCGTTGCCGCTGGGTTTCTCCTACGCCAGCGGCATTTCAGCCAGCCAGCCCCTCCCGGGCAAGCCAGCCAATTTTTTATTTGACTTGCCAGGGAGTAGGGACTTTGAAACAGCCAAAAACAACCACCTCGGGTGTCGCCACCCCTTTCCCGCTCGCGGACGCAACTCGTGCCGGGGAGCTGCTGTTTGCCTGCCTGCACGGCATTGAAGCCCTATCCCGTCACCTGCAGCGCACTCCGCTTCCCAACCGTTTGCAGAAACTGCTGGAAAGAAAATACTGCGTAGCCATACTTTTGCTATCCGCGATGTTCTTGTCCACTCCGGCGAAAGCCGTCGATCCTTACGAGCTCCAGATTTATGGATACGCCACGCAGGGGAAAGGGGTTTTCAGCCCACAGCTTCTCAATAGTTTCGTTCCCTACGGACGCGCGGAAGGAGACGGCGGCACCTCGGGAACCTTCGCCAGCCAAAGCATGATGCGCACCGCCATCGAGTTGGAATACGGTCTCACCAAAAAAATAGATTTCGCCACTTACTTGAATTTTGCGCGCCCAGCCGGGGAGGATGTCCAGTTCGCCGGGGCAAAGGCCCGGTTGCGCGGACGGTTCGCCGAGAAAGGTGTTTTGCCGGTGGATATCGGATGGTATGTCGAGGTCGAACAGTGGCAAAAATCAATTAACGGGGACATACTCGAGTTAGAGTTTAAACCTACCGTGCAAAAGGATTTCGGACGCGTAAGTATTATTGCCAACTTTCCATTCGAAAAAGTCTTAAAAGGTGAAAGCAGGCGGGAGCAGTTGTTTGAGGTCGGCTACCTAACTGAAGTGAGCTATCAGAAAAGCAGTCGCTTGCGATTCGGCATCCAGTTTGTTGGCGGTCCAGGCGGAGTCAAAAACATGAGTCCGGTGCGCGAGCAACAGCATTACGTAATGCCGGTAGTCCACTTTATTGCTCCTGGCGAAGTTCGCAGTACTGTCGGTCTTGGTTTTGGTGAAACAAATGGCTCGGATCATATACTTCTCAAGGCTAATTTCAGTTTCGGGAGCAGAAGTCTTTATTGGGATTGAGGTGTGTTTTTGCACTCTTTATACTTAACTTGCTCCAGCCTTCGGATACCAGCAGCATAGCGAGGAATGGCAAGTTTCTGTGCATGTCACTTATGGCGCGTTGGTTCTGATCCAGATTAATTTAATTTAATGGAGGTTGCTGATGAAAAAGATGTTCAAATCACTGTTGATACTCTCCGCGCTATTCTTTTCATTGCCTCATGCAGCAATGGCAGAAAGTGAACCCGATTACCTCGATAAAGTAGGCGGAAAACTGGAAAATGGGATTGCCAATGCGGTCGGCGGTTTTATAGAAATCCCCAAAACCGTGATAATAATGAGTCGTAATGATGGCCCCGTTTATGGCGTGACTGTTGGATTGCTGGCCGGCATTGTGCATGCGCTTGGGCGTACCGTATATGGGGCTGTGGACATGGCGACGTTTATGATTCCCACCAAGCCATTAGTCGATCCCGATTACATTTGGAATGATTTCGACAGGATGACCACCTATAAACCAAACGTGCAAATGCAATAACGCACGTTTGAATGCAGGCTTATCGCCCTTATCCTTTCATGCGAAAACGGCCCCACAAATCCGGATAATATGGATTCTGGCCACATAAACAGAATGTACGCCCTGCTGGTTTTTTTCCTGGGCATTGGCTGTTCGCTTCCGGTGCAGGCGGCGGTGAGGGAATACTGGATTGCCGCGGAACAGACCTTCTGGAATTATGCCCCTTCCGGCCGGAATTTGATCGAGCCTGATGCCGGACTCGGGGTGTGGGGGCAAGCGCTGACTTACGCCAAATACCGCTATATTGGTTATGCCGACGGCAGCTATGCCACCCCTTTGCCGCAGCCTGCATGGATGGGAATACTGGGACCGCAGTTGCGCGCCGTGGTGGGAGACACCCTCAAGGTCCATTTTCTGAACCGGACGGAGCGCCCGCTGTCGATGCACCCGCACGGAGTGCTGTACGACAAGGACAATGAAGGCGCCGATGGCGGTGCCGGCGCAAGCGTCGCGCCGGGTGCGCGCTATACCTACACCTGGGTCGCAGATGCCGCCGCCGGTCCGGGACCGGCTGACCCCTCGTCGATCGTCTGGCTCTACCATTCGCATGTCATGGGGGAGGAAGAAATGAACCTCGGTCTGATCGGCACCCTCGTCATCACCCGCAAGGGGATGGCGCGTTCCGCGTCGAACCCCATGCCGCGCAACGTGGATCAGGAATTCACCGCGCTGTTCATGATTTTTAACGAGGAAGAAGGCAAGGAAAGCGGACTGAAGCACACCATCAACGGTCGCATTTTCGGCAATCTCGACGGCTATGAAGCTCGCCTCGGCAAGCGCGTGCGCTGGCATGTCGCCGCGCTGGGTAACGAACAGGATAACCACACCGTGCATTGGCATGGGCAGACAGTGCTGGCTCACGGCCGCCGCACCGACGTGATCGAAGTGCTGCCCGCCAGCATGATCTCGGTTGATATGGTGCCGCGCTCACCCGGCGACTGGCTGCTGCACTGCCATGTCAACGACCACATGCTCGCAGGAATGTCCACCCGCTGGCGCGTGCTGCCGTAACGTTCATCCGGAACAAAATATCACTGTGGATAGATCAAAATACTCACAATTTAACTTGACTACACCAATAGTAACCATTATCATTCGCATTCATTATAAGTAACCCGCAACGCCAGCCAGCCCTCCCCGGGTAAGCCAGCCAATTTTTTATTTGACTTGCCAGGGAGCAGGGGCCGTGAAACAGCCAGAAACAACCACCTCGGGTGTCGCCACCCCTTTTCCGCTCGTGGACGCGACTCGCGCCGGCGAACTGCTGTTTGCCTGCCTGCATGGCGTGGCAACCCTATCCCATCACCTGCAGCACACGCCGCTTTCCGGCCGTTTGCAGAAGCTGCTGGAAAGCAAATTCAGCGGTATCCTCAAACAGTTGTTCGGAACCAACGAAATCCCCCTAATGTGGCGCGAACTGCCGCTGAGAAAAACGCACCCGGTGGAAATCAGGCTGCGCATCAGGCATGTTGCGCCGGAATCCACACTTACCAGCGGCGAAGCTCGCATTCCACCCGGGAAAGATTGGATACCGTTGGTCAAGGCCGTCGCACCCGCCGCGGCATCTCCTCCGGCACACTGCCCGGAGCGCGATGCTTGTGCCAAAAAACTCTCCGGCTGCGGTGATGGCTTTGACCTCGCGGGGCGCTGTGTCCTGTGCGTGGGAGGACGTGCTGCGCTCTACCTGGAATATCGCCGCGTAGTGGAAACCGCGGGCGGCAATTTGCTGATTTATCGCAGCGACCAACAGGGAGACGCGGATCGTCTGCCCACACTGCTTAACCGTGCCGACGCGCTGGTGTGTCCGGTCGATTGCATAAACCACGAAGCCTTTTTTGCCGTGAAACGCTATTGCAAACATTCCGGCAAGCCCTGCGCATTGCTGGCACGCTCCGACCTGCCCACCTTCCGCAAAGGAGTGGAAGCACTGGCCGCGCTGGCCACCACCCCCCCACCCGCCCGCCCGGCAATTTCATTCTCCAACTAACGGCAAGCCGGATTTGTCACCAATTGAAATTTCTCATGCCACACTCCCCATTCTTCCGCTGCCGCATGGCAGCGGGTTTTTCCACCGCCAGCCAGCCCTCGCTTTGACATTAACCAGCAGAGGAAGCAATGACTATCTTTAAGCCCACACTGATCGCTGCCGCACTTGCGGCCGCCTTTACCCCGCCGTTGCAGGCACAGCAAACCACGACTGCCGACACGAAACCAGCCGAAGCGCAGCAAACCGCGCCCGCTGTTACCAGACGACAGGTCATCATGCCGCGCATCGACGTGATCGGCAAAATTGAAAATCTGCGCAACATCTCCGGCAGCGCTGACATTATCGACAAGAAAACGCTGGAGCAGAGCAGAGTGTTCACCGTCAACGAAGCCCTGCGCAAGGTGCCAGGCGTCAACGTGCGCGACGAAGAGGGTTTAGGTCTGCGTCCCAATATCGGCATTCGCGGCCTCAACCCGACGCGCTCAACCAAAACCACACTGCTGGAGGATGGCATTCCGCTGGCCTATGCACCCTACGGCGAGAACGCCAGCTACTTCCACCCGCCGATCGAACGTTTCGACCGCATCGAAGTGCTCAAAGGCGCGGATCAGGTGCGATTCGGCCCGCAAACTATCGGCGGCGTAATCAACTACATTACCCCCACGCCGCCGGAGAAATTCGGTGGCTACGTCTCTGCCATCGGCGGCAGCCGCGATTATTTCAACGGCCAGGTGCAACTGGGCGGCAAGGGCTTTCTATTCCAATACAACCGCAAACAGGGCGACGGCGCGCGCGACAACATCCACAGCGCGATCAACGACTACAATCTCAAATATGTGGTGGGACTGACCGATAGCCAGGCGCTCACCCTGCGCGCCAACTATTACACCGAGGATTCGCGCATCACTTACAGCGGCTTGACCAACGCCGAATTCAACAATCTGGGCGCGCGTTACAACCCGTTCAAGAACGACAAATTCAATACTAACCGCGTCGGCGTATCCGCCACGCACGATCTGCAATTGAATGACAAAGCGCTGCTGACCACCAATCTCTACTTCAGCAGCTTCGACCGAGACTGGTGGCGGCAGTCCAGCACCACCTCCGACGGTCAATGCGGCGCAGCCTTCACCACCGCGCGCAACAATGGCACAATGGTCAATCCCGATGCTTGCAACTCGGTGCAGGGACGGCTGCGCACTTACTATACCTGGGGGGTGGAACCGCGCCTCAAACTTGACCACAACGTTTTTGGCGTGAAAAGCAACCTGGATGCCGGATTCAGGGCTCATTTCGAGACGCAGAACCGCCGTCAGCTCAATGGCGCTTCGCCCGGCGCGCGTAGCGGTACGACCGCCGAGAGCAATATACGCGAAACCCAGGCTTATTCCTGGTTTGTGACCAACCGTTTCAACCTGGGCCAGCAGTTCGCTATCACTCCCGGCGTGCGCTACGAATACATCGACTTCCAGCGCACCAACCGCCTTACCGGCGTGACCGGCAAGGACACTCTGGACGCTTGGCTGCCGAGCCTGGGATTGACCTGGAATCCCAGCAACACCCTAACCGTGTTTGCCGGCGCGCACCGCGGCTTTGCGCCGCCGCGCACCGAAGACGTAATCGGCACCACCGGCACCAGCACCGATGTCGGTGCCGAAAAATCGATCAACTGGGAAGTCGGCGCGCGCGCCCAGCCTTTTACCGGCACCAATCTACAGACCACATTTTTCCGCAATGATTTCCAGAAGCAGATATCGGTAGGCTCGATCGCAGGCGGCACTATTCCGCTGGCTCAAGGCAAATCGCTGTATCAGGGGGTCGAATTCTCCGGCAGAGTCGACCTGCCTGCCGGCCCCTATCTGCGCACCGCCTATACCTGGCTGCCCACTGCGGAGCAGACCACTGCCTTTAGGGGGGTAGTCGACCATTTGATCGTTAGCAACAGCGCACCCGGCAACCGCATGCCGTATGCGCCCGAGCACCTGATTACAGCCGCGGTGGGTTTCGCCAAATATGGGCTTGATGCACAAATCGAGGCGGTGCATGTGAGCAAGCAGTTCAGCGACTTTGGCAACTGCAATAACCCTGCCACCTGCGCCGGACTCACTGCTTCCCAGCGCCTAAATGGGCAGTTCGCTGAGATTGGCGCCTACACCATTTTTAACCTGGCAATCAATTACGATCTGCAGCCAAATAAAACGACATTGTTCCTCATGGTCAAAAACCTGACCGACGACGTATATATTGTCGACCGCACGCGCGGTATCATGCCCGGCATGCCGCGCCTGATCCAAGGCGGGATCCGCTACGCGTTTTAAGCGCACGCATTTTACTCAGGCTTGGGCATGCGGCGTGGAACGGCGCCAGGAAGCATCTCATTGATTCCACGTGGGTTAATCGGTTATCCGCTCCGCATACTATATGGTCGTATTGACGACAGTCGATGGTTAATTTGGTGAAGAATATGAATTCTGGTTATGTAAACAAAATATATGCCCTGTTGGCTTTTATACTCGGCATTGGCTGTTCGCTTCCGGTGCAGGCGGCGGTGAGGGAATACTGGATCGCTGCGGAAAAGACCTCCTGGAATTATGCCCCTTCCGGCCGCAATCTGATCGAGCCTGATGATGGACTCGGGGAATGGGGGCAGACGCTGACATACACCAAATACCGCTATATTGGTTATAGCGACGGCAGCTATGCCACCCCTTTACCGCAGCCTGCGTCGATGGGAATACTGGGGCCG
This sequence comes from Nitrosospira sp., assembly GCA_043721435.1. GTDB lineage: Bacteria > Pseudomonadota > Gammaproteobacteria > Burkholderiales > Nitrosomonadaceae > VFJL01. Next base: position 6,023 of record JAYSQR010000020.1, on the reverse strand, counting down.
CAGTTGCGCGCCGTGGTGGGAGATATCCTCAAGGTCCATTTTCTGAACAAAACAGACCGGCCGCTGTCGATGCATCCACATGGGGTGCTGTACAACAAGGACAACGAAGGCGCGGATGGCGGCGCCGGGTCAAGGGTAGCGCCGGGTGCACGCTATACCTACACCTGAATCGCCGATGCAGCTGCGGGCCCGGGACCGAATGATCCCTCGTCGATCGTCTGGCTCTACCATTCGCATGTCATGGGGGAGAAAGAAATGAACCTCGGCCTGATCGGCACTCTCGTCGTCACCCGCAAGGGTATGGCATGCTCTGCGTCGAACCCTGCACCGCGAGACGTGGATCAGGAATTCACTGCGCTGTTCATGATTTTCAACGAGGAAGACGGCAAGGAAAGCGGATTGAAGCACACCATCAACGGCCGCATTTTCGGCAACCTAGAGGGCTATGAAGCCCGCCTGGGTAAGCGCGTCCGCTGGCATGTCGCCGCGCTGGGTAACGAACAGGACAACCACACCGTGCACTGGCATGGACAGACGGTGCTGGCCCACGGTCGCCGCACCGACGTGGTTGAGGTGCTGCCCGCCAGCATGACCTCGGTCGACATGGTCCCACGCTCGCCCGGCGACTGGCTGCTGCACTGCCACGTCAACGACCACATGCTCGCGGGAATGTCGACGCGCTGGCGCGTGCTGCCGTAACTAGTACTAGTACCTGACAACAGCCCCTTTCAAAACAAGTCTTCATCGAGCAGAGATTCATTCAGGAATTCAGGAATTCAGGAATTCAGGATTTATCTTGACTTTGTAAATAGTAATCATTATCATTCGTATCTATGAATAAGCAATTTCACAGGCCTATTAAATCTGCGGATTTAGACATCCCGCAAAAACAGAGCGCAATAGCGCTTTCACGACCGTGCTTGAATAACACGAAACTAAGCACGGAACAACTATTTGGTACAGCGCGCGAAGTAGTCATTGCGCACGAAGGCGAGGAATACCGCCTGTGCATTACCCGTAACGAGAAGCTCATCCTCATCAAATAAGCAACCCGCCCCCGCCAGCCAGCCTTTCAAGCCAGCCAGCCAGCCAGGAACCATTTAACTGTGTCTGGAGGCTGTATGAACAGGAAAATAAATAAGGAGCTGCATTGAACCTGGGCCAAGTGTCGGAGTGTCAGCGTTGCCGCTGCTTCGTTTGACCGCTTCATCCAGCCGGGGCGAAATTTCACCGTCAGTTATTCCATGAAGTTTTAACCAAAGGAGAACGCCATGCCATCCGTTAAACCAAATCCGCAGCACACCACTGATGAAGCGGTCATCGCCGCCACTCTGTGGCTAATGACCCGTTATCAGCAGACCCAATGTAAAAAGCTCGCCCGTATGGTCGAACAGCATCTGGCCTGGATAGGCGCGCGTAGCGACAACTCGACGCTGGCGCAAACCTGCAAAAAACTCCGTTCTGCATGGCGTGCGGCGTCAGGCGATGCCACCAGTCTTCATCATTAGTGCGAGGAGGAGCCCATGATCAATACCGGCCAGCCCATTCTCGTCAACAGCGGCGGAAACGCTCGATCTCGCGCGCTTTCCCGGCAGCTTCGGTGGTTGCAGATACTTCATCGGGACGCGATGCAGGGCTTAAAGATGCACCTTGAATCCGGTAACTCTTTCGCACCCGAATGGGCGAAGGCGGCAACATGAATACATCCGCTTCCCTGAAACAACTCGTGGCTGGCATGTTCTCGCAAGATAATGGCCCTGTTGTCAGCCTACCGGTACGCATGCCGGAAACTGTTCCCAAACCCATCAAGCGCACCAAGCTCTGGGAGCTCGAGACCAAGCATTACTGCCCAATCATCGGCACCTGCCTGCCCCTGGACGATCTCGTGAGATTTGCCCGGCGCTTCGCCTTTGGAGTATCTCTCCGTGACGAATTCTCGATGCATGTCGAGGCTGTGGACCGGGTGGGTGCGCGCAACGAGGTGTCCGAGGCTATCCAGAAACACCTGGACATGAAATACCGCGCCTGCATTACCCGCTTCGATCTGGCCAAGACCGATGCTGATGTGCTGGCCCTGTGGCAGGAACATCATACCCGCGGCGAGGTGGCCGGCGCCATGTGGGCGGCGCTCACCCACAAGGCGGTCAGCGACAAGACGCGGCAGGTGGTCTATACCGATGTGCATATGCTCTCCCACCAAGTGGGTGCCGGGCAGGCGGCCGATGTGCGCCGATTGGCCCATCTGCAAAAGGAAAACGCCGAAGCCAGGGCCGCGATGGAACATCAACAACGGCAACAGACCCGCGCTGAGGCCGAGTTGCGGCAGCAATTGCACAAGACCATGGCCGAACTGGAAAGCCTGCACCAGTCCAGGGACGAGGTGGCGGCGCTGCAAGCGCGCATTGACGCTTTCGAATCCGGCATAGTCATGATGAAGATGAAGCATCGCCTGATGTGCCTGACGGCCGCCAACGAGCAGATGCGGGTTGTGGCGGAGCGGAGCGGGGCGCTGGAAAAAGCGCTGAAAGCCGCTCATAGCAAAACAACGGCGCTGATCCGCGAACGCGACGAACTCGCCACCGAGCGAGATGCCCTCGAATGCCTGCTGCTGGCAGGCAATGCCGGTGAGGATCCCTGCGACAGCCACCGCTCATCCTGCGAGCCTGCAATGCAAGGCCGCTGTGTACTCTGCGTCGGCGGCCGCACTGCACTGATTCCCCAATACCGGATACTGGCCGAGCGGCTAGGCATCCATCTAATTCATCACGACGGCGGTCAGCAAGAAGCGCTCTCCCGCCTGCCGGATATGATCAACAGCGCGGACGCCGTCATCTGCCCCACCGATTGCGTCAGCCACTCTGCTTATTACCAGTTGAAGCGCCATTGCAAGCGCACAGGCAAGCCCTGCCTGTTGTTCAAGGGCGCGGGTGTCTCTGGCTTCGCCATGGCGCTGGCACAACTGTCTTCCGGCCGGATCAGCCTACATGGGGAGGCCATCGAACTATTGCAAGAAGTGGCAGAAAAATGACACCAGCCCATCCATCTCCCGCTCGGTCTCATCATCGAATCCACACCACAAGCGTGAGATCGCCATCATGAACACGAAACGCTTGTTCCAGCCGATCATCCGAATAGGTACTTGGGTACGCATCGGCCCGCTCATGATCATCGCCGCACCCCCAAGCGGATTCCGCTGATGCAACCCGAACGGCACAGACCATTGTCCACATGCGCGTCGCCGTAACCGCAGGTTTTGCCCGGGGCTACATGCGCAGCCGGCCCGAACAATCACACAGAATGAAAGCCGATGATGAATTTCAGCCAGGATAACGGCATGAATGTTGACCCAAAGCCCAACTTGGCGGCAACTGCCGTCGTATCGCCATCGACCGTGCGACCATAAAGCAGCGAACTGTTCCGCGACGGTAACGAGATGGTTATCATGCATAAGGGGGCGGAATCCCGCCTGCATATTACCCGTAACGAGAAACTCATCCTCATCAAATAAGTAACCCGCGACGCCAGCCAGCCAGCCAGCCAGGAACCATTTAACTGTGTCTGGAGGCTGTATGCACTAAAAACACGAACAATAAACTGCAATGAATCCGGTCAGGCGCGCTCTGCCCTGCCGGGTACGCCGTGAGCATTTAGCTCACCTTGATATCAAATACTGAAAAGGAAAACTTTAATGAAATCCACACAAACCATCCTCGTCGCCATTATGAGCGGTTTGCTCAGCCTTAATGCCGCCGCTCATTCACTGTGGCTGGAAGGCGACACTACTGCCAGCAAGCTTTATTTCGGCGAATACGACGAGAACCTGCGTGAAACTTCGCCAGGAAGACTCGACAGCATCATCGCGCCGATAGCGATCGTGATTGACGCCACAGGCACAGAAAGATCCGTCAATGCCAACCGCAACGGCGACCACTTTGCTCTCCCCGGCGGCACTGCGGTACTGGTGCAGGCACTCAAACAACCGGTACGTGAACCACAGGCAGAACACCCCGCGCCTGCGCAAAAGCGTTTTTTCTATGCGCGCCTCGGCAAAGGCGGTAGCTTGCCGCTGGATATACAACAACCCAGCACAAACCTATTGCGCTTAAGTTTCATGGGCAAGCCCCTGGCCAAAACTGAGATTGTCATCACCGCGCCCAGCGGCTGGCAAAAACACCTGCGCACGGACGAAAATGGTGAAGCCAGTTTTTCACTGCCGGAACCTGGCCTCTATGTCGCTGAGGCAAGGCACAAGCTAGACAGCCCCGGAGAATTCGAGGGCAAGGCCTACGCTACCGAAATCCACATTGTCACGCTTAGCCTTTACAAATGAGTGACCTGCAATCCGGTACACGTACCACCGAGCCGCGCGGCTATCTGTTCTTGTCGCATGGTATGCGGCGTGGCCGTTTTCTGGTCTGGCTGCGCCGTACCCATGCCTGGATGGGGTTGTGGGGCGCGGTGCTGGGTTTGCTGTTTGGCGTATCAGGCATTCTGCTCAATCATCGCAGCGAGATGAAAATCCCGCTCGCCATGCAGCAGGAAACCCGCCAGACGCTCACCCCGCCTGCCGTCAGCCTGCAATCGCCCGAAGCGCTGGAAACTTGGCTGCGCGCAGAATTCAAACTGCCTGATGCCAAGTCCCGTATCCAGAAAAAACCCGCCACCCCGGTTCCCTGGGGCGGCGGCCTGATAGAACAACCAGAAAACTGGCGCGTCACGCTGATCACCCCCAACCTCAGTGTGAATGCGGAATATTGGAAGGGCGACGCAGACGCGCATATTGAACAAAAAAATGCCAATGTATGGGCGACTCTCGCCAACCTGCACAAGGGAAGTGGCATGTCCAACGCCTGGATATTGCTCACCGACACCCTGGCAGGGGGTCTGCTGATTCTGGCGATCACCGGCACTCTGCTGTGGAGCCGTTTGCATGGCCCCCGGCTTGTGGCAGCGGGCTTGATCGGCACGACCCTCACCGCTTCTCTCGTCCTCATGCTCCAAACCCTATCACTATCATGAAGCCGCCTGTCTCCGGGTGGTTGACACCCGAGCATCCCGCCAGGATTCAGGAACGTGCGCAAAACGACAACTAACTAAATAAACGACCCGCCACGCCAGCCAGCTTCTCAAGCCAGCCAGCCATGAACCTTTTGCAACTGTTCTGGAGGCTGTACGAATATGAACAAGAAACTGCTGGCTGTGTTGATGATTCCCTTGGCGTGTTCCGCTCACGCGCAAGAGACTGCGCAGCAAAAAACGAAACAACTTAAGGAAGCCGCAGTCGTGACCGCGCAATCGAGCACGGCACCACTGGTTAGGGACCATGCACCGATAATTCTTAATGAAGTAAAGGCCATGGCCAGCCGGGTGCGGCCAGGATCTCCAGACGATATAGCGAGGACGGGGAGCAAGACGGATACACCGCTACGGGATATTCCTGCCAGCATTGCTGTAGTGCCGACTGCCATACTGCGCGAGCAGGCCGCATATAGCATGAACGACGCGATGCGCAACGTCAGCAGCATTCAGCCTCAACAGGGTGGTGGTTATGGCTTTGCCAATAGCTTTAACTCGCGTGGTTTACAGTTGAGTTTTTTACGTGACGGGATGCCCGATGGGACCGCGCAAAACGGCTATTATCGTACCATGTACGATGTTGACCGGATCGAGGTGCTGAAAGGTCCCGGCTCTGCGCTATTTGGTGCAGGCAACCCCGGTGGCAGTATCAATATGATCACCCAAAAACCGCAAGATAAATTCGGCTTATCCATGGGGACTCTTCTTGGCAGTTTTGGGACGCGCCATGGTTATCTCGACCTAACCGGTCCGATTGGCAAGCGTGTTGCTGGACGTGTAATTGCAGACATAGAGCATGCCGATGGTTTTCGTGGCCTCAAGCGCGACATTGTCGAGATTTCCCCCAGTTTACTCATCAGTCAGAAATAAGGTCTACATATTGGGAACTTAATTGCATGCTGACGAGTCGAATTGCGCATGAAGAAAGATGGACGAAAACATGATCG
>JAYSQR010000019.1:0-34385 GCA_043721435.1 Nitrosospira sp. | reverse complement strand
CGGCATGCCCACCGAAATCGCGCTGCTGCCGATTATTGAAAGCGCCTTCAATCCCACCGCCTATTCCCGCAGCCATGCCTCCGGCATCTGGCAGTTCATCCCCTCCACCGGCAAAAACTACGGTCTGCAACAGAACTGGTGGCACGATGACCGGCGCGACATTGTCGCAGCCACCAGCGCCGCACTGGATTATTTGCAGAACCTCCACCGCATGTTCGGCGATTGGGAGCTGGCGCTGGCTTCGTATAATTGGGGTGAAGGCGCAGTGGGGCGGTCACTCACCAGGAACCGTAACAATGGCTTGCCGACGGATTTCCGCAGCATCAGAATGCCATCTGAAACCCAGCACTATGTCCCCAAGCTGATCGCAATGAAAAATATCATCTCCAATCCGGCGGCCTTCGGCATCGTGCTTGAATCCATCCCCAATCAGCCTTATTTTGAACAGATTGCAACCACTCAGCATATCGATGTAAAACTGGCGGCAAATCTTGCGGACATTTCCGTGGACGAATTCAACGCACTCAATCCCGCCCACAATCGGCCAGTCATTAATGTCAATGGTTCGCGCACCCTGTTACTGCCGGTGGACAAGGTGGAAACCTTTATGGCCAACCTGGAAAATCACGGCAAACCGCTGGTGTCATGGCAAGCCTATCAGGCGAAGAGTGGAGAAACTGCCGATAGAATCTCGGCACGACATGGCATCAGCGTAGCGCGGCTGAGGGAAGTCAACGGCATTGCAAGGCATGGCAAGATTGCGCCGGGCCAGACTTTACTGGTGCCGCTTAACGGTAGCAGTGTTGGTATGGACATCTCTGCCATGCGCAACCAGCCCGTCGCACCGAAAATACTCGAACGCAGTCTGGTCTATACCGTCAAAAAAGGCGATACGCTCTCCACCATCGCCATGCGTCATGGCGTCAACGTGGTGCAAATCCAGTCATGGAACAGTCGTACCGAGCGTCTGGCCATCGGCCAGAAACTGGTACTCAAGCAAATTACGTCCGGGAAAACCCGTCTCGCTAAAGCCACCCCAAAGAAACCTGCCATCCCGGCAAAGAAAAACAGTGTGATATTGGCTGAAGCCAACAAATACGGACGCTAAGCGTCACCTCAATTAGTCCTTGCTCAATCGCTCAAGCTTGGTTCGTACCAGTTCAATATGCCCTCTCAATTCATATAAATGCTGAGAGAACGAGACCGGCAATCGCAGCCCATTTACCTTGTCTTCAATATTACCGAGTTCGGCCAGGTATTTTTTAAATTCCTGTTTGTCGGTGTCGGCCTGGATCTGGGTTTCCAGAAAACGCAGTTCACCGTAGTACCTGAATAGTTTCATCTTTACCAGCCGGATATAGATTACGGGAATGATCTTTGTCAGCGGAATGAGTAAAGCCAGCAAAGGTATCAAAACAATCAGCATCCGGTTGACAAAAGTAGCCGCCCAGAACGGCAGGTACTTATCCAGGAATGGCAGACCGTTCTGATAGTAATTCTCGGCCTGTGCGCTCAGAGGAAAATCAGAATCCAGGCTGGCGGGAAATTCACCTTTCTTATTCAGAAGTCCTGCGCCACCATGTATCTTCGAGACTATTTTAAGCATCAGGTAAACTAGCGCTGGATGGACATCGTTACGAACCACCAGCACTGCGGTGGGTGCAAGTAAATGCACATCACGCGCGGGAATATTGTTCTCTATATCCAGAGAACCTTCCGGTAAGATGAGATGATGCAAGTAGGGAAACTGTCTGGTATAGGCCTCTGCCTGATCCAGGCTTACCAGACGCAGGGAAGGATCTCGGGAAATCTCACGGATTAATGCCGACTCGGGTGTGTCCACAAAAATTGCCGCATCAATCTCGCCTTTACGCAGCGCAGCAGCAGCCCCCTGATTGCCGATGGAAACAAGCTGGGTGTTGTCAGCATTGACCCCGCTGGAATTCAGCAGGGTCATTGCCAGGGATCCAGTCCCGCTTCCGTCCTTACCGACAGCGATTTTGTGACCTTTCAAATCTGATAAGTGAGTTATCTCCTTTTTACAGCGGCAGAAAATCCAAACCGGTTCGTAATACAAACTACCCAGCGATACCAGATTTTCTGATCCTTCGGCACTCGCGACCCCATCCTGTATGAAAGCCATCTCGACATTGGAATCAGGATTCTTCAATTTTCTGATGTCGTCAATAACACCTTTTGACGCATGCAGCTCAAGGTTTATTCCGCTCTCTTCCAGGAGTACCTGATAAATCGTGGCGTAAGCTTTGTAGTTGCCTTCTTCCATACTGACGGACATTGCAATCTTTTCAGGTGGCGCGGGATCGACATATTGGTAAATCAGGAACATGCCAATCAGAATCAACAGCAGGGTAGGAAGAAACGCCTGCAAAAGTTCTATAGAAAACTTGGGGGCAATGCTGGAAATGTAATTATTTACTTTCTTTCTCATTACCGAGATTGTCCATGACGGAAATTAGGATTGATGCTGCCACCGGTTATTCTTAACCCTGAAGTAACGGCGAATGAGATTAGATTCAGCGGACGGGCATTCCAACGCCCGAGATCAGATCGATGCGCCGCTGAAGGCGTGAGACTTCTTCTTTATCATTCAATTGTTCTGCACGACGGGCCGCAATACCCAGCCATGCAAGCAGCGGGCGGCGCCATCCCTGGTCGGAGGCGGTCTGGATGGCAATGGCAATGGCATCGGGTGTCAGGCGGCCCGCCTGCAACAATGTTCCAGCCGCGACCAGCCGCGCCAGCGGATCTTCGATGGTATTGATCGTCGCACCCGTACCGGCAACCACTGCGCGATGTTGCACAGGCAGCAGCGCCGTGTTCAGTCCCGTCCAGCGCCCTGCCAGGTAGTCGGCATAAGCGCGTTCCTCAGCGGCAGCATCCTTGGCCAGCGCCTGAAATGATTCACAGTTGTTGAATTCAAGACTGGCTACCTGGGTTGCACAGCGCGCCAGTTCGGCACGCGCCAGCAAGTCAGCGCGCCCGGTGCTGGCAATCTCCGCACGCACACGGGAAAACTCTACAGCGGCCAGCTTGGAGTTTCCCACCAGATAAGCCGTGACTGAGTTTTTGAGCGAACCATGCGCGTTGAGCTGCCAGTCTGGTGGCACTGGACTGCTGGCGCACCCGGCAAGTCCGATGATTACCATCACCCAGAGCAGTCTCATGGCAATTTAAGCTCCGTGTCACGCGCCAACGGCCATTTACGATTAATTTCGTCCACCAGATGCTCCACCTTGCGCAGACTCATTTCCACCTGTTCCCGCAAAGCACCCAGGTCGGTGGTGGCTACCCGAGCGTTGGCCCCAATAGCCTGTGCTTCGGCCAGCACGGCATCGACGCTCTTAAGGCTAGTCCGTACGTCACCCAGAATTGCGTTGACCTGGACCATGGCAGCCTGTGACTGATCTAGGGTAGCGATAACCTTTTTCGCATTCGCATCACTGCCCAGTACAAAGCCTAGCGCACCGTACGGACCCTTAAGGTTTTGTGTTACGGCCTGCACGTTATCCAGACTCATGTTCAGGCTGGAGCCTGACTTGGTCATGTTCTGCAGATTCTCGACCAGGGCGCGTATAGTGCTCACGAGTTGTTGAATTTCTGCGGTGGCGTCACCACTCAATACCGTGCGCGCAGCGCCATCTGGCAGCGGCGGATCTGTCAGTGCCCCGGTGAACGCGCGCAAGTGGGTACCGCCCACCACGCTACGTTCCATGGTGAAAACGCTGCTGGTACGCAACCACTTGGCATCCTCACGCGCCACCTCGATCACGATGCGAGCTTTGCCGTCGTCGGCCAGCTCGACGCGCTGCACACGCCCTATCGGAAAACCCGAGAACGTCAAATCCATGCCGACGATCACGCCTTCGGAATCATCCGCGACCAATACCACCCGCTGGGTGCTTTCGAATACCCCGCGTGCATACATCACATACGCCAGTGAACCGAACACCAGCACCGCCATCAGAATCAGCAGCAGCGCAACCTTGAACTCGAGGTTGGGTGGTGGCGGTACTGATTGCAATTGGGATTCGGGGTGCATATGTTTTACATTATCCGCTTTAAGGGGGCCTTAAATGTACTTGACCGCCAAAGAGACCCCTTCAATCAACACCAGTACCAGAAACAATCGTACCGTACCTTGCGACACGGGGTTCGATTCCCTGGCAGTTTCGTGCTGCGCCTGCAGCGCCGAAGCGAGCGGAATCACCGCAACCGCCAGGCTGAACCACACTGTCTTGAGGACAAAGGTAACGGTGACGACCGGATCGAATACACGCCCGACCATGTGCGTATACTCAGCCAGACCCCATGGCGACAAACCGTAAACCACCAGGTAGGCCAACACCAGCGCCACCACGCTGCTCACTGCGGCCAGTGTCGCCACCGAGAATGCAATGGCAATCATGCGCGGAACATGCTCGATATGCAGGAGACTGGCCGTCGATCCGGTATTGGTCAGCATGCCCGAGCGCAGCACCACAAAAAGGGCGGCGCCCAGTGGAATCAGCTCCAGCACCAGCACTCGCACCACCATCTCCAGCGCATATTGGGACAAACCGTAACTGGAAGCAGTAACCACAACGATGCGGATCAATACCAGGCTGATAAGCGCACATAGCACCGTGAACCAGAACAACACCTGCCAGGTGCTGGCGTAGATATTCCGGATAATCGCGGCACGGTTCCCCCGATCATAGGTCGACGGCGACAACGCCAGAACCAGCGCGACGGCTCCAAAGTGGATGATCCCCCACCAACTGGCGGCTGACCTCACACACGCGTGGCCGAGAGTGCCTAATCCAGAATGAGGTGAAGAGTGTTGGTGCATGGGGTGATGATACAGACAGAAGGATATGAAATTCAACTACATGAGCTAAGGAACCGCTGAATCAGCCGCGTGGAGGCAGATGCCCCATCCTGCCGTTCTGGTAGTCCGCTATCGCTTGGCGAATCTCCTCGCCAGTGTTCATGACGAAAGGGCCGCTGCCGGCGATCGGCTCATCGATCGGCTCGCCGCAGAGCAGCAGCGCTGTGGCGTCATGTGCGCTGTCGATGCAAATGTGTCCACCCGCCCGGTCGAACAGCCCGGCCTCTGCCGCATTGATGGTTTCAACAACGTTCACGCGCACGGCACCCTTGAGCACCACCAGCGCTACCGGATAGCCGTCCGGCACGGCAAGATCGAATGACTGCTCACTTGCCAGCCGCAGATCCCATACGTGCACGGGCGTAAATGTCCGTGCTGGCCCGGCAAGCCCGCCGAATTCGCCTGCAATCACGCGCACGCTGCCGTGGCCACCGGGAAGATTCACGGTGGGAATCTGGCTACTCGGAATGCTTTGATAATGCGGTGGCGACATCTTGTCCCGGGCGGGCAAATTGACCCACAACTGCACCATCTCCAGTATGCCGCCACGCCGCGCAAAATCGCGCCCATGCAATTCTTCATGCACCACCCCGGATGCAGCAGTCATCCACTGCACATCGCCGGGGCCGATGCGGCCACCGCCACCGGAACTGTCACGATGCTCCACCTCACCCGCATAAACGATGGTCACTGTCTCGAAGCCGCGGTGCGGGTGCTCCCCGACTCCCAGGCGTTGCTGCGTCGGCGGAAATTCCATCGGGCCGGCATAATCCAGCAGCAGGAAAGGACTGATGAGCGGCCCCAGTTCCGAATAGGCAAGAAGCGTGCGCACTGGAAAACCGTCGCCGACCCAGTGATGAGCCGCATTACGCTGGACAGAGAGGAGTTTTTTGGCTGGTTTCCCGGCATCCTTTGATGGCATGGACTGTCTCCTTTTCTATGTTGAATGACTAATGGATGATCGACCTGGAGAGCACATTCACGACAACTACACCGGCAATGATCAGCCCCAGCCCGATGAGCGCGGGAACATCGAGCTTGTCCGAACACCAGCCAAGCGATCAGCGTGATCAGCACGCTACTAACAACGGGCCAGATGGCATAGGCGACTCCCACCGGCATTGTGCGTAAGGTCCGTCGTAGGGTGCATGGAATGCACCCTACGTTTGCTTGCTGCTCGTAAAAAATTGTGCGGGAGCCGCACCATGCTTTACCACCGATGCCGGATGGCGATGAATTCCGTTTAGAATTTCAAGCAAACTTTTTCACACCTGCTTTTTTCGCAGCCTTCTGCAAATCTTCGTCAAGCGTGGCAAGCGGTATGCCTAGCCTTAACGCCAGTTCAAGGTAGGAGGCATCATAAGCGGATAATTTGTATCGCCGCGCCAATTGAAGAGTGTGTGACAGCGCGTGTGAGAATGTGGCCATGTCTACTTCGATAGCCACACCTTCCAGCATCTCAAGAAATACCCCGCTGCGCGCTTCTGTCACCAAGCCTTTTGCTTCCGCCCTGGCGATGACGTTTGCCACCTCAAGCCCCCATGTCGCTGGTACGCGGGCACTGGCATTCTTCATCGCATCAAGCACCTTGCCCGCATAGGCAAGTTGTTGTGGTTTGCCGTCACCAAAGAACCAACGCATGGTCACCGAGTTATCGAGGACGAAGCTCACGCGCGCCCTTCCTCAATGAGAGCCTTGATATTTACACCACGCACCGGATTAGCCAGCATGAACGCTTTAAGCCTTTCTGCTGCCGCAACCTTGTCCTTCGCCTTCGCACCCACGCTGGGCACCAAATCCGCAATGGCTTCCCCGCGATTGGTGATGGTAAAGCTCTTGCCGGTTTTTACCTGTCTCAGCAATTCAGGCAGCTTGGTTTTCGCCTCATATGAACCAATTTCGATCTTCATGGTTTTCCCCCGCAATGTAAATTAATGTAGACCAGTATATAGACCAGTCCAATAAAATCAAGCGGAAGCCAACGTTAATCGCTTGCTTTAGTGCATGGAATGCGCTCTGCGCTTGCTTAGCTGGATAGGTCACCCAATTCGCACGTGACGCTGTGATTATCTGATCGGAGATAAACCATGCCGCGCCCGGTCAGTCTGGGCGACCGCACAAAGTGCTGATAATTGAATCAGATAAGTTGTTTTAGGATTGCTGCAGAACCGTGTCCCCTATTGCTTGTTAGAAAACCGCGACCAAGCAATCAGCCGCCCAACGTGCCGGTAACTGGCGCACGCAAGCTTGCTTGCGCGCGTCCGAGTTGACCGGATAGTTGGGCAGCATTTTCACCAAGCTACCTCACCTTGGCCATCGAGAGCGGTAACGCTGGCACCCTCGGCGGAGATGGGCTGCCACCAAATGAGAATAGCGGCCATGATTCTGGCAATGTGCGCTTCGTCTTCACCGAAAACATTTTCAACGATGCGCTTGAAAGTACGCATGAGCGGAGCCTGCGGTTCCTCACCTGACTGGATAACGAACAGTTCAGAGTATTCGTTCAACCGTCTATCGAATGTCGGAATGACAATGCGGGATATCTCTTCTCGCGAATAGTCATCGCTGAGCCATTGGAGGAGTTCGTCCATGATGTGAGATCCGGCTTTCTCCAATTTGGGGCGAGGGAGCCCATGTAGCGAGCGCTCGACCATCCAAAAGATGGCGATAACGGCCTCAAGATTATTGGCATGGTAATTCTCAAAGACTTTCTCGTCCTTGAGATTGATCGCCATGGCCTTGTTTATCACCTCAATCGCGAGGTCTTGATAGGGGACCTTCTTCTTTCCGAACCAGCCCATCAACGCCCCCCATTTTGTGCGTCCAGTTGAACCGAAAGTTAGGTTTCGGCTCTCTTGAAACCATCCTTGCCAACCCATCGAGGAAGGCGGACTCCCGTACATGCGGCAACTTGATGTGCCAGATTGTCACGCTCGTTGATTAGCCCAGCGATCTCCGCTACTGCGGATTGAGCCGACAGAACCCGTATTCCGAGTTTAGCCAAGGCTTGCGCGTTACCTAAGATGCCCCCGGGCTGACTCCGCGACCCACCGTCGGCGGTAACTAATGTAGCTCCGCTACGTTGAGCGGTGAAGACGATCCAGACATCATTCTTTTGGTTCTGGCTCTTGGCACCCTTTGGGGAAATGAGTTCTTCAATCTTCCTCCTGTACATATGCTCCACACCCAGAGAGTCGTTGGTACTCATCCACGTGTATTCATCGGCTTTTATACTTCTGCTGGAATTGCCCCACCCAGCCTCTTTATATGCGACATGGGACATCTCGAGGAAGATCACCTTGGCCTTGTGCCACTTCTCAAGTTGATTGACGAGGCAATTCTTCTGGCGCGCGTTGATTTGATTTGCGTCCAGCTGGTACGTTCCCACTTTGCGCTTTGGCATCTCTTCAGTCACGCCCAGCACCTCGGTCACAAGAAACCTAACGAATAGCGTTTATCTGCCGCCCCACAAATATTGTCCACAGTCGGGGCGGCTCACGGCGGCGGATAAACCTTGTTGGACTGGACTGCGGTGCATCTTGATCTCCCGTCGAGCGAGGTCGAGACCCCTCGACGGGAAGCAGTAACTATATGGGAATTATAAGCTTTAGCCTGAATGTTTCACAAACTGCTCTGGAAAATAATAGGAGACCTGTCACCCATCCATATGGGTCTGGAACACCAGTCCGGCATGCTCGCGCAGTCGGTGGAAGTTAATCAGCTTCCAGCTTTCCTGGGCGACACTCAGCTCGGCGCCGAACGAGGCCAGGAAGGTGGGGGCATCGACTGCATCGTAGGCGACACGATGTCCGTTGGTATCGATGAACCGTTTCAGTTCGCGCGGATCATCAGCCGTGACCCAGCGCGCCATCTGGTACTTGGCAGAAGCGAGGCGGGTGTCCACACCGTATTCGTGCTTGAGCCGGTGCGCCACCACTTCAAATTGCAGGGTGCCGACAGCACCCAATAGCAGCGCGCCACCGGCGTGCGGCCGGAACACCTGGATCGCGCCTTCTTCACCCAATTGAGTAAGCCCCAGCTTGAGCTGTTTGCCGCGCATGGGGTCGGCAAGCTCGACTGTCTGGAAGATTTCGGGGGAAAAGAACGGCAAGCCCGTGAACTGCAGCTCTTCGCCTTCCGTCAGCGTGTCCCCCAGTTGCAAGGTGCCGTGATTGGGAATGCCGATGATGTCGCCCGGATAGGCGACATCGAGCAGTTCCCGCCGCTGCGAGAGAAAGGACACCACGCTGCCGGGGCGGATGTCCTTGCCGCTGCGTACCACATGCAGGTTCATGCCGCGTTCGAACCGCCCCGAGCAGATGCGCACGAAAGCGATGCGGTCGCGGTGGGCCGGATTCATGTTGGCCTGGATCTTGAATACCACGCCGGAAAATTTGGGCTCGTCCGGTTGCACCACGCGCTGTATGGCTTTGCGCGGTCCGGGTGACGGTGCCAGATCGATCAGTGCATCGAGCACTTCCTGGATGCCGAAATTGTTGATGGCAGAGCCGAAAAATACCGGGGTCTGCTGACCGGCAAGAAAAGCCGCATGGTCGAATTCCTCGGAGGCGCCGCGGATCAGTTCGATTTCCTGCCGCGCCTGGGTGAAACTCTCGCCAAAGCGTGCCGTCATTGCCGGATTGTCCAGCCCCGTGATGATTTCATCATCGTCGCCCAGTTTATCCTCACCCGGTTGAAACACGCGCATGCTGTCGCGCTTCAGGTCAAATACGCCGTGAAAATGGTGGCCCATTCCCACCGGCCAGGCGAAAGGCACTGTCGCCATGTGCAGCGTCTGCTCGATCTCGTCGATCAGGTCGAGCGGTTCACGCACTTCACGATCCATTTTGTTGACGAAAGTGATGATGGGGGTGTTACGCGCGCGGCATACTTCCAACAGACGCAGAGTTTGGGCCTCCACACCATTGGCGGCATCGATCACCATCAGCGCCGCATCTACGGCGGTCAACACGCGGTAAGTATCCTCGGAAAAATCCTGGTGGCCCGGCGTATCCAGCAGGTTGATGACGCAGCCGCGGTATTCCATCTGCATTACCGAACTGGCCACGGAAATACCCCGCTGCTTCTCGATCTCCATCCAGTCGGAGGTAGCATGGCGGCTCGCCTTACGCGACTTGACGCTGCCAGCGATGTGGATGGCGCCGGCAAACAGCAGTAGCTTTTCGGTGAGCGTGGTCTTGCCTGCGTCCGGGTGAGAGATGATGGCGAAGGTACGCCGCCGTGTTACTTCCTGACTAATCGTCATGCGTTAGTTCCTGTGTTTTCCACCTGTGGGGCGGATGAATCCTGCTGCTGCGGATAAAGATAACACCGCGCTGTATGGGTTGAACTGAAGTTGCTGGTCCCCGGATAAGTCTCGCGGCACACCGGCATGGCGTGGGGGCAGCGGGGATGAAAGTGGCAACCCGCCGGCGGGTTGGCAGGTGAGGGTAAATCTCCATGCAGGCGCATGACTTCACGTTTTGGATTAAGTTCGATTACCGGCACCGCCGACAACAGCGCTTGAGTATAGGGATGTTTAGGATTGCCCAGCACTTCATCCACACTACCCCATTCTACAATTCTCCCCAGGTACATCACAGCTACTTCATCGGCGAGGTATTCCACTACCGAAATATTGTGCGTAATGAATAAATACGCGAGCCCCAGACTGACCTGCAATTCCTTCAGCAAATTCAGAATCTGTGCCTGTACCGATACATCCAGCGCGCTGGTGGGCTCGTCGCAAATCAACAGCCTGGGATTGACCGCCAGCGCACGGGCGATGGCGATACGCTGACGCTGGCCACCGGAGAATTCATGCGGGTAGCGCCATTTGGTTTCTGGCGGCAGCCCTACCCGCTGCAACAGTGCGTCCACTTCTTTCCCAGCTGGCAGCGAGGGCTGATGCTCAGCGCGGCTCGCTTTGTCTCTGACATTCAGCGCATTCATGCCTTCCTCAATAATGTCGATAATACGCATTCTCGGATTGAGCGACGAATACGGATCCTGGAATATGATCTGGAACTCGGCGCGCTTCTCGCGCAACTGCTTGCGTTCGAGCCCCACCAGCTCCAGGCCGTCGTAGCGCACACTCCCCGCAGTGGGTGCGATCAATTGCAGGATACCCTTGCCCACGGTGGTCTTGCCGCAACCTGATTCACCCACCAGCGCCAGAGTTTTGCCCCGCCCAATTGTCAGCGACACCCCATCCACCGCTTTGACATACCCTATCACCCGTTTCATCAGACCCTTATGTATCGGGAAGTAGACTTTAAGATCGGTGACGCGCAACAATTCGGAATTGAAGATGGCAGATTGAGGAGTGAGGGTTCCCTGGGGGGCGGCTTCTGCTGCTCTAACCGGGTTCTGCATCTTCAATCCTGCATCCTGATCAAAAAGATGACATCTCACTTGATGACCGATAACCACCGCACTCCATCCCGGTGCAGTAGTACGGCACAAATCCCAGGCGTGATCGCAGCGGTCGGCGAAACGGCAACCAACGAATTCACGCGACAGCGGCGGTACGCTGCCGCTGATCACCGCCAGTCCCTGGTCACGCTTGCTTTTCCCCGGCAGCGAGGCAAACAGTTTGCGCGAATAAGGATGCGCAGGATTGCGGAAGAATTCTGCGCGCGTTGCCGTTTCAACAATTTCGCCCGCATACATCACCGCCACTTTCTGCGCCATTTCCGCCACCACACCAAGATCGTGCGTAATCAGCAGGATCGCCATGCCGCTGCGTTGCTGCAGATCACGCATGAGATCGAGTACCTGGGCCTGGATGGTGACATCCAGTGCAGTGGTGGGTTCGTCGGCGATCAGCAGTTCTGGTTCTCCGGCCAGCGCCATGGCGATCATCACCCGCTGTTTCATTCCGCCGGAAAACTGGAACGGATATTCGGCCATGCGCCGTTCCGCGTCGGGTATCCCCACCTGATTCAATATTTCCAGCACGCGCGGTTGTTGCGCCGCCCCGCGCAAATTGAAATGCCGCTGCAGCACCTCGCCAATCTGTTCTGCCACCGTCATCACCGGATTCAGGCTCAGCATCGGTTCCTGAAAAATCATGCTGATGCGCTTGCCGCGCACGTTGCGCATGGCGGCTTCCGGCAGCAGCAGCAAATCCTCTCCGCCGATCCTGATCGAGCCTGCAACAATTTCGCCCACCTCCGGCAGCAGCCGCATCACGGACAGCGCCGTCATGGATTTGCCGCAGCCGGACTCCCCCAGTAACGCGAAGGTTTCACCCTGCATGATCTGCAACGTAAGTCCGTCTACCGCCCGCACCGGCGTGGCACCGGTGTGGAGTATGGTTTCAAGGTTGTCAATTTGCAGCAGCGGATTCATGGCGAGATGGAATCCTTGACTGCAGCGGCAACAGGCTTGCTTTCCGGGTTTTTCTCGCGTCCTGTGCGCCGCAGTTTTCCGGCTTTCAGCGACCATGTGCGCACGCGTGGATTGAACGCATCCTGCACTGCATCGGCAAACAGATTGGCGCTCAGAACCAGCGCGAACATGAAGCCGAAAGCTGAGAGCAGCGCCCACCACACCATCGGCTCGCGCGCCATTTCCAGGCGTGCGGCATTGATCATGGTGCCAAAACTGATCATGGAAGGATCAACGCCGACGCCGACATAAGACAGCACGGCTTCGGCCAGAACCAGTCCGCTGAAATCCATCACCGTGGCAATCAGCACGATATGCATCACATTGGGAAGAATGTGGCGGCTAATGATGCGCCAGTGGGAAACGCCGAACGCGTGCGCCGCCTGAATATATTCCATCTCGCGCAGCTTCAAGGTTTCACCGCGCAGCAGGCGGCACAAACCGGTCCAACTGGTGACGCCAAGGATGATGCAAAGAAACAGCAGACGCAGATCGGCGCGTGCGGCGATGGTATCGAACAGTTCGGGGTGAGTCTCCATGTATACCTGCATCATCAATACTGCGGCCGCGATCAGCAACACGCCGGGAATCGAACTCAGCGTGGTGTAAATGTATTGAATCACGTCGTCCACCCAGCCGCGGAAATACCCTGCCATGATGCCGAGCAGCAGCGCGAACGGCAGCATCATCAGCGTGGTGAGCGTGCCAATCACCAGCCCGGTGCGGATGCTCTTGAGTGATTGATAGAACACGTCCTGTCCCACCTTGTCAGTACCGAATATATGGTAGTGGGTGGACAACGCCAGCGCAGCGCCCAGCAGTGACAGTATCAGCACCAGCGTGATCAGCACCGCGTTCCATGGAATTTCAGTCGCGCCGCGCCGGATGGCGGAGAGCGTAGGCAGAAACCCTGCGTTATCCCGGCGCGCCAATAACGCACCCAGCAAAACCACCAGCATGCACCAGCCAAGGAAACCCTGTGCTGCACCCGCCGCTGCCCGCTCAGCTACATCAGCGGCAAGTTGTACGTCAGGATCCTGCAAATGCGCCCCACCAAATTGCAGGCGCGGGAATTCCCTCACCTGCCCGCCATCCGGCAACTCGATGGTCTCTCTGGCGTAAAGGTGCGCGGCAAACGGTGCCGAATAGGTTTTTTCCACGCGCGTGCGCAATGGTTCGGCAATGACATCGAGCAGGCTCAGCACTTCCACACTGTAAACTTTCTCGCTGTTGCCGCTGTTCTCGACCGCGGGACGGAAATGCACCGTGTCGAGCAGTCCGATCGCAATGAAGAAAACCAGCACCGTGAGTGCCGCCATGCCGCTCGCGCTATGCCCCACCCGCCGCCACGGCGCCAGCATGTGCTCGTTGCGCCGCACATACCAGACAAAGGCAAGTACTACCATCACCAGCAAGTAGATGAGCGCATCGGTCCAGAGGATGACGGGTTTGAAAAGCATGCTCATTCCAGCCTTATCCGGGGGTCTACCAGCGTATAGGAGATGTCCGTCAGGATCAGTCCGATGATGTACAGCAGCGATCCCAGGAACACCATCGCACGCACTACGGCAAAATCCTGCGAGTTGATCGCGTCGATGGTGTAGCTACCCAATCCGGGTATGCCGAAAAACGATTCGGCGATGAGACTGCCGAGGAACAGCAATGGAATCACCACCACCGCGCCGGTGAGAATCGGGATCATGGCGTTCCTGAGCACATGTCTGAACAGCACGATGCTTTCCGGCAAACCCTTGGCACGCGCGGTGCGGACATAATCCTTGCTCATTTCCTCCAGAAAAATGGTGCGATACCAGCGGGTGTTGGCGCCAGCGCTGCTGATCACGCCGATGATGACCGGCAGCACCAGGAACTTGCCTGCGTCGAGTCCGCCGCCATAGCCGGAAATGGGCACCAGATGCCAGAGCTTGCTGATAAGAAATTGCCCGCCAATGATGTAGAACAGACTGGAAATCGACATCAGTGCGACGCACAGCACCACCCCCCAGAAGTCCACATAGGTGGCGCGAAAAAATGCCATCACCAGCGCAAAGGTGATGTAGACGATCAATCCCAGCAGGAACACCGGCAGCGCGATGGCAAGACTCGGCAGCATGCGCGATTTGATTTCGTGAGCAATGTCACGCCCGTCGTCGGCACGCCCGAAATCAAAAGCGAACATGGCCGCTGACTTCTCGAAGAAAATGGTGCGGGTGAATTTCGCCGTACCTTCTTCGCTGTCGTTGAACATCAGCGGCTTGTCATAGCCCCGCTCATGCTTCCATTTTTCAATGGCCTCGGGAGTGACACGCTTGATGCCCAGCTGCATCCGCGCCATGTCGTCGGGCGTGTTGACGACAAAGAACAAGGTGAAGGTGATCAGATTCACGCCGATCAGGATCGGGATGGCGTAGAGCATGCGGCGAATGATGTAATTAAGCATCGCCGGTTCCCGCTTCCTGCGCAGCGGGCGAGGCTTGCCTTGTGCCCGTGCCCCGCTCCCTGCGGCGATATGCAATTACTGCGGGAACCAGGCTTGCCACCAGCGCTAGCAATCCCAGCACAGCAGGCCACAGCACCGGCTCATTCCATTCGCGCCGCTTCTGTTCGCGCAGGCTGCCGTCTATGCGGAAGTACTTGATGTTGTTGTTCGACAGCTTGTTGGGTTTCACATTGCCGTACCAGGCGTGGTACAACCCATAATCCTTGGGATGATATCCCCATAACCAGGGCGAGTCGTGCCGCAGGATCTCGATCATGTGATCGATTATTTTCTGGCGCTCGGGGCTATCCTCCATGTTCTTCATCCGCTCGAACAGCCGGTTGTATTCGGGATTGTTGTAATTGGCAGCATTCTGGCCATCGTTGTCGACCTTCCGTTCCGCGCCGCTCAGCAGGATCAGAAAATTCTCCGGATCTGGATAATCGGCATTCCAGCCCCACTCGAAAATCTGTGCATTGCCCTTGCGTATTTTGTCCTGAAAACGATTGTAGTCGGTGCTGCGCACCACCAGTTGAATGTTGAGTTTCTGGAATTGCTTGCGCATCCAGTCGAGACTGGATTTGTCGTCGGCGCCACGGGAGGTCACATCGAAATACAACACCAGCGGCGCGCCGGTCTTGGCATCCATCCCGTTGGGATAACCCGCCTCGGCCAGCAACGCCTTGGCAACTGCAATCGGTTTGCGTTGTGGTCGTTCATGCGACCAGTCATACACCACCGGGTTGACCCCTTCCCTGCCGTCGCGATGGCCGAAAATGCCCGGCGCAATCGGCCCCTGCGCCGGAATGCCGCGGCCATTGGCGAAGATTGAAACGTACTCCTCGTAATCCACTGCAATGGAAATGGCTTGGCGCAATTTTCTGGCAGACTTGGAAAGCCCGCCCACTACCGGGTCCAGCATGTTGAAACCCATGTAGTAAGTGGAAGTCGCGACCTCCGTCTCCAGCCGGATGCCCTGCGCCTTCATCGCCTCAGTCACGGTCGCTTCCCCCTGCCCCGTCAGTTGCACAGCTTGATCGAAGCTGTCGGAGCCGATTCCAGATGCATCATAGTAACCCTGCAGAAATTTGTTCCAGCGCGGGATGCTTTCCTTGTCACGGCTGAATATCACCCGGTCGATGAAAGGCAATGGTTTGCCCGCATCCGCCAGCAAACCCGCCTGTTCGTCTTTTGGCATCCCTTCGGACGGATAAGTCTCGCCATGAAAATTCGGATTCTTCTCCAGTATCATCATCCGGTTGGGGTCGTTCTCGGTGAGCATGTAAGGCCCGGTGCCAACGGGATACCAGTCGAACGTAATGTTCTTTTCTGCCAATCCTTTCTGGGTATAAAAACGCTCCGCCTCCCACGGAATCGGTGCGAAAAATGGCATCGCCAGCCAATACATGAACTGCGGGTACTTGCCCTTGATCTTGATGCGATAAGTATGGGCATCCACCACCTGCGCGCCTTCCAGCGGATAGTTGTGCAAATCCAGATAAGCATCACTGCCCTGT
Organism: Nitrosospira sp.; assembly: GCA_043721435.1. Classification (GTDB taxonomy): domain Bacteria; phylum Pseudomonadota; class Gammaproteobacteria; order Burkholderiales; family Nitrosomonadaceae; genus VFJL01. The sequence continues at coordinate 18,109 of JAYSQR010000019.1, read as the reverse complement.
TGCCCGGATTGCGCCTCTGCTGCCGTCTTGAGGGTCGCGGAATATTCCTTGAGACCGACAATGTAGTCCGACATCAAGCCGAGAATCGGCGAATGCAGCCTGGGATGGGCCAGCCGCTTAATCTCGAATACATAATCTTCGGCAGTCAATTCGCGTGTGCCGGTACGGGAAAAATCGCCAAGCTTGTAAACCTCAGCCAAATCCTTGGCAGTCAAATCGTGATAAAGGAATTGTCCCTGCTCATTTTTGGCGAATGCCGGATGCGGCTGATAGCGAATGCCAGGGCGAATGGAAATTTCATAAATCGTATAAGCGATTTGCGCAGCATCAACATCATCTGGCAACTGCGCGCCGTTCTGGTCGAAATATTGTGCCACCGGCATTTTCGCCACTGTTGCCGGAATCAGCGTATACGGACGTTTCAGATAATGGTATTGCAGCGGTGGTTCATAAATCTGCGCAGTCAGCAGAATTTCATTGGAACTGTATGACTGCACCGGATCAAGGTGTTTGGGACGTTCGGCAAACGCACTATAGAGAATATTTTTTCCCGCATCGGTGGCGGGATAGGGACTATTCCAGGGATTGCCGCCACAGGCGGACAGCAAAGCCACAAGCGGCGCCAGCAGGTATTTGAACAAAGCCTTCATTGGCTTGGTAGTTTAGCGTAAATGCCGGGCACAGGGTGGGTGTAAAACCCACGGCCTTGATCTATCTTCCCATGATTCTTCAGATCCGGCAGGCCTTGGGCTATAATTTGCCGGACTCCTCAACCGTCATAAGGATATAACGTGGGATTTCTCGCCGATAAACGCATTCTCATCGCCGGACTGCTCAGCAATCGTTCCATCGCTTACGGCATCGCCAAAGCAATGCAACGCGAAGGCGCGCAACTTGCTTTCACTTATCAAGGAGAGGGAGTACGCGAGCGGGTTGGGAAACTTGCTGCCGAATTCGGCAGTGATTTGCTGTTTTCCTGCGATGTCGCGAGCGACAGCGAAATCAGCCAATGCTTCGACGATCTGGGGAAACACTGGGACGGTCTCGATGGCATTGTGCACTCCGTCGCTTTCGCCCCGCGCGAAGCATTGAGCGGGGACTACCTGGAAAGCGTAAATCGCGAAGCTTTCCGCATTGCCCATGATGTCAGCTCCTACAGCTTCGCTGCGCTGGCAAAAGCCGGGATGCCGCTGATGCAGGGCAGAAATGCTGCACTGCTGACACTCACCTATCTGGGTGCGGCGCGGGTCATGCCAAATTACAACGTAATGGGACTGGCCAAGGCAAGCCTTGAAGCCAACGTGCGCTTCATGGCATCCAGTCTTGGTCCCAAAGGAATACGCGTCAATGCAATTTCAGCCGGCCCGATCAAAACCCTGGCGGCAGCGGGTATCGGCAATTTCGGCAAGCTGCTGAGCTATACCGAGAAAGTTGCGCCGTTACGGCGTAATGTTTCCATTGGGGAAGTCGGTAATGTTGCGGCCTTCTTGTGCAGCGATCTGGCCAGCGGGATTACCGGAGAAATTACCTATGTCGATGCCGGATTCAATACGGTCGCTTTCGACATCAGCGAACCATAACTGGAATAACTCGTTCAGCTTCACTGCTGCATTCTCAAGCTCTATTTTTTTACCGTCACGTCGGATCGTTGCCTGATCCCCGCAAGAGTAGCTGCGAGCTCTTCCTGGGTAAGTAACTGTTGCAACTGCATGCCAAAAGCCTTGCGCTTAGCCCCATCCGCAGGCGCTGATTCAGTTACACGGCTAATACGAAGCAGAGTAAAGCCGCCTTGAGGATTGACTACTCCAGTATAGGACGGCAATCCAGTTGATCCTGCTTTGAAAATTGCGCGCAGAGTTTCATTGTCCATGCCTTGCGGTTGCTGGCGGGAAACCTGCTGCACCGGACCCCACGCAACTATGCCGTTTTCGCCTTTCTGCAACCGCGCGAGCTTTTCTCTGCCTTCCTTGACAGCCGCCTCAGCCGCTTGCTGACGGATCACGAGCATGGTAATTTCATCTTTCGCCGCTGCTAGAGAACGCATGGCTGCCGGCCTGTGATTCAGCACTCTCGCCACAACCAGGGTATTGGGTGTGACTTCGACCGCCTCGGTGTTACGCTTGTTCTTGATCGCCTCTTCTGAGAATATTGCTTGCAACAGTCTGCCATTGGTCAAGTAGGGGAGCTCGCCCCCTTTCCTGCTGATCCAATCACTCTGGCGGATGGATAACCCAAATTTCTCTGCAGCCGGCTGCAGGCTGTCACTCTGCTCATACACCATGTTGCCGAAGCCTTCAGCCATCTCGCCAAACGTCTTCTCGGCTTTCTGTTTCTTCAGTTCCTGCTCAACCTGGTTTTTTACTTCGTCAAAACTTACTGCCTTGCCGGCTTTTATCGCAGAGAGCTTGATGATGTGAAAACCGAAGTCTGTCTGGATCGGCCCGCGAATTTCTTCCAGCCCCATCTGAAAAACTGCATCCTCGAAAGTCTTGACCATCATGCCGCGCCCGAAGAAACCAAGATCGCCGCCCTTGGCCGCCGAGCCGGGGTCCTGAGAATGCTGTCTGGCGAGATCAGCGAAGCTTTGCGGTGCCTGTTTGACCTGTGCCAGCAACTGTTCCGCCTTGGCACGCGCTGCGGCTTTGTCCGCGTCGGATGCGGTGGCGGGCACACTTATCAGAATATGGCTGGCCTGGCGCTCTTCCGGCTGGCCAAACCCATCCTTGTGCTCTTCGAAATACTTCCTGGTTTCGTCGGCACTCACCTGCATTTGTTTGGCCAGATCATCCAGTGACAACACCAGATACTCGACACGCACCTGTTCTGACACCTGAAACTCGGCCTGGTGACGTTCGTAATAGGACTTGATGGCGGCATCATCCGGCCTCATCTGTGCCAGGAATTGCTCCGGCTGGATTCGGGCCAAGCTGACTTCACGTTGCTCCTCGCTCAAGCGCATGACTCTCTCCGCCACGACGTCCGGAACAAAGCCATTCCTGGTATAGGCATCAATCAGTTGCTGTTGCTGCATCTCCTGACGCACACGTGCTTCAAACATCACTGGGGTCATCCCTTGTTCACGCAGGAGCTCTTCATAGCGCTTATTGGAAAACGCACCATCCTGCTGGAATGCCCCAATGCCCTGGATCACGTCCACCAACTGTGGGTCCAGCACAGTCAAGCCAATGCGCGCTGCCTCCTGCTTCAGCAAGCGCTGCTGAATCAATCTGTCCAGCACTGCGGACCGCACTTCCGGGTTGTCCGGAGCATCCTCTCCGGTGCCGCGCATGCTTTCCTGCTGGTTGCGCATCGCCTGGTCGAGTTCCTGGCGCTGAATCTTTTCGCCAGCCACCAACGCGATCTGATCCTCACCATCACTGCGATACGACTCAACCCCCCAGAACAGGAATGGCAAGGTCGCCAGCACCAGAATGAACTGCACTACCCGTTTCTTTTTATGAACAAAATCAAACACTGTCGAAATCCAGGGAACGAATAAAAAGGGCGAACTTGCGTTCGCCCTGGTTTAGCGCAAAATTTGGCGGAGTGGACGGGACTCGAACCCGCGACCCCCGGCGTGACAGGCCGGTATTCTAACCAACTGAACTACCACTCCCGAAACCTGTGGAATAACGGCTGGTGGGTGCTGACGGGGTCGAACCGCCGACATTCGCCTTGTAAGGGCGACGCTCTACCAACTGAGCTAAGCACCCTACTCCGGAAAAGGCGCTAGTTTACTGCATCCTTGAGTGCCTTGCCAGGGCTGAATTTTGGAACCTTGGCTGCTTTGATTTTGATTGCTGCACCAGTACGCGGATTGCGGCCGGTGCGGGCTGCGCGCTTGCCCACTTTGAAAGTTCCAAATCCGACCAAGGTAACACTTTGTCCTTTTTTAAGAGCGGCTTTAATCGCGGACAATGTCCCGTCCAATGCATTACCTGCGGAAGCCTTCGAGATGTCGGCAGATTTAGCGATGGCATCAATGAGTTCAGATTTATTCACGTAATTCCCCTTTCGTTATTGGTAAGAAAGTTACAGGAAAACCCTGCAACTGCTTTTATATCAAGCCATTTGGGCTTGGTCAAGCAATTGTGAAAATATTTTCACTAAACTTTTATTATAAAAAATATTTCGCCAACGCACGTAAAATGGCAAAAACACCTTCAATTCCTCGCCCTATACAAGTTATGTTTTATCTTCACACCTTTACTTATCCTCCCTCATTCCCCATTTCTTGCTCGTGTCGCGCAAGAAATTCTTTAGTGCTATCGATGCCGCGTAGCTGTAAAACGTAATTCCGTACCGCTGCTTCTACCAGCACTGCCAGGTTACGTCCCGCGATAACCGGGATGATGACCTTGCGGATATTAACGCCCATAACACTTTCGTTGACATCGTTGATTGGCAGCCGCTCCAGCGAATTAGGATCTGCACTACCGGGTTTTAGCAAATGCACAATCAGCTTCATGCTTTTCCGCCGGCGCACTGCAGTCTCACCAAAAATGGTCCGAATGTTCAGCACCCCCAGTCCGCGCACCTCAAGAAAATCACGCAACATCGGTGGGCAACGCCCTTCCAGGGTTTCGGGTGCAATGCGGCGGAGCTCCACCACATCATCTGCCACCAGGCCGTGGCCGCGACTCACCAGTTCCAGCGCCAATTCACTCTTGCCGACGCCACTCTCACCGGTAATCATCACTCCCATCCCTAGCACATCCAGAAGTACGCCATGCAGAGTAGTTGGTGGCGCCAGCACGCGTCCCAGGTAGGTGCGCAACAGCCAGATTACTTCCAGACTGGAATACGGCGAACGCAGTAAAGGAATACGAGTGGCATCGGCCAATGCGCGTAGCGAGGCGGGTACAGATTCGCCGCCTGCGACAATGACACACGCTGTACTGCTTTGGGCAAGTTGCTGCATATTCTGCTGCAAGGACACAGGATCAAGCTGGTTGAGATAATCAGTTTCGATGTCACTCAATACCTGCACCCAGTTGGGGTGAATGAAATTGAGATGGCCGACTACCCCGTGGGCAGACTGAGCGATGGTATCGTCGTCGAGTTGTCTATCGCTACCCTCCCTGCCCGCTTCCCAGGTCAGATCCAGTTTCTCCTGTTTATCCTCAAACAGCTGTGCGATGCTGATCTGGGGCATTTGGCGTCCAGTTGGAAATGAGTTGATAGACTTCCGTCGCATCCTTACCGGTCAGCAGACTTTCACGGAAACTCTTGTCGCTGAACATTTGTGCCAGCTCGCTCAGAATCTGCAGGTGCTGATCAGTGGCCTTTTCCGGAACCAGCAGGATGCAGATCAAACTGACTGGCTTGCCATCCGGCGCGTCGAACGGAATCGGCTCCTTCATGCGGATAAACGCTGCAGCGGCATCGCGCAGCCCTTTAATTCTGCCATGCGGAATTGCCACACCTTGACCGAGGCCGGTAGAACCCAGTTTTTCGCGCGCAAACAGGCTATCAAACACTTGGCTGCGTGCGATGTGCAGAGTGTTTTCAAAAAATAATCCAACCTGCTCGAATACACGCTTCTTGCTGGCGGCATCCAATTCTACAATAACGTTAGACGGGGGAAGGAGCTGTGCGATGAGATTCATAAAAGATAAATTGGGGTTCGGTTAATTCAATCAAGACCGTCGAATGACAGCAATAGACTGGCTTTCGCCTCTACGCTCAACTATTCCAACTGCTACGATTCATCATCCTTTAACGGCACAGCACTATTACGGCGATCCGCATTTTTTTCCTTGTGCTTGAGTATCTGCCGGTCGAGCTTGTCCACCAGACTGTCAATGGAAGCATACATGTCAGCGCTGTCAGTTTCGACAAAAATATCTTTGCCGCGTACGTGTACGTTGGCCTCGGCCTTCTGCTTAAGTTTTTCCACCGACAGAATCACGCTGACATCAATGACGTGATCAAAATGGCGCCTGATCTTGTCCATCTTGGAAGTAACGTAATCACGCATGGCTGGGGTGATTTCCACATGGTGACCGGTAAGGTTGAGATTCATCATGCCTCCTTGGCTTGGGTTAAAACGATTTACGAAGACTAACTGGTGGAATCTGCATGGACTCACGGTATTTCGCAACCGTGCGCCGGGCAACCACGATGCCCTGCTGTCCAAGAATTTCAGAAATCTGGCTGTCACTTAGCGGTTTCTTCACATTCTCACCATGTACGAACTGCTTGATCAGAGCACGAATCGCTGTAGCAGAGCAAGCGCCGCCGGTGTCAGTCGCGACATGGCTGCCGAAAAAATACTTCAGTTCGAATATGCCGCGCGGTGTGCGCATGAATTTCTGCGTAGTCACGCGAGAAACGGTGGATTCATGCAAATCCAGAGTATCTGCTATTTCCCGCAGCACTAGCGGGCGCATGGCGACCGCGCCGTGTTCGAAGAATTGCCGCTGGCGTTCGACTATGGCGCAAGATACCTTCAGGATGGTGTCGAAGCGCTGTTTCACATTCTTGATGAGCCACTTGGCTTCCTGCAGTTGACTGTTTAGCCGTTGTGCCGAATCATCATGACTTTGCTTCAAGATGGAAGCATAGTAGCGATTGATTCCAAGGCGCGGCATCGCTTCCGGATTAAGGTTGGCTACCCAGGCACCATCGGATTTGATCACAATCACATCAGGCACAATATAGCGAGCCACCGTAGTGCTGAAAATAGAACCAGGCCTGGGATTAAGGTGAGTGACCAGATGCTGGATTGAGCGCAGGCAGTCATCATCGCAATGCAATGATTTCTTGATCAGGCGGAAATCCCGTGATGCCAGACTTTCCAGATGACTGGTTACCAGCAACAGTGCCTGATCGCGGTAGGGCGTATCCTCCGGCAGGGCACGCAGTTGCAGCGCCAGACATTCCCCCAGGTTACGGGCGCCGACACCTGGCGGGTCCAGATGTTGCAAATATTCGAGCGCGATGTGCAAATCATCGAGGTCTATTTCAAGTTCTGGCGGCAGCAGGCTGACAAGTTCTTCCAGATCCTGAGTGAGATAACCATCGTCATCCAGACCATCTATCAGCAAGCCTGCGATCCTTCTATCACGCTCGGTGACCTGACTAAGACTGATCTGCAGATTGAGATGCTCACGCAGGCTGATGGGTTCGGCTGCTTGTTGCGGGAATTCATGTTCATCATCGTCATCGCGCGCGCCGCGAGTACCGCCGTCGCCCTCAAACCAATCTGGCTCGTCGATCTGGTTTGTTTTCGTCTCGGCGTCATCCTCGGCAGCAGGTGTATTTACCATGGACTCACCCTGCGATTCCGACAACTCTGCCGCTGGCAACGGCGACGGATTATCAGGCTGGAAGCCCTGATATTCAGCGCTATCATCAAGTTCCAGCAGGGGGTTCTCCTGCGCCATGCGCTCTATCTCCTGATTCATCTCAAGCGTCGAAAGTTGCAGCAACCGTATGGATTGTTGCAGCTGCGGGGTGAGTATCAGGTGTTGCGATAGCTTGAGCTGGAGGGTAGGTCTCATAATTTTGGAGAAACAACGGACAACCACAGATTCGAGCAGATCGAATCCTTATTTTCACAGCTGGAAATGTTCTCCCAAGTACACCTTTCTTACGTTCTCATTATAAATGATTTCATCAGGTTTGCCGCTGGCCAGTACAGCGCCCTGGTTGATAATGTAGGCATGATCACAGATTCCTAATGTCTCTCTAACATTGTGGTCGGTAATGAGCACACCGATATCGCGTTCCTTGAGGAAGTGAATGATTTTCTGGATGTCCAGCACAGCAATAGGATCCACACCCGCGAATGGTTCGTCCAGCAGGATGAAGCGAGGCTGTGTTGCCAGTGCTCGGGCGATTTCTACACGACGGCGCTCACCCCCGGACAAACTAATGGCAGAGTTGTCGCGCAAGTGACTGATGTGTAAATCATGCAGCAAATCATCAAGGTGCTGCTGCATTTCATAAGAGTCGTAATCCTGCAATTCCAGCACTGCAGAAATATTGTCCGCCACAGAAAGCCGTCGGAAGATTGACGCATCCTGCGGCAGGTAACTCAGGCCCAGACGGGCACGATGATGGACCGGCATCTGACTCAAATCGTGCCCGTCCAAGTATATGCTGCCACCATCCAACGGTACCAATCCCACCATCATGTAAAAGCAGGTAGTCTTGCCCGCACCATTGGGGCCGAGCAAACCAACCACTTCACCGCTGGCGACGGAAAGCGATACGTCTTGCACCACGGTACGTGACTTATAATGTTTTTTTAGGTTATCAACCTTAAATTCGCTCATTTCTTCAAAACTCGGGGCCGGGGTAGGATTGCGCTCCTACTGACTCCCGGTCGCCGGATTCTCCTGTTTGTTCTTCGGTTGGATCACTATCCGTACCCTGCCGGCAGGACTGGCTTGGGTGTCTGTCTTTTCATTGCCACCCGTTACTTGAAAGAACTCGCTGACCGCATCGTAGGAAATGTAGTCTCCCTCTACCTCGTCCTGCCCCCGCTTCAAGCGCGCTTTCTTAAAAAGTTGCACCTTGTCCGCCTTGCCGTCATATTCCATACGTTCGCTCCAGCCTTCAATGTATTCATCCTTGCCATCGCGTTTCTGCCGAAAACTGACGAGATTGCCGAAAGCAGTGGCGTACCGGAACCCGCTGGAGTCTTCCTTTACTACCATTTTATCGGCACGGATAATCAGAGTGCCTTGAGTGAGCACTACGTTGCCGGTGAACACGCTAGTCCGGTTGGCGTTTTCCACGGTGGCGCGATCAGCCTCCAAGTGGACTGGTTTATCGCGATCGGCCCGCTCAGCCAGAACGTGACCGGCAGACAACAATCCCAGCAGCAATATGACAGAAAACGCTTTCATGCATTCCTTATGAATAGGTTGGGACGCGACCGGCAGCCTAGCGTTTTTTGTCATGAACGACTTTTACCTGTGACAATAACCGGGTGACGTTAGCACGGTTGTCCAGTTCCATTCCGACAGCATTGATGGTGGTGTTCCCTTCGGTGATGGTCACGGCTTTATCGGTTCTGGCGATGTCATCATCGGGAATGATGCGCAAGGAACTGGTGACCATGGTCGCCTTATTCGAACCGTTACCCGCATTACGCGACAACGTGACATTCCCGCTGAGATAGACATCATCATTGCCGCTAGACAGCTCGCCCTGATCCGCTTTTATCTGTACCGCAGGTTTGCCGGGGGTAGCGTTGACAAGACGGGGCCGCTCCAAATGAGTGCTATCATTATCCGAGTAATGCAGCATCTTTTTCGCAAAAAGTTTATAACGCGCCACACCGTCATGATCCGTGCGGATAACCGAGAGACCTTCCAACATGTAATCGGGGTCGCGGTGCGCACCACCATCTTCCACCGTGGCTGGTGGCTGCACTACTTTGTCCAGCCAGAATGTCGCCGCCACCAGCAGGACCAGCAAGGCCAGAGGAAGCTTGGGAAGACTGGCAAGTCTAGCGGGGAGCTGTTTGATCATTTAAGGTACACCGCCTGTTGCGCGTGCAGGGTATCCTGCGCCAGCATTATCATTTCGCAGACTTCACGCACCGCACCGCGTCCGCCTTCAAGACAGGTAACATAATCCGCATGTTTTTTCACCAGCGCAGGGGCAGCAGGCACGCAAACGGGAAGGCCACAGCGTAGCATCACCGGCAAATCCACTAAATCGTCGCCGATATACGCGCAGGCGGAAGCACCCAGCCCCAGCTTCACCAACAACCCCTCAAATACCTGCAGCTTGTTTTTCGCACTCTGATAGACGAGTGTGATGCCCAGATCTTGCGCCCGCAATGCAACGCAACGCGATTCTCTGCTAGTGATGATAGCAAGCCCGACCCCGCTTGCCTTGAGCATTTTCATGCCGTGACCGTCATGGCTGTTGAACGTCTTGATTTCCTCGCCGCCAGCCGTAAAATGAAGACTGCCGTCGGTCAGCACTCCGTCCACGTCGAAAATGACCATCCGGATTTTTCTTGCCTTTTCCAGTACCGCTTGCATCGAGATTCCAATAGGCTAGTGCGAGGATGCTCAAACGGGCAAGATCATCTCGGTTACTCCCGAGGTAAGTCTGTGGTGCCGGGTGATCAAGCCCACTTGCCCAGCGCAATTCAGCGTACTGACGGTGCCGAACGCTTGCCCTAATCCCGATTCCTGATTGTCCACGGAAAAATTATACCAGAACTCAACTGTCATCCCCCAATACGAACGGGTTCCTGGCGCACGATATTGAAAATGAAGCCCTAAAAGATTGAAGAAACTAGACCGATGTTGAAAGACATGACTTTGATAACCCGGGGCGTAACCGCCGTATCTGCCCTGGCAATCAGCTTTATATCCTGACCTCTATCGCCGTCGTCATCGGCATTGCGGTCGCCAGAAACTTCAATAGTGGCAGCGATGAGAACCACTTGAATAAAGGTTCTTCTCGCATTTGAAGCGCTTTTCTCAAAGAGAACTTTTGTATCGGGGGGTGAATCGGTATAATGCTCAACCTCCGGGTCGTTAGCTCAGCCGGTAGAGCAGCGGACTTTTAATCCGTTGGTCGCGAGTTCAAATCTCGCACGGCCTACCAAGAATACAAAGGGCTAGCGTAAATGCTGGCCCCTTCTTTTTTCCTGATGTGCCAAAATTGTGCCATCAAGGACATTCGACACCAACTCGGAATGCTGCATGAGTTGCGGTTTCGACAGGTGAGCATAGCGCCTCACCATCTCTTCCGATTCCCATCCACCAAGTTCCTGCAACACATTCATGGGCGTGCCCTGTTGCGCTAACCAGCTTGCCCAGGTGTGGCGCAGATCGTGCCATCTAAAGTCCTCGATGCCCGCCCGTATCAGCCCTTCCTTCCATGCACGGGTGTTAGCCCATGTGATGGGTCGGCCACGATACGTAAACACCCGGGCGGGATGCTTGCCGACTTGCCGAAGCAGTACCGCCAAGGCAACCGAATTAAGCGGGACATGAATCGCTTTTCTCGCTTTGGCTTGATCGGGATGTATCCAGGCCGCCTGACGTTCCAGGTCGATCTGACTCCATTCCAACTTGACCACATTCGACTGCCTCAATCCAGTGGACAAGGCAAACATCACCAAGTCCTGCTGATGCGGCGGTAATTCTCCGAGAAGCGTCTTTACTTGCTCAGGTGTCAGCCAGCGGACGCGACGCTTGGGCTCCGGAAACAGCTTGATCTTGGGAACCTTATCGATCCACTCCCATTCATGACAAGCCTTGCGTAAAATGGTGCGTATCAGCGCCAAATGACGGTTAGCAGTTGAAGGGCTGGCCTCCTGTGCCTTGGTTTGTGCAATGCGCCCGATCAATTCCCGATCAATTTCGCACAATGGCCGGTCACGCAAGAATTGCTGCAACCATCGCAGCTTGGATTTATCCCCTTCATGCGTGGCCTTGTGCTGTGTTTCCAGCAGGAATTTACAGGCCGTTTCATCCCAAGTGTATTTCGGCTTCGTTCCCAAACTTTGGATACGCCATGATTCCGCTTTCAGCTTGTCGTGGAGCTCTCTGGCTTGGGTTTTGTCGGCTGTGCCAGTAGAGCGTCTAATACGCTCCCCTGCTGGTGTGGTAAACGTAATCCACCACGTACTACCGCGTTTATAGAGTGGCATGTTTCTATCTCCTTTGGTGAGACCACTCGCAACGCTTGCCGAGTGCTAGCATAATGTGACCGGACGTGATCAGCAAGATCATCGAGAATGAATACCCACCGTTTTCCAAGCTTGGCTCCTGGGAGCAGCCCAACCTTGGCCCGTCGCCGCACCTCTTCCGCATGCATCTTGAGGAAGTGGGCAGCTTCAGTGAGGGTGAGCGTTTTCACGGCTCTTTCTCGCCTTCCCTGTCCTTCTTGTCTTCCTCGTCTGCTTCGGGGATTTGCGAAGGATCAAGCCGGGAAGGTGTGCCTGGACGTCTTAGTTGAGCAACGACCTTTTCTGCATCGTTGCCTTCCACTTTCATCATGGTGTTAATCAGTTGCCCGTATGAATTCTTGTTGCAACGCTTCAAGTGTTCATAGCCGATCTTGTTGGCGTGTTTGATCGTCTTGATACGGCACATATCCGCTTGCACCCACCCCATGCAAGGATAAGCCCCCGCTACATACTTCCCCGGCTCCAGGAGGACTTCCCAAGGGATGATCCGGTCATTGTTATGCAACTCCAGTTCCCACCGCACCCACGGGCTTTCTGGGTCTTTTAACTGCTTACCCTTTTCGTATATCCGCATGACCTTGCCGTTTTCGCGCTTGCCGACATAGAAGGTACGTCCGCCACCATCGGGTTCAATCCAATTTCCAGCTTGATTGCATGATGGTTTATTGCCACCCGCCTTGAATGCTCCAGCCTTATAGAGCGCTGCGGCGTCATCCACCGACGGAGAACCATCAAACACATCCACGGCGCCATCCCAGCGCGTGATACGGCCTCCCAGTACATCCCTGAACAAGGCGATAATCAACATCCAATCGGAGATTAGGGCGCAGGACTTCCCTGGCAGGCTTAATAAGGCAGTCCCGTTCTGTCCACCGTATGCAAATAAGGCACCGGATTCTCCAAGGGTGAAGGAATAATGGTAGCGATGCAATCCCCGGTTACGTTGTATTACCGGGCCGAATGCTCGCCCTAGACAAGCCAGGATCAACTGAAATAAATCAGACGGATCATTCACAGCACCAGAAGGTAAGGGGAAGGTGAGATTCAAATAATCAGTAAGAGCAGCACGCGGGTTGCCGTCTTGTTTGGGCAGGGGAATGGACACAACGCGAGCGCGTCTTTTGCGACCAGGGGCTAAAACAAAGCTTTCCCCGGAATCTTGGCTTTCTATTATTTTTATTCTTTCCCCCCTTTTTTTCCCCCCTTTTTAACATAGGGGGGGATTCAGCGATGTCGTCCGCCTGCCCACCCGCCGCTGCGCGGCTGGGCGGGCGAGCGGACTCCACGCTCGCTATTTCAAGCTCTGGTTCGATTTGAAGCGACGAATTATGATTAAGGGTATCCATTACCCGTAATCATAAGATGCATTTATTAGCGTGTCAAGGTATTCGGTACCCTTTTTTAAGGGCAGAGATTTAGGTCAATTCGCGCCGCTTCTCAATCTTGGCCTCGCCGCTTACGCCCTTCCAGAAGCTACCTACTTCTTCGATAAAGTTAAAGGCTACGGATTTCTGAGAGAGTGGGCCAGTCTCAGGGAAAAACTCACGAATTTTTATTCCGAGTATGTCCTCGTACTTACGGATAGTGCGCTTATTATGAATCAACATCAGCACCTTCCAGCCTACAAGACGTCCGAGCATCAACATGCCAATAGCGGTCTCCAGCTCATCAAGAAGTCCAACGAAGTCTTTAGAAGCCCTGTTAATAATCGCTATGAGCTGCTGAGCTTCTTCTAGGGATAGCTCGGGAATGGGTGGGTGTTTGCGGGTTTTACTCATGGCAGGAATCCTTTGATAGAACGCCCAGAACGATACCCGATATAGAGGTAATGAGCAACCTTAATTTAATCTTGGTGAGATGTTAGCACGAGTCTAAACGAGAGTTTGAGAAGCGGCATTTCGAAAAGCTGGAAAGTGTCTAGTAAATCAGGGGCGATTCAGGTTGGTCGATAAATTATACGTAGCGGACTGCTGTAGGCTTTTCACTTAGGCATGGCTTCCCAGGTAACGGAAGCGTGCTTGCCATTACCCTTTTTCAGGACACGGCGGTCGATTATTTTCGCTTCGAACTGAAAATTTTCTGTGATCTTGACCACTAGCAGCTTGCTGAAATTTCCTGCTCGCTTGACGTGAACTTTCTCTGCCCGTTTCTCTGGCGAAATCGTCTTGATCTCAACAAAGTCATTTCCAAGTCTTCCGTCAGAACCTTGAGCCATTGGGCGGTGGCGCTTTATGCCAAATTTGATTTCAGCATAGAGTTCGCCGAGCTCTCCCCACAAAGGCAGATAGCGTCCAGTAGTTTCTTTATATTCGATTGCCACCAAAACGAGGCGCTCAAAGACATCAAGAATTTCCTTGCTCGCAGCAGGGAACTCGGCTTGTCGTTCTTGTTCGTAGATCTGTTGGTTAATCCAAGTCCAACTTATCCACTCGCCATCGTCCCAGATGCCTTCTGAGGAGTCGTTGAGTTTTTGGCCGGTCATTGCGCAGCGCATGAACGCTCCCTATGTATAACGCTTAAATTCAGCAGGCGGCAAAAGCGAAATTATTGGCGGTTCGATGGAACGATTTATTGGGCGATCACTTTTCAAGTGCGTCGTAGGCTGCTTTCCACTCACGAGCCAACTCGGGGAGACGTGTGAGTACTTCGCGACCGAACACAACCTCATCAACGTAACCCATGTGAAGCATGTCGATCATGCGGCATAGGTACGAGCGCCCGCACTCCCACCACGTAAAATAGTCGTCGATGAACAAGACATGCTGAACCTTGCGCTGGGCAGCAGCTTCAAGTTCCTCCAACTCCATGCCATCCAATAGCGTTTCATACACGCCGTCGGCCACGCGGCTACCGAATGTTGTAGTGTAGTAGTACTCTTTGATCTCCCAAATCGCGATGGGGTTAACAACAGAAGGGAATGCGCCGTCTACTCGCCGTGAGAGTGTGCGCAGTGGCATTGCGTCATGGGTCATTGTTGTCAGGCTGCGCGGGTCATAATCACAGGAAACATCGCCGATGTTTTCCTCGATCAGCATGTTAACCATACCCGTTAAAAAGGCATGGTTTTTCTTTGCGCCTTTTTGCTTGTTCATGGGCAATGGGCATTTATTCTTCCATTGCTTTTTGATCTGCTTGAATTCCTTCTCAGCCTCATTTTTACGCATGAACTGTTTTTGCACCGTGTTATTCAGCGCTTCGGCTCGAAACTCGAAATAGCCAAACAAAAGTTTGCCAAAATCAGTCAGAGCGCCTTTTTCATCAGCGATGTTTTTTGTGCTGAGATTTAGCTCCTTGAACTTCTGCATGACATCCTTCAGAGTTGGAATCCTGATGGATGGAGGAACTCCTGTAGACTTGTTACCGCGCTTTGTATAGCCGACTTCTTGGCTAATCGTTCGGACGTATGCCCAAAATTCCTTGGGCTGTGTGAGAAATCGAGGGTCAGCTTTCAAGATACCGTTCCACAAAGTCAGTTAATAAAATGCCTATGGCTTTGCATACGGCTTCCAGTTCGATCAGGTCGAGCCTTTGTTCGCCACTCTCGTACTTGGACACGTAAGATTGTGACTGCCCGATTTTCTCGGCAAGCTGAAGCTGAGTTAGGTTGGCATCCAGACGGACTTGTCGCAGCAGAGCAGCGAGGCGAGTTTTTTTCATGCCAAGCACTGTAAATTCTAATTTGGAATATTCAAAATTAGAATGTTACAATTGACTAGTAAATTATGGACATCATCCAAATGCTCGCACCAGTTATCAAACGACAACCAGAATTGTTTGCACCTGAAGAGTTGCCACTAACGGTCTCAGATGGAATTGGAATAAAACCGTTTCGCACCCAGCTCTTGAAGTGGATTGGCAACAAACAAAAACAGGCAGACTCGATAATCGGGTTTTTCCCAAAGAGATTCGATACTTACTTTGAGCCGTTTATTGGCAGTGGCGGTATATTGGGCGTACTCGCTCCGAAGAAAGCAGTGGCGAGCGACACGTTTGCGCCATTAGTTCAAATATGGCAGACCCTTCATGACGATAAAGAGGAATTAAAGCGACAGTATGCTGAACGTCACGCGCTGATAGTGCAGCTGGGCAAGAAGGCTGCCTATAACAAAGTACTCGCAAGCTACAATAAGCAGCCGAACGGAGCCGATCTTCTCTTTCTCTGTCGTGCGTGCTACGGTGGCGTCGTCCGCTTTCGTAAGAACGACGGTTATATGAGTACGCCTGTTGGTATTCACGATCCAGTGTCGCCGGAGAGTTTTGAGATGCGGGTAGACATTTGGCATGCACGAACTCAGGGCGCACGCTTTTTCCATTTGGACTTTGCAGAGGCTATGGATCGAGCGAAAGAGGGGGATTTAGTTTACTGCGACCCACCATACGCCGATAGTCAAGCAATCCTTTACGGTGCGCAGGCTTTTTTGTTACAACGACTTTTCGATTCCATCACCGCTTGCAAAGAAAGAGGAGTGTATGTTGCATTGAGCATCGATGGCACCAAATATTCTGGACGAAAACTGTGTGATGTTGCGATTCCTGATGGAC
Source organism: Nitrosospira sp. (assembly GCA_043721435.1). Taxonomy (GTDB): domain Bacteria; phylum Pseudomonadota; class Gammaproteobacteria; order Burkholderiales; family Nitrosomonadaceae; genus VFJL01. The sequence continues at coordinate 1,896 of JAYSQR010000019.1, read as the reverse complement.
TGTTTGAGCGTGAAGAGTTCATCAATGTAGGCCGCTCAATGCTGAAACGTTTCCAAATGGATGGCCGGAGCCTTGAAGATCATGAAGTGCGCGACCGCTTATTACTGACGTTCTGACGCTCGACTCAATCAAAGTTTGTGTCAAATTTGTGCCATACTACGCATTAATCGCACTGATTTAAGCAGGAATTAGACTGATTTTAAGGCTGGCAAGCATTGTAAGTGGTTGTTGCATATAAATTATCAATTTAGTGGTCGTGCCTTTTAATCCGTTGGTCGCGAGTTCAAATCTCGCACGGCCTACCAATAAAACAAGGACTTATAGAAATATAGATCCTTAACATCTTAACTTAGTAGCCGCATAGTAGACTAATTGCGCGACCCAGAACTCGGTCAAACTACAAAGACTAAATGATTTTAATAGGCACAGCAGCCTTGCTCCTGTGCAGGGTTACGGTTACAGACTGGCGCTGCCAGACTGTGTGGATATTAGCGAAAAAGATTGCGCTAAATCTGTGTCATGCGTTTCCGGCTTGTGCCGGAAAGCCGCGCTCCATAATCGATCCTCACGAATAACTCTTTCGTTTTGCTTCTCAAGATAACCTATCGACAGCTCAATGGAGCTTGAATATAGATAAGTTGATAAATATGCCTAAATGGGTATAATCGTCCAATGAATGAACAGCCCGTGAAACCTTTGGAATGGGTTGCATCTTCTAAGAAGGATTTGCTTTCCATGCCACCGGAAGTGGTGGATGTGTTTGGCTATGCACTTCACCTGGCTCAGCATGGCAGGAAACACTCCCAAGCCAAGCCGCTCAAGGGTTTTGGCTCAGCAGGTGTGCTGGAAGTCATTGAGGATGACGCTGGCAGTACCTACCGTGCGGTTTATACCGTCAGGTTTGGCAAAGCGGTCTATGTCCTGCACTGCTTTCAGAAGAAATCACATAAGGGCATAGAAACGGCCAAGCAGGATATTGACCTAATCCGTGAAAGATTGAAATTTGCGCAGAAACATGCGGAAGGAGTAGCGAAATGAGCAAGATCGAACATGGCAGCACCAATGTATATGCTGATCTCGGCATGGCTAATGCCGAAGAAATGCTGATCAAAGCCCAACTGGCCACCAAGATTGGTGACATTGTCAGGCGGCGCAAACTGACACAAGTTCAAGCTGCCGAGCTGTTGGGCATTACACAACCCAAGCTATCCGGTTTGCTGCGCGGGCAGTTTCGCGGCGTATCTGAAACCAAGATGCTGGAATGTCTTACCCGGTTAGGTCGTGATGTGAAGATCGTGGTAAAGGCAGTCCCTCGTTCACGTACGGAAGGTCATGTATCAGTCGTATTTGCGTAATTGGGATTACGGTCAACGAGATCTGGCAGGAACGTCGCTACCTCGATATGGACGAATTCGTGCAGCGAGTTGCAGAACGTGTCGCCGCCAGTGATGGCGACAATGTCATTGTCTTCTCCGACTAAAACAAAACGTCATTGAACCGACCGAAGTGAATTTACAGCAAAATTGGGACTTGACCTATCACAAAAGTAGTCCCACATGTTCGTATGTAATTCCAGCTCTGAACCATTCCCATCAAAACTGAACAGAGCAATACTTTTATTTCTTTTATCGATTTTAAAATTAAATGTGAAATCGTAAGCCGACTCAACATCTGGCGGAAAACGGGTCAATAGTGGCAGTTCCTTAGCGCCTGAGAATTGCTTTTCAAAAATTGGTTTCTCAATTCTAAAATCATTTGGATCTATATAAGCAATGGTTTGGTCAAAAGATGGCGAATTGAGCGAGGCCCACTTTTGTGGACGGGCAAGTTGATGTTATTTTATCAACTTGTTAGGAGAATCCATGAAACGTATCCCTCGTCGTATTTTCACCGCAG
>JAYSQR010000018.1:0-34527 GCA_043721435.1 Nitrosospira sp. | reverse complement strand
GTAAAAGTTGCCGTTGCAGGTCAACGGCGAGAAATCGGGGGCTGGTGTCGATGTGTTTATAGCGGGCCATCGCTGCTTCATCCATCAGAATAATGATGGGTGAATGTTGATACACTCGCGCAATTACGGCAAGATGCTGGAAGCACTTTTTCTACAACTTCGTTAGTCTTGATTTATACTGTATTTATGTCTACTCCCACCACCGCTGAATACATGAAACTGTCTGTCTCTGAGCGTATCCAGCTCGTCGAGGATATATGGGATAGCATCGCTGCGGAGGCGCCAGATACCGTTGGGTTGTCACAAGCTCAAAAGGCTGAGTTGCATCGGCGCGTTGCAGAACACCGCGCTGATCCTTCCACAGCGGTTCCATGGGAACAGGTTCGAGCCAAGCTGTTTCCGGACAAGACCTGATGTTAGTGCTGCTCCGTCCAGAGGCAGAGCAAGAGCTTCTGGAAGCACAGGCTTGGTATGAGTCAAAAGCGCTGGGGCTTGGTTTTGAGTTCGCCCGAGCCGCTGATGCGGCAGTTGCGACTGCACTTCGTAATCCCTTTGGGCATTTGCGCGTCGAAGAAGAGTTCCGTCGGGTGCTATTTCGCAAATTTCCTTATATGCTCATTTATCTGCCAAGCTCGGATGAGTTGCTGGTGGTTTCGTTTTTTCATCAGCATCGTGAGCCAGGTATTTGGCTGGAGCGGTTTAGTAGCTGATACGCATGGCATATCATGTTTCGCAATCACGATTATGTGAATACCTCAGGGTCTGGTGAAATATCCGGGCCAGGTGAAGCTTCCAGACCAGGAGCGGAATTTCACCAGTCAGAGGATGACACTCTGTTCGATTGCGGGTTTTCGGTCACCGTTTTCTCGACAACAACAGCAATAACAGCGGCACGCCCAGCAGCGCAGTCAACACCCCCACCGGCAATTGCTGGGGCGCCCACAAGGTCCGCGCCAGCGTATCCGCCAGCGTGAGAAAACTGCCCCCCAACAGCATGGCCAGGGGCAGCAGCCAGCGATAGTCGTTGATCCCCAGCAAGCGGATGACATGGGGAATGATCAAGCCGACGAAGCCGATGACACCCGCCAGCATCAGCGCCGCTACCGTCGCCAATGCGGCGCCGAAGTAAATCCCCACTTGCAATGGCAGCACCGCTACCCCAAGAGTTTTCGCCTTTATCTGGCCGAGACTGAGAACATTGAGGCTGCCGGAAAAGGTCATGCTGATGGCTGCCACAATAACCAGTGTCACCCATGCAGATGACAACCCTTCGGCGCCGGCCGCACGCGACATATCGCCCATCAACCAGAACAGCATGCCTTTCACGTCGCTGGCTGGCGCCAGGGTCAGGATCAAAGTGGCCAGCGCAGCGCAACCGGCGGACAGCACTACCCCGGTCAGCAGCAGCCGGTATAGATTCCAGTCGCCGCTGCGAAAACTCAAGCCGAATACGATGGCAATCGCGGCCAGCGCACCTGCCAACGATGTCAGATTGACCAGCACCAGCCCCCATCCCAGCAACATTGCCGTAAGCGCGCCCACCGCTGCGCCCCCCGACACCCCGAGAATATAGGGGTCGGCCAGTGGATTGCGCAGCAGCACCTGCAACAACGCACCCGCCAGTGCCAGCAGACCGCCGCAGGCAAACGCTGCCAACACGCGCGGCAGGCGCAACTGCCAGACAATTTGGCTGGTGGTATCATCGGCCGGTGACAACAGCACCTGGGCAATTCCGGAAACCGGGAGATTCACGCTGCCGAACAGCAATCCGGCAAACAGGCTGCCTGCCGCGAGCAGCAGAAAGAGGAACAGGTGTGGCAAGGGGTGTCTGGGAGAAATCACGCGGTTACGCAAGGGATCAATGTGCTGGACTGCAAATTAGCAGAATCCGACACCTTTGAACATCTTTAGTGCATTTCCGGGCTGCTCATCCCGGCACGTCCGCTTCAATGCGTATCCTCGCGTCCACGGTCCGGCAACCCTGGCCAGGCGGCAGGGCAAGAACCGGGTTTAGATCGAGTTCCCTGATTGCGGGAATTTCTTCCACCAGACGCGAGATACGCAACAGTACCTGTTCAATTGCCGCCACATCTGCTGGCGGGTGACCGCGGTAACCGGCAAGCAACCGGTAGCCTTTGATCTCGCGCACCATTTCAGCAGCATCGCAGTCACTGAGGGGAGTAATGCGGAAACACACGTCACCGAGGATCTCCACATGGATGCCACCCAAACCGAACGCAATCAGTGGACCGAACAGCGAATTGTGCGTGACCCCGATCATCAATTCGATGCCGTCCGGCATCATTGGCTGCACCAATACCCCTTCCATCGCGGTGAGGTTGTGATCCTGCGCAAGCCGCGCGCGGATTGCCTCGAACGCTTCCCGGACGGCTGTTTCGCTGGCCAGATTCAGATGGACTCCACCGATCTCGGTTTTGTGCACGAGGGTATGCGAGGCCAGCTTTACTGCGACCGGAAAGCCGATGGTCCGCGCCAGAGCAACTGCGGTATCGGCAGTCGTGGCGATATCTCCTGGCAGGAGCAGCAGCCGTGCCGCTTTCAGAATAGCATTGGTCTCTTGCGTCGTCAGCCAACCGCTCCCGCGCTGCGCGAGCGCAGTTGCACAAATTTCGCGCGCCAGGGTGAGATCCATGTCGGCAAACTCCGGAATCACACCGCACGGCTGCGCTCTCCATTCGGCGTAGCTGGCAGCCTTGCCCAGCACCAGCGCAGGGACTTCCGGCATGCGATAAGCGGGGATCGTTTCGCCCGGCAGGGTAAAGGAGCGGTCCGGATCTCCTTCCGCCATCCAACAGATAAAGACCGGTTTCTTCGGCGCGTTTGATTCCTGTGCGGCTGCGAGTCCTGCCAGAATTCCGTCCGCAATCGGGGACACGTCAGCAGCCATCAGCGAGACATACAATATGATCAGCGCATCAACCTCATCTGCTTTCAACACGGCTTCAATTGCTTGGGCGTACTGTTCCGGGGTGGCAGAGGCAATCAGATCCACCGGATTGTTGAGCGCAGCGGCGGATGGCAGGAATGCGGCGAGTGCGGCCCTGGTCCGGGCTGACAGCTCTGGCACGGTCAAGCCGCTGGCTTCACAGGCATCGGTACAGAGAATCGCAGGCCCGCCTGCGTTGGTGATGATCCCGACCCGCCGGCCTGCCGGAAGAGGCTGGGCCGACAGGCCCGCCGCCAGCGCGAACATCTCTTCCAGAGTCTCGGCACGAATCACTCCGGTCTGGTGGAACAATGCTTCCACTCCCACATCGCTCGCTGCGAGCGCAGCGGTGTGAGAGCCAGCAGCACGAAGTCCTGACTGCGAGCGCCCGGCTTTCACGGCCACAATGGGTTTGCAACGGCTCACTCGTCTCGCAATGCGCGCAAAGCGGCGCGGGTTGCCGAATGATTCCAGATAGAGCAGGATGACATGGGTTGCGGGGTCCTCTTCCCAGTATTGCAAAAGGTCGTTGCCGGACACATCCCCCTTGTTGCCGACGCTGACGAAAGACGAAATTCCCAACTGCAGCCGCTGCGCGGCAGCAAGAATGGCCAATCCCAGCGCACCGCTCTGCGATGACATCGCGACCCGTCCCGGCGGCGGGAACACTGAGGTGAAAGTCGCATTGAGACAGACTGCCGGATCGGTATTTAACAAACCGAAACAATTCGGGCCGATCATGCGCATGCCTTGCTGGCGTACTTTCTCGACCAGACGATCCTGCAGTTGCTTGCCTTCCGTACCGGTCTCGGCAAACCCGGCAGTAATCACGACGATGGCCCGCACTCCTTTGGCCGCACACTCGTCGACCACGGCCAGAACCACATCGCGCGGCACGGCAATGATGGCCAGGTCGACGCTGCCGGGCACGGCTGCGAGCGACGGATACGCCTGCAGGCCGGCAATCTCTGTCGCCTGTGGATTCACCGGGTAAATGGCGCCATGAAAGCGGTTGCCGGCCAAAGCCCCGACCAGCCGGTAACCGATACTGCGCGGATCGCGCGAGGCGCCGATAACCGCTACTGCCCGCGGGTGAAAGAATGGATGCAGTGAAGCGATAGTGGCAATACGATCCCGCAACTCAGAGCGGGCCAGGGTTGTTTCTGTGGGAATCAAAGACAGCTCGACTTCGACCTCTCCGCCTTCGCTGCTTTCCCGCATGTCGAAGCCGGATTCCCGGAAGACTTCGCGCATCGCCAGATTATCCGTGTGTGTGACCGCCCACAAGCGAACAAAGCTATGCTGGATAGCCGACATCGCCAACCGTTCGAGCAGGAGAGTACCCAGCCCTTTCCCATGGAAGGCATCATCCACCGCCATGGCGACCTCGGCTGTGCGTTCATCTCGCGCCAGATACGAGCCCGCCGCGATAATCCGCAGTGCTCCATCCCAGACGCGGGTTACCACCAAGGTCAGCCTGGAACAGGGATCTGCCGAATCACATAACGATGCAATGACCTCGCTGCGCGGCGAAGTTGCGGAAAAGAAACGATGTCGTTTAGATCCAGGCGCAAGCCGCTCCATGAAACTCTGCAAGGCGGGATGGTCTGTTGGCACGGAGGGACGAATGGCCGCTGTTGTCCCATCGCGCAGAATGATTTGGCCGGATTGCGTGTAACCACAAGAGAGCGAGGGAAGGTAGCGGGGATTCACATGCTGCATTGGGCGCTCCTTGCGATACGCTCACGGATACCCACACTCAACAGATGGTGTTGTACTGTGGCGGGACGCTGAATCACTGTAAGACTAGGGAGAACGCAGAATGCGGCTCACGAGTCTTTCAGAAAGATGGCCCGTTTACTGATGCTGCCGGAAGCTTTTCATCTCTTGAACCCACAGAAAACTGGCGATCGAGTCTGTCCTTGAGAACTTTCATGCCATCGCCCTTGAAACTGATGTAATGCAAACCGATGCGGAAGCAAGAATCGCTGCCTGAATATATTGTATAGACCAGATTCGCTCTGATTTCGATTGTTTTCTGCTTATCCTCTCCATACGTCAATGGCGGGAACAGCAGAACCGTAACCGGCTTTGTGGAAGACACGTTAAGGTCGGTGTTTACCGCCGTGCCACTGAGCGACAGGTCATTGGTATAACTATGAACGATGGGCTTTTTCTCCGCCGCATCGAAAATGATGGAGATTTTCCAGTGCGCACGATAGCGTGGAGTCGCTCGGTTATCTTCTATGGCCATTTTTAGTCCTTCGTTGATTTTACAATTTAACTGTTCCATTCCCGTCCCCAGTTGCGGCTTTGACTTGGGGTGTAGGCAATTGTGCTGGATAGCAGCGATACTCCGATGTAGGAATTCGCTTATTTTTCTGTAGGAATCTGGGAGAGCAGAATGCGTGGCAGGAACCTGCTTGGCCGCAAGCGCTGGGTGTAGTTTCTCATAACGTTGTTCGCCATTAAACCGAAGCGCGAAGCAGGCGGGCGTTCACGCAGGCTTTACACCTGTCGAACTCAAGAGAATCTGGTTATCAAGTTTGTCTTTGAGAATTCGCAGACCGTCATTCTTGAATTTGATGAAATCCAGGCCGACGCGGAAGCAATAATTGCCGCCTGCATATACTGAGTAGACTAGTTGCGTTCTGATTTCGATTATTTTCTGCCGTTCCCCCTCATACGCCAACGGGGGGGGATAGCAGGGCCGTGACTGGCGTGTTGGAGAACACGTTATATTCGGTGTATATGGATGCGCCTCTGAGCGACACGTCATGCGTATGGCCATGGATGGTTGGCCTGTTCTCCGTCTCATCGAAAATGATGGCGATTCGCCAACGCGCGTAATAACGCGAAGATTCCCGATTTTTAATACTCATTTGATAAATGCACTATGCACGACGAGGTGAAGGTAGGAGTTCTACGCGCAGCATACGCTGTTGCGTTATCTTATCATTAGTGCCACCAACTACCTGATTTTACTACGGGATCTGCTTGCCTTCCTGCGAGCGCCCGCTCCCGGCCCATGCTGTTGAAGAATCCAGCCCAAGACCGGGAGAGTGCGCTGAGTGCCCCACATAAGTAGCCTCCGAACCAGTCCAGAGTTCGCGCCCGGGCGCGTTATTCAGGCCGCACTGATTTAGTATTCCTGTCACTCTATCCACGTTAATTTTTCCGGCCTAACTGTTCCAGTTCTGCCCCCAGTTGCCTGGTTCTGACTTGGGGAGCAGGCAATTGTGCTGGATAGGCCAGCATTCCAATGTAGGAATCTGCCTATTTTCCGTAGGAATAGGGGCGGGGGAGTCTGCCTGGTGCAAATCCTAGGCGATCTCGGCCAAAAATACACTAGGTGCGTGATCTTGGCGTATTTATTGATCGAATCCCGATGTAAACAGCGTCATCTGTTTCATTGCTGCTTACCTCCGTTCGGTTTTGCTCATACTATGAAAAAGTAATAGCGAAAAATCCGGACTTAATCAGGCGCGGATTTATTAAGAGTATTCCGGCAAAACAGCCCCTTTGTGGGCGCTCACGCTGGTTTTATACTCATCGAAATCACGCGAGACTGGTTATCGAGTATGTTCTTGCGGACCCGACTGGTTGTCGAGCATACCCTTGAGAATTTGTAGGCCATCATTCTTGAATTTGATGAAATGCAAACCGATGCGGAAACAGAAATTGCTGCCTGAGTATACCGAGTAGACCAGTTTCGCTCTGATTTCGATCACTTTCTGCCGCTCCCCCTCGTGCGCCAACGGAGGAGACAGCAGAACCGTGACCGGCGTGTTGGAAGCCACATTATGATCGGTGTGTACGGAAGCGCCGCTGAGCGACAGGTCATGCGTATGGCCATGGATGGCGGGCCTCTTCTCCGCTTCATCGAAAACGATAGCGATTCTCCAATGCGCGACATAACGTCGCCGATGTTCCCGGTTTTCTATAGCCATTTGATAAATGCGCCATCCGCAATGAAATGAACCAGCGTTAGAATTCTACACACAAAACATGCCTGATGCGTTATTTCATCATTAACGTTCAAATACTTGCTGTTGTTCTGTAATCAGCCTACCCGCCAGCACGTATTCGCGTGTGATCAATTATGGCGGGCTGGTTGATGGTTTAAAACCCTGAATCTGGTCAAGGCCTCTTTGCGGCGACGTGATCCGGCCGCATCAAACACCGTACCCTAAGCTGACGACGCCCAGCGTAGCGCCAAGGTATTATCCGCATTCAGTTCCACTCCGGTGCCGAACTTTCTGCCTTCCTGGTTCAGGACATTCTCCAGCCACCGGGCATCGCTCCTCGATGCCCGGTTTAACCTGAAGCGTCTAATCTGCATCGGGGTCATTTGCAAGCGCAGCAGATTGCCGCTCGAGGGCTCCATGCTGACAAAATACATCAACGCCAGATCGCCCCGGTAAGCCTCATGCCCGGAGATGCCTTCATAATCATTCAGGAAGTCGCCGCAGCCGTAAAGAATGGGTTTGCCTTGGTAAACCTCGATCCCCTTCACATGGTGGGAAGAGTGCCCGTGGACGACATCAACGTCCGCTTCATCGATTAGCTGGCGGGCAAATTCCTGTTGCTCCTGAGGAACCGCGTAGCCCCAGTTGCCGCCCCAGTGAATCGAAGCAACGGCGATGTCACCCGGCAGTTTTACCTGGCCGATGCTGTCGCGTATGCCCCACACCGTTTCCACAGAAAAGTCCGGCAGCCTGTTCACCCCGGGTCTATCCACCTTAGCCGCCCAACTCCGGGGTATGCCGCTCGTTCCCGAACCGAACGAGAAGACCAGCACCCTGCCCTTGCCGGCAACGGGGATTACTGCGGGAGCCGCCGCTTCGCGCAGATTCCTCCCTGCTCCCGCGGTTTTTATCCCAGCCATCTTCAAGGTTTGCAGCGTCTCGGCCAGGCCTGAACGCCCCCAATCCAGCATGTGGTTGTTGGCGAGGGTGCAGCAGTCGATCTGCGCTGCGGTGATGCAGGGAACATTGGCCGGATGCATGCGGTAATTGATGCTCTTGCTTTCCGCCTCATCGCTTTGGGTGACGCTGGTTTCCAGATTGATGATGCGCGCATCCGGTTTTACCCGCGCCAATTCGGCCAAGGCATCCCCCCAGATATAGGAAAAATCCACTGGTTTCGGAATCGGGCCGTTCGCCTCTTCGGCAATTTGCACGTAGCCGGTCGCGCTTTTCATGTACGGTTCATACAGGATGGGATTACCGGGGTGCGGTAATACCTGATCGATCCCCCTGCCCGTCATGACATCACCGCACACAAACAGGGTGATGACGCCGGCAGCTTGCTGTGTGTCGGCCTTCCCCGGGCTACCGGCGCTGCTGGCCATGACCGCTTGCGCGCAAACCGGACGCACTGCCAGGGTGCATCCCGCCGCAAGCAGGTAACCAATAAACTCGCGCCGCTGCAATTGCCGATCCGCATGTTTCTCTTGGTGTTTCATCGCATCGCCGTGATATGAACCGCATGCTCTAATCCTAGACGAAAATCCGGGCGAGATTGAGATTGCTGCCCACAGGACTGGCGCTAAGGCAATTCCAATACCCTCAAGGCGTGGAACAATCCTTCCACCACTCGCGCCATCGCCGGGTAATTCAGCTTCTCCGGCGTGTCCGTGGCGGTATGGTAGGCGACGTTGCGGTAGAAAGCCGTGTCGGTGACCATTACTGCCGGATAGCCCTGTCGCCAGAAGGAGAGATGATCGCTCCATGCCACGCCGGGGACAAACTCAAAGGTGGCCAGGGATTCCACCGGGAAATCCGAATGCGCCTGGAAGGTCGCCAGCAACTGGCGCAATTCCTTGCGGGACGCGCGGTTGGAGACCATGGCGATGAAGTTTCCCCGGTCTGGATAGAAGTGCTTGAGAAACGGCGGATAGCCTTGGCTGCCGGGCTTGCCGCTGTATGCCCCCAGCATTTCCAGTGAGATCATGAGGCGGATCTTCTCGCCGCGCGCCTTTGCTGTCCTGGCATAGACGGCGCTGCCCATCTGCCCCCAGAAAAAGAAGGGCGGTTCCTCGTTGGTAAAAGCCACGAAACGCAGGGTGCGCTCTGTTTCCACGCAGGCAAACAGACGGCTGAGTTCCAGCAGCGCGGCGATGCCGCTGGCATTATCGTCAGCACCGGGCGAGCCTGTCACCGTGTCATAGTGCGCCCCCACCAGGACAATTTCCTGGGGCTTGGTCCTGCCTGGCCGGCTTACTTCCAGATTCTCACTTTCCACTTCCCTGGCCTGGTAACACTGCGAGTTCACCGCATAGCCCTGGGCGAGCCATTCGCTGCGGATGTAGTCGGCGGCGGCATGCAGCGCCTGCGGGTGAAAGATGTTGCGTTGCCCGATCTCCAGCGCAAGATAGGAAACGTGACCACGCAGGCGGTCAGCAAGAGGGGGCGAAGAAGAATTTATTGCGGATTCCACGGTGAATCAATCTCCGGTAAAGCCGCTCTGCTCCAGTGGTCATTAATGTTCCCGGTGCCAGATCAGCTCCCCATCCTTGGTGACTTCCTTGACCCGATGCAAGGGAACCTCATGGGTATAGCCATCCGCATCCGTGACCTGGAAGAAAAAATGATCGCCGGGAGTGAAATGAATCTGCTGTAACGGCACCCGGATAATTTTCTGTTCCGCCCGGTCATAATAGCCGATGACAAAATCTCCTTGGGCGAACGCCTCATCCCAGCGAATGCGGTTGAGCAGTTCATGGATCGGAATCATGGCGCTTTCCTGAATCTGGAAACGGCGGTTGACCGCTGCTTTTGTTCAACTTGGCGATCCTCATCGGGAGGGCCAAGTTTGATGCTACAGTGAATCATCTGTCTCCCAACTTGTTCTTCCTGACCGGATGCCAAACTATTAGGTGAGAAATCGGCATGCGTGCAATCGATGGTTCCTACGGCGAAGGTGGCGGGCAACTGTTGCGCACGGCGGTGGCGCTGGCGGCGATCACCGGGCAAGCGGTGCATTTGTACAATATCCGCACTAAACGCTCCAATCCCGGTCTGGCAGCGCAGCATCTAACCGCCGTCAAGGCCGTAGCGGCGCTGTGTGGCGCGGAGGAAGTACAGGGGCTGGAAATCAAATCCCAGGAAATCTTTTTCCGGCCTAATTCGCTGCGCGGCGGCCAGTTTAATTTCGCCGTCGGCACCGCCGGCAGCATCACGCTGGTGCTGCAGGCGGCGCTGCCGGTGGCCGTTGCCTGCGGTGCAAGATTGCGGATGAATATCAGCGGCGGCACCGATGTGCGCGCTGCACCGCCGCTGGATTATTTTCGCCATGTGTTGCTGCCGCTGCTTTCCAGTATAGGCGTCAGAGCAAAAATCGACTTGCTGCGGCGCGGATATTTTCCACGCGGGGGAGGGGAAGTCGCGGTGGCAGTAGATCCCTGCTTACCGCTGCGGCCTTTGCTGCTGGAGGCAGCGGGAGATCTGGTGGAAATCCGCGGTGTTGCGCATATTGCCAACCTCCCGGCTCATATCGTGCAGCGCATGGCGCATGCAGCCCTGGCGGAACTCGTGGCTTTTCCGGCAGCGGCGATCGATCAAACCGTATTGGGCAGGGATGAAGCCATCGGCGCGGGTGGGGCGATTGTGCTGGCTGCACAGATGCAGCACACCCGCCTGGGTGCCGCGACTACTGCGCAGAGAGGCGTGCCCGCTGAGCAACTTGGGTCTGAGGCCGGACGGCTGCTGCGCGAGGAGATTCTGTCGGGGGCGACCCTGGATATCCATGCTGCCGATCAGGTGCTGATCTATCTTGCGCTGGCTGGCGGCAGCTCCCGCTTTCTCGCCAGAAGCCTGTCATCGCATGCCGCCACCACCATCTGGCTGCTGGAACAGTTCCTGCCGATTCGCTTCAGCGTGAGCCAGGCAGGCCATCTGGTTCGCATCAAGATGGAGCCGAATAGACGCACACCTGATGGTATGCCTGCTCCCCAGTGCCATTTCTCTTTTGCTTACGACCCAACTGCGTCATTCGCGAAAGACCGAGTTCGACACAAACCAGCCGTTCACGAATGGCCGCTTTCGCGAAGCAACCGTCATTTTCGTTGACGTCTAGGCTCAGCGAGAGTCGTTTAAGGAGCGATTACTGGAGTGCTCAGTACATGCAGGATGAGGTTGGAACGAATTCGTGTTCGGCAGAAGCAATTGTAACAACAGGCTATGGTTTTGCGCGATAAACAGAATCAGCAGCGAGCTGTTGGGCGATGATCTTTTGTGCGGGTTTGTTAGCAGGCCAGCCGACTATGTTAGCGTGATTTGGGTTATTGGGAGCTGGGTCTGATTCCACCTTGAGAAGTTGCTTCAGAACGGCGGTGACATAAAAATCTGCACGTCCGTAAAGCGTTTTCCTTCTCGTATCCGCAATATCTTGGCCCATTCCCCAAATCGCTTCTTCGGAAAGATAGAGATGTCGCGTGACAGAAAGATCGGGATAGGGAAAAGGAATAAATGCGTCCGGTTTTACGGTTTGATCAGAATTGCGTATCCATTTACTGAAAAGAATAAAGCGAGCCAAGCTCTCCTCATCCGCAACTACCGAAGGCGCATTTTCACCGGTCATTCGGAAACGACACGACGAACCAGATTCAGGACATCGGACGGAATTTCACCAAAGAAAGGTTCGGTTCCGTAGCTCTTTCTATAGCCAAGCAGTGCGGCGTAATGCAAATCACCTTCGGGGCTGACACTAACTGACAAAACACGGCGCGGCGATTGATACCACTCGAAAGTAATTTGTCCATCGGGTTCTACGCCTACTGATGGTGCAGCCATTCCCAACGGCAGCGCGTCCAAAAAACGTTCTGCTTGCCGGATTGTTTCTTGCTCAACAGGAGCCGCTTCGTAGCCATCCCAACCAATAGAACTACACTCATCCGCCACACCACGAAGTTCTTCAGTAGCGGCCTTTATGCCCGCACCAAATGAATTGGACTTGCGAAGTTGCGCCAATCCTTCCGCGATTTGTTTGACAACATACTCAGCAGCACCACTTGATCCAAATGTCTGTATTCCCCCAAAAAAAGATGGTGTCTGTCTTGTCAGCGCAATAGTCATTTAATCAACTCCAATGTTTTAGATGTGATGCTGCCAAAAAATACCTTGTTTTTCAACCATCGCATTTTGATCAGATGCTGCCCGATCAAATCCTGATTAACAATAGGCTCGGTAGTAAAAACGTCAATATCCAGAATCACGCCCCAAGGAGCGTCGGCTCCTTGAGATGGCTGTAAAGTCTGAATCACATTGATGCCATAAGGGCACCCTGGAACCGCCAACGTATTATGATGCAAAAAACCCTCAAAGGGAATTTCCATCCCACGTGGGGACTTTGGTGGATTTTCCAGAAAATCCTCGAGCTTCACTTCATCTTGCGAAAACTCGATCCGGTTAATAAAGCGTAAACCAATCCGTTGTATTTCTGAGGATTGCGCAATCACGTTGTATAACTTCCACAAGCGTAGTCCTTCCTGATAGAACTGTTCCCAGTTTTGATATGGCTTCAAACGGCTAAATGAAAAACCGTCACGATTAAACTGGGCAATATGCAGCTTATCCGCTGATTCACAGCGCAAACCTCGCCATCCCATATCGTGAACAGCCTGCTCTGGTTGCGCATCGGCAGCAAGCTTAAACTCATGCTGGAATTCACGATGCGATTGAACGCTGGGGTATTCAGGAAGACGCTGCTTGAACCGTCCTGAGATGGCGGACTCTTCCCATGCAGACTCTGCTCGTGCAGTTACCCCTATTATTGCCTCGATAATAGGTGCACGTGAAAGCGGCGGAAAGGATTCCGCCAAATCAATTTTGAACACGCATCATCTCCTTGAGCGCGATTATCTACTACACATTAATTAATATGCAAGCCGTAGTCTCTTCCAACATGAAATGAGTCTGAAGGCCGTGCCTATCGCACTTTCTTGATGCGAAAGGATTTTCAGAGTGCTCTGTAAGTATTTTCAACTTCAATAATATTAACAGGTAAATAGCGGCTATTGGCACAAGTCTACCTATCGCCAATGTCAGCTAATGGCACGTTTCTACCTGTGGCGAAAGTTGCAAACCGGCACCTGGCGGCCGGCCAGTGGCACCTTTCAGTCTGACACTCAAGCCACCCTATTGAGCGTCCTAGGACGGAGCTCCATCAACCTCGGCGACGCCAGCGGCGGATGACCAGATACCCGCCCACCATGCCGCCGAGATGAGCAAAATGCGCCACCCCCGCCTGGGTCCCAGTCACACCGAGCGTCAGTTCGATACCTGCGTAGAGGGTGACAAACAGCCATGCCGGGAGCGGAATGGGCGGGAACAGGAGCATCAGGATCCGGTTCGGAAAGAACATCCCGTAGGCGAGCAATATCCCAAATACGCCGCCGGACGCGCCCACCGTTGGATAAACATTCCCGGTCAGATGCGTGAACAGCAACTGCGTGACCCCGGCCGTCAGGATGCTGGCGAAATACAACTGGAGGAACGCGCGCCGCCCCAATAAGGATTCAAGTTCCCGGCCGAATAGCCACAGTCCGTACATGTTGAATGCGAGGTGAAGAACGCTGGCGTGCAGGAATGCATAGGTCACGAGTTGCCAGGGTGTGAACCCGGCTTGCAGCGGCCACAGGGCGAAAGCGCTTACCGTCGGCGCGGCGGCACCGGACTCCAACAGGAATACGACCATGGTGACGACGACAAGGGTCTGAACAGCAGACGACTGGGTACGCACCGTTAACCTCCCTCTGCACTCAGGTGAATCACGTTTGGACCGCATCGAGACTAACATCACAGGCGCGAGTGATGCTGTGCCATTCCAACCCATTTAGCCCACGCGATACGCGCAGTGTCCCACTGCCTACCAAGCTGCGCCTTGATGGAATGACCAGTTGGTCGCTCAGTCGCCAGTGGTGCTCTGGTCTTTACTTTCTTAGCGTGATGCTGACAGGATAGTGGTCGCTAAAGCCCGCCGTGTCTCGCTCAGTCGGCTTAATTCCGAACCTTCGCGGCCCCGGTTTATTGGGGTATGACATAATGTCAACTCCTTCGATTCGAGCTTTTCCTTTCTGACGCCAACCGCATTTGCCGCTCACCACACCACGGCTGAGCATGATCTGATCCAACATATTCCAGCGCCCCTCATAAACATGCGAGCCCGCGCCAGAGGCAAGAAGTGGCCACATGAGATTCAGGAGGTAAGGGTTACGCCCGTTTAGCACCAGGCGGCTATCGTTTATGGATAGCGCGTATTCCGCTATCGAGCGATTGAACGGTTCGTCATTGAAATCTCCCATCACGATGATGCCGATATCCTCACCCAGCTCTTCGTGAATTCTTTCAATCCAGTACGATAGCGTTTCGCCCGCTGTCATCCGATACGGCTCGGATTCATACTGACCCGCCGTGCGCGATGGCCAGTGATTACCGATCAATACGACCGTCTTCCCGCTGATATGGAAATTCACCTGAAACAGTTCGCGTGTCGCGTAGCGCTTGACCACCCAATGCTGGAACATATCTGCGGGAGAGGTGCTGGCAACCAGTGGATCGTAGAGGAAAGCAACATCTATCCCCCGGTTGTCACTTGTGTCCGCATGGGCCACCAGATATTTACGCCCGCCATCGTTGGCAATCTGCTCGGTGAGCTTGACGAGTACGTTCCTGTTTTCGACCTCGCAGACCCCAAGAATATCCGGCCCAGCTCCGGAATTCATGGAACGAATTACCGTGGACAATTGGCGTAGTTTTGAATCCAGCAGAAGCTGATCCCAGCCAGCGATGTCTTTCGCAATGATACGTCTGAGCTTCTCAGGCCGATCCGCTGACTCAACATCGAAAAGGTTTTCGACATTCCAGAAGGCTAAGAACAAGATGTCGGGCATTATCAATACTCCCGCAAATAAAATGATTCAGGCTGAAAATGGGGTAAGCCAAAAACGGCTCGCCTGTTTCGCGCCCCCCAGTTTAATGGTAAACATCGTTATGAGAAACTACACCTACAGTTATTAGCCGGACGCCTGCGTCCAGACATTTTTTAATAGTACTGACACGCATAATGCTACTGTACTTTGTTGGTGTGTAATGGTTTTTATTGCCAGCCGTCCGCATATCATCACCAATCGTGCCGACAGGTGAATGGCAGCTTCACGCACTCTCCAGCCATCCGGCACTTCCTTTTCCATCCAGCTGTTATCGCAGGCTGATGATGGGCCAGCCGTTTTTTTCAGCGTGGTTCCGCAGCGTTGGGTCGGGGTCCACCGCCACCGGGTGGGTGACTTTGATGAGCAGCGGCAGATCATTCAGCGAATCGCTGTAGAACCAGCTTTCGAGGAATGACAGCCAAGTCAGGTTGTGCTCGTCCAGCCAGCTTTCCAGCCGGGCGATTTTGCCTTCTCTGAAACAGGGTGTCCCTGCAACTTGGCCGGTAAATTCGCCGTCTTTCTGTTCCGGTTCAGTGGCAATCAGGTGGCTGACGCCCAGCGCCTGCGCGATCGGCGCGGTAACGAAACTGTTGGTGGCAGTAATGATGACGCATAAATCGCCGTTGAGCATGTGCTGCTCGATCAGTTTGCGCGCACCGGGTGCGATCAGTTGCTTAATCTTTTTCGCCATGAATTCGCTGTGCCAGGCATCGAGCTGGCGGCGCGGGTGGCGCGACAATGGCTTCAACTGGAAATCGAGAAACTCGTGGATGTCGAGGGTGCCGGCTTTGTATTGCTCGTAGAATTCCAGATTGCGCGCTTCATACACCTCGCGGTCGAGCACGCGCTGCTCGATCAGGAATTGCGCCCATTCGAAATCGCTGTCGCCAGCCAGGAGCGTGTTGTCGAGATCGAACAGTGCCAGATTCATGACGCCCCCCGCGACACGGCAGGGATCAAAGAGGAGCCAGGAACAGAAGCGGGGGGCAGGGCGCCATTCCCGCAAACGGCCGCTCCGCGGTAACGAGTCATGACGCCCCCCGCAACAATTCGCGTAGCAATGGCACGGTGATCTGGCGCCGGTTCGCGAGCGAGTAGCGATCCAGTGCATCGAGCATGGCGATCAATGACGGCATATCGCGCTGCCCATGCCGCAGCAGGTAATCACTCACTTCCTGCGGCAGATCGAAACCGCGGCTGGCAGCATGGCTTTGCATGGCCTGTATTTTTTCCTCGTCGGTTAATTCATGCACCTGGTAAACCAGTCCCCACCCCAGGCGCGTGACCAGATCCTCGCGCAGCCCCAGTTGTGCCGGCGCGACCGGGCCGCTTACCAGCAGCCGTGCATGACCTTCGTCGCGCATGCGGTTATACAGATTGAACAGGCCGATTTGCACACTGGCGCTGAGGCGCTCCACGTCATCCACTGCCACACAGTCGGCGGCATTGGCTGCGGCAAACGCGGTATTCGTGTCGCCGGTACTGCCGCACTCGATATACACCGGGTTCAGTTGGTTGCGCGTAGCTGCGGCGATCACTGCCTGCAGCAGATGGCTCCTGCCACAGCCTGCTGCACCCCAGAGATAAACAAACCGTTCCTTCCCCGCCAGCATATCGCCCAGGGTTTGCAACAGTTCGCGGTTGCGTCCCGGCACGAAATTGGCCAGTGTGGGCGGCGACGGTGGTGCGATATCCAGCAGCAGTTGTTTCATTTATTTATAGAGATCGCTTTGCATATACTGTGTGCGCGCGTGACGCAGCCATACCAGCAATGCAGCGCTCACTGGCAGCGCCAGCAAGAGGCCGAAGAAGCCGAATAACTGGCCAAATGCAAGCAGCGCGAAAATTACCATCACCGGATGCAGGCCGATGCGATCGCCGACCAGCCACGGCGTTACCACCATCCCTTCCAGCAACTGGCCAACAGCGAATACGGCCCATACCGGCAGTAGGCCGCTCCATCCCTGGAACTGCATCAATGCCGCCAGGGTCGCAAGGATCAGGCCGACCGCCGCACCCAGATAGGGCACGAATACCAGCAAACCGGCCAGCAGCCCGATCGGCAGCGCGAATTCCAGACCCGCCAGCCACAGCCCAGTCACGTAACAGGCGCTCATCAACAGCATCACCGCAAGCTGTCCGCGCAAAAATTCTGCCAGTACGCGGTCGGTTTCGCGTGCGAGCGTATGGGCCTGTTCATGCCAGCGGCGCGGAATCATTTCATCAATCCGCCCGACCAGCCCGTCCCAGTCGCGCAGCAAATAAAACAACACTACCGGCACCAGCAGCAGATTCACGAAAAACTCCACCACCGCCATGCCACCGCTGGTGAGCGACGGCAGCAGCTTCGCCGCCGCCCCGCCCGCGCTTTGCCAATGCTGCGCCAGCAGCTGCTTGAGCGTGGCTATATCCAGTTGCAGGCTGATGCTCAGATGCGTTTCCAGCCATGGAATCAGGTTGCTTTTGATTGTTTCAAGATAAGCCGGCGCCCGCTCAATCAAACGGGAGACTTCTTTTTCGAACAACGGCAGCATGATCAGAAGCAATGCCACAAACACGCCCAGCAGCAACACCATCACCAGCAGAGCACCCAAGGTGCGCGAAATTTTCCCCGCCGACAGCCGCGTCATCAATGGATTGCAGATGTAGGCAATGATCCCCGCCAGCAGGAATGGCGTGAGTATCGGGCTTAACAGATAAACCAGCACCCCGGCGACGGTGGCCAGCGCCAGCCACCATAGATAATGCAGATCGTCGGAGTGTTTGGGGTCCATTTACGGTAAAATCACATTTCTTGAAAGTGGCACTCTATCTGCAATGGGATGAGAACTCAACTCACGAGCAGCTGCAAAAATTTAAATTCCGTTGCAATACGGTGTCGTGCGCAAAAAACTGTCCTTATCTATAAGCATATGTTGCGTCTACATTTTTCATTCTCACTCACAAACAGTAAACGAGTCTGCTTAGAACTTTGAATTTCCAGAGGCGCCCTTGACTGCATCCAATTCGGTAAATCCGCACTCAACTCATCTGTCCTACCGCGACGCCGGTGTTGACATTGATGCCGGCGATCGTCTGGTGGAAAATATCAAACCCTATGCCAAACGCACCATGCGCCCGGAAGTACTTGCCGGCATCGGCGGCTTTGGCGCGCTGTTTGAAATCTCCAAAAAATACCGTAACCCGGTGCTGGTGTCAGGCACCGACGGTGTCGGCACCAAATTGAAACTCGCATTCGAGCTCGGCAAGCACGATAGTGTCGGCATAGACCTGGTGGCGATGAGTGTCAACGACATTCTGGTGCAAGGAGCGGAGCCGCTGTTCTTCCTGGATTATTTCGCCTGCGGCCGGCTGGATGTCGATACCGCCACCCGCGTCGTCAAAGGCATTGCTGCAGGCTGTGAGCAGGCGGGCTGCGCCTTGATCGGCGGCGAGACTGCAGAGATGCCGGGCATGTACCCGGAAGGCGAATATGATCTCGCGGGTTTTGCTGTGGGCGTGGTGGAGAAAGACCATATCATCACCGGCCTCACCATCCAGGAAGGCGATGCCGTGCTGGGACTGGCTTCCAGTGGCGCGCATTCCAACGGCTACTCGCTGATCCGCAAGATCATCGAGAAAAACCGCACGGACCTGTCCGCCGATTTCAACGGCACTGCGTTAAGCGATGTGATCATGGCGCCGACCCGGATATATGTGAAACCGCTGCTGGAACTGATGCGGCAGATGCCGGTGAAAGGCATGGCGCACATCACTGGCGGCGGACTGGTGGAAAATATCCCGCGCGTTTTGCCTGAAGGCGTCACTGCCGTGCTGCAGAAAAGCGCGTGGGAGATGCCGCCACTGTTCCGCTGGCTGCAACAACAAGGCAACGTGGCCGACAGCGAAATGCACCGTGTCTTCAATTGCGGCATCGGCATGGCACTGGTGATTGCCCCGGAACACGCCGATGCAGCGCTACGGATGCTGCAGTCCGCAGGTGAGACTGTGTGGCGCATCGGTACCATCCGCCAGCGTGCCGCAGATGAAGCGCAAACGATCATTGCATGATGGGCGCTTCTATAAATCCAAAGTTCTAAGTGAGACAAGGCGCGAATGAAATTTGAGAGCGCCGCATATGATTACTATGTAAGCGATCAAATTTCTTGAGCAACGCCGTATCACGACGAAATTTGGATTTATAGAAGTGTCCATAATGAAATCCCTTGTCATTCTCATCTCCGGCCGCGGCAGCAACATGCAGGCACTGATCGAAGCCGGCCTGCCGGGCAGAATCGCCGCGGTCATCAGCAACAAACCGGGAGCCGAGGGGCTGGAAATTGCAAGAATGCACGGGATCGAAACGCGGGTGGTGGATCAGCGGGCTTATCCTGACCGCGTAGCATTCGACGCCGCGCTGGCGGAAGAAATTGATTCCCGTCAACCAGACCTCGTTGCGCTTGCCGGTTTCATGCGCATACTCGGAGACAGCTTTGTTGACCGTTACCATGGCAGGCTCATGAATGTTCATCCATCGTTGCTGCCGGCTTTCCCCGGCCTCGACACGCACACGCGTGCTTTGCAGGAAGGTGTAAAAATCCACGGCTGTACCGTGCATTTTGTTACGCCGCAGGTCGATCATGGCCCGATCATTATTCAGGCAGCCGTCCAAGTACTGCCGGACGATACCACGGGGACTCTTGCGGCACGGGTGCTGCAGCAGGAACACCGGATTTACCCCGAGGCCGTACGCTGGTTTCTGGAAGACCGGCTGAAGCTCTCCCGTAACCGTGTTGAGGTAAGCGATACCGCAGCTGATGGCGCGGTTTTGTATTCGCCGGGATTACACAAATGAAACTCCTGGCTGTTGTTTTGATCTGGGGGCTGAGTTTTTCTACCCTGGCCGATGATCTTCCTACCCGCGTTGACATCAGCTATTCGATCCGATCCGGCGCCATGGAGGGAGAGGCGAATGACACCCTGGAGATCAGGCAGGAAAACGGTACGCGCAATTATGCAATCAGCAGCGCAGTCCGCGCTATCGGCCTGTTGGCGCTGGTACAGTCAGGCAATGTCCTGCGTGATAGTGTAGGTATCATCACCGAACAGGGATTGCAGCCTGGCCGTTTTTCCGATCAGCGCCGCGACAAGCTGCCCAGAGTCGCCATTTTTGATTGGGAAAAGAATTTGCTGACCATCAACAACCGGGGCAACGAGCAGCAAAAACCCCTGCCTGCCGGCACCCAGGATCGATTAAGCCTGTTATACAGCTTCGCATTCTCTCCGCCTCCCAACGGAATCGTGGACGTGCACGAGACCGATGGCCGCAGCCTCAAGCTGGTACGCTACGTCGTGGCCAAGGAAACACTGGACACGCCGCTAGGCAAACTCGAGACCATCGTGCTGACAAAACAACTGGAAGAGGATGACAAGCTCGAGCGCAAGATCTGGCTTGCCCCTGCCTATTACATGTTGCCAGTGCGTATCCTCGCTACTGAAAGCGGTCTGTTACTGGACCAGATGGTCACAAAAATAAGCTACGCTGACGCCAGTGCGCTGCGTCTGGAACTGGAACTGCTGCCATAACCGGCTGCAGGCATGGGCACCACGCATATCCCGTGTCGGCATTTACAATATCTGTCGTGCCAATAAGCAAGACATTCACTCTCTCCACTTCTTTGTAGGATCAACGATAGATGCGTCTCACCCTTGCTCACCTGGACACGGCTGTCGCAGCACTGCGCGTCGTGCTGCCACTGGAACACCCTGCTGACGCAATCCTGCGGCATTTTTTCCGTGACAGCCCCGAGCTCGGCGCAAACGATCGGGCATTCATCACCGAAATAGTGTTTGGTATTTTGCGTCATCGATTTTTCCTTGAGTGCGCCGCCGACACCACTGCACCGCGTCCGCTGTTGCTTGCCTATCTGGTTAAATTTCAGGGTATGAACTTACGTGAATTGACGCCGCTCGTCAGTGAGGCTGAAGCCAAATGGCTTACAGGAATCAAGGCAGCGACGCCGGAATCGCAGCCGCTTGCCATCCAGGCTGAGTTTCCCGAATGGCTGATGGAAAAACTACGTGGTTGCATGACGGAGGCCGACATTCTCAATCTGGGGCGCTCGCTGCAACAGACTGCCTCGCTGGATCTGCGCGTCAATACCCTGCTTGCCAGCCGTGACGAAATACTGGCGGCGTTGGACAAGGACGGCATCGAAGGCAGCGCCACCCCTTACTCGCCCAGCGGCATCCGTCTGGCCGGCAAGCCCGCAATCAATCGCCATGCATTGTTCTTGACCGGCAAGGTGGAAGTGCAGGACGAAGGCAGTCAGTTGCTGGGCTATCTGCTTGCGCCGAAACGCAGTGACATGGTGGTGGATTTCTGCGCGGGCGCCGGCGGCAAGACGCTGATGCTGGGCGCATTGATGCACTCGCAAGGACGCGTTTACGCTTTCGATATTTCCGAGAAACGGCTGAACAACCTGAAACCGCGCCTCAAGCGCTCGGGCCTGTCCAACCTGCATCCGCAGCGCATCGCCAATGAAAACGACATCAAGGTGAAGCGTCTGGCCGGAAAGATCGACCGGGTTCTGGTGGATGCGCCATGCAGTGGTCTGGGCACGCTGCGCCGCAATCCGGATTTGAAATGGCGGCAATCTCCGCAGAGTATCGAAGGACTCAAGCGCAAGCAGGCCGCAATTCTGTCGTCCGCAGCCAACCTGCTCAAACCCGGCGGCAGGCTGGTCTATGCCACGTGCAGCTTCCTGCCGGAGGAAAACCAGGAAATCATCGAACACTTTCTCGCCGATCATCCCCGCTACACGCTGCTGAATTGCGCCGAACTGTTGGCGCAGCAAAAGATCCCGCTCGACACCGGCAGATTCCTGCAACTGTCACCCAGCCTGCACGGTACCGATGGTTTTTTCGCCGCCGCGCTGGAACTTGCGGGAAAGTAAACATGAGGCACCCATGCTATTAACCGTGCGTACTGCTGTTATCGCGGCTTGCCTGGCCGTCCTGTTTGCCGCCTCTGCAGCGGCTTTCGAGCCAGCTTCCGGCCACGGCGGCAAGCCCGTCGTTCTCCCCGCTACCGGTACGATACAGGTTGTCTTCACACCAGGTGATGATGCCGGCAAGCTGATCGCAGATGCCATCAATGGCGCACACCGCCAGGTCTTGGTGCAGGCGTTCAGCTTCACCCATCACAAAATCGCCGAAGCACTGATCACTGCCAGGCGCCGTGGTGTGGATGTGAAAGTGATTGCCGACAGGGAGCAGACCGAAAAAATTCCTACCAGCGTGATCGCCAGGATCGCAGCCGCAGGCGTGCCGGTTTTCCTCGATGCCGCTCACACCAGCGCGCACAACAAGGTGATGCTAATCGACGCCGGCAGCACGGAAACAACGCTGGTCACCGGCAGTTTCAACTTCACCCAGGCCGCGCAATACAAGAACGCAGAAAACGTGCTGGTGATACGCGGCAACACAGCACTTACCGAGCTTTATCTGAAAAACTGGCAGCATCACTACGGGCATTCGCAGCCTTACCGCTGAGTTCGCAGCATGCAGCCCGGTTACGACAAAGGTCGCGTAGCCGCAATCCGTATCGCCCTGCTCATGTTAGAATTAATTTCCGTTCCAGCACATTGCCATGCAACCCAAAAACGAATTTCAGAGCCTGCTGCACAATCTGATTACTGACCTACAGGAGATCAGCGTTCTGTGGCAGTTCGCCGTGCTGTTCGCAAGTCTGGGGGGCGCCTGGCTGCTGCAAAGACAGGTCGCCGGGCGCATCGCCTCGCAGGCAAGCCCCGGCCGTACCCCCATTATCAGCGCAAACAACCTGAGCCGGCTCATGTTTCCCCTCTTCGCGCTGGTCCTGGTTGTTCTCGGCAGATGGGCGCTCCATCACTGGCACTCGACGTATCTGCTCAATATCGCCATCCCGCTACTGTTTGCGCTCGCGCTGATTCGCATCGCCATCTACATACTGCGCCGGGTTTTCCACGATCAGCAGTGGCTGCATCCGTGGGAGCGCACCGTCGGCTGGATTGTATGGACCGTACTGGCGCTGCATATCATCGGCATGCTGCCGGAAATACTGGGCATGCTCGATGCTGTTGCCTTTCACGTTGGCCAGCAGCGGCTCTCAGTACTGCTGATCCTGCAGGGAATTGTGGCATTCACGGTCAGCATGCTGCTGGCATTATGGCTCGCCAGTTCACTGGAGTCACGGGTCATGAGTATCGAAGCAATGGATATGAACCAGCGGGTAATGCTGTCGAAAGTTGCCCGTACCATGCTTATTCTACTGAGTGTACTGATCACGCTGCCGCTGATCGGGGTGGATGTCACTGTGCTGTCGGTGTTCGGCGGCGCGCTCGGCGTAGGCCTGGGACTCGGCCTGCAAAAAATCGCCAGCAACTACGTCAGCGGCTTCATTATTCTGCTGGATCACTCACTGCGTCTTGGCGATGTGGTGACGGTAGATAACCGTACTGGCAAGGTCGTCGATCTCACCAACCGTTATGTAGTGCTGCACGGCCTCGACGGCGTCGAATCCATCGTTCCCAACGATACCTTTATCACTTCCACCGTCGTCAAGCAGACGCATACCAACAATCAGGTGCGCTTGGCCCTGACCGTACAGATAAGCTACGACAGCCCGCTGGAAGCAGCCATGCGCCTCATACAGGAGGCGGCGCGCAAGCAGTCGCGCGTGCTCGCCGAACCGGAGCCGATGGTATTTCTGAAGGAATTTGCCGACAACGGCATCAATCTCGAACTGGGTTTCTGGATCAGCGACCCGGAGGAAGGGCAAATTGGCTTGCGTTCCGCTATCAATATGGAAATCTGGCGGGAATTTCAGAACAACAGCATCGAAATTCCTTTCCCGCAACGGGAAGTGCGGTTGATCGGCAAAGCCATCTGAGATTTCAAAACCGCCGCAGAATTCCTGTCTGATCCCGTCATGCCGCTTTATCATTTGTCATCGTGGCAGGACCATCCACCGTCGCCCCCAGCAAATCTTTAAAGAACGACTCATGGGCGGGCACGGGTCTACCGACAAAATAACCTTGCGCATAGTCTACCTGCAACTCCTCCAGCAAGACGAGCGTCGCTGCGTTCTCTACAAACTCAGCCGTGGTTTTCTTGCCGAATCCTCGCGCCACGTCACACAAGGCTTTTACCAGGATTTTGTCATCAGGATTAGTAGCTAGGTTCTGTATAAATGATCCGTCGATCTTCACCACATCGATGGGAAGTTGCCTGATGTAACCAAAAGTGGAGAAACCAACACCAAAATCATCCAGTGCAAAACGGCATCCAAGCGCTTTGATTGTTTCAATGAGTTTGCGTGCTGCGGGCATGTCTTCCAGTGCCGCCGTCTCGGTTATTTCAAACATGAAATCTGTGGGTTCCGCTGCATAATCCGCGAGAGCATCCTCCAGAATCAGTAGCAGCCCCGGGTCATTAAATGCATGCGCGGACAAGTTGATCGAGAAATTGATCCGCCGCCCATGACGGTTGACTTGAGCCGCTTGGGCGATGACTTTACGCAATACCATATGATCAATCTCGTGGATCAGACCGGTACGTTCCGCTGCGGAGATGAAAGCACCCGGTGCAAGTACTGTCTCGTCGTCGTCGATCATGCGTAGCAGTGCCTCGCAATGGCTGAGGGTTTTGCTCTGAACATGCATAATGGGCTGAAAGTAGAGGACAAAACGATCATTGATGAGGGCATGCTCAATCTTTTCTTTCCAGTGGACGAGGTTATGCATGCGTTCGCGACTCTTGTCCCCTTCAGAAAATAGGTGGAATCCGCCACGCCCGGCATCCTTGGCCTGGTACATGGCGAGATCTGCTGCAGCCAGCAGCTCATGCACATCACTGCCATGCTCAGGAAAGAGCGCAATACCAATGCTAGCGGAGGCCTTGTGGGTTCGATCATCCACGGTCAGCCGCGCCTGTCCCAATAGCTCGAGAACGGATTTTGCAACTACAATCGCCCCTTCCGCTGTGGTTTCAGGCAGAATCACAGCAAACTCGTCCCCGCCCAGGCGTCCTATTACATCGACATTGCGAACGGCGCGTAACAGCATGCTTGCGACCGTCTTGAGCAGCGTATCGCCTGCCTGGTGGCCGCTCGTATCGTTAATGTACTTGAACTGATCCAGATCGAAGAAAAGTAGCGCGCCTGGCCGTTGATAACGCATCGCCAGGTTGAGTATTCGCTCCAGTTCTTCCTGAAAGCGGCGCCGGTTGAACAAATGCGTAAGCGGATCATGGTCCGCCAGCCAAGCCAGGCGGCCTTCTGCCTGCTTGTGTTCGGTGATATCAAGGCCTACCGATAACACCGCCGGGTCATTTTCAGCATGCCGGGTAAGACGGGAATGCAGCCAGACAATGTGACGTACCGAACCGTCTTTACACTGGGTAGTGGTCTCATGACGCAACTGCTCCCTTTGTTCAAGGCATATTTCCTCAAGCCGGGGAGGCAGATCATGCAGATCGTCTTCCAGCACCAGAAGCTCAATGAAAGGCTTTCCTTTCAAGTCCTCTTCCGTATAGTGAATCAGCATTTCACCATGAGCATTAAGCGACATAATTTCAGCGCTGGCATTTTGTGTAATCACAATCACCTGTGCGATATCGAGCAAGTGTGCAACAAAGTCTCTTTCCCTGCTCAGTTCAGCCATTTGCTTGGCCAATGCATCTGTCCGGTCGGCAACCTGGTCCTCAAGTTTCTCAAGTTGATAAGACAGTGCTACTGCCGTTTCATCCAGCATGTCTACTTCATCTTTTAGCCATTGTTTCTGATCGGCGGAAAGAAGCAAGATGCGGAAGTTCTTGAAGTCGCTTCTGGCCAAGAGCGGCAAGCTGAAGACTATGTGTTTCAGCCGTGACAGTGGCTTCGTAAGCGCGATGAATAGCAGCAACTCGGAAAGTAGCAGGCCCAGCAGGCCGATCACCACATTCTTCTGTGTCGAACCACGAATAGCGTCGACGGTAGCGGTGATATCGGTGATAGCTATCAGCCGTGCCCCGCTGGATGCATTTACCCCCTGCAATGGCAGCTGTCTTATTTGCTGGTGACGCTCGTTCCAGGCAATCTCGATACCTTTTTGCAAACTGTCAAAGCTTGGGTATTCCTGGGCAACTCGATTGAGGATGGGGAGATTTCTTTCGCTATTGGTAAGTGCTGCTACGCGCGCGTTCCAGCCTGGAACGCGCATGCCATTATTTGAACTCTCAGATGTGCTGCTTGATTCCTTGATAAGCAAGCCAATATCGGCACCTGCGATATTCTCGAAACCTAATACAGCGTCGACCAGGGAAGCCCCTATGACTATCACACCAACACTTTTACCCTCTATCAGCAAGGGTTCAACGGCGTATTGCACGCAGTTTTTTGCACAACTCAGAGGGCTGATAGGCTGTTCCCGGTCATTGACACCACGAACCCATTCTAGTATTGCCTCATCTTCTTGATGGGTACCGGGTTCGGGGGTTCCCCAGTTTGCCAGCAGCTGGTTTGATTTGCCGTAGAAGCGCACCAGATGGATCCCGTTCTGTAGCTGCAATGATGCCCAATGCAGGTCGAACGCGTCGGTAATACTTTCTCCGTCACTCACGAGCAACCCTTTCTCCATGTCCTTCAGGAAAGGGGTCAATCCGGCAAGCTGATGCAAATTCTGCGAAGTCTGTCCGATCAGGCCTTCAACTTCTTTGATATAACGCTGGTATTGTGTCTCGCTTTGATTCTCGAAATTACTTATTAGAATCCGGTAACTGATTATGCTGAATGCAACTACGATGGCAAACAGAATCAGGCTGCTCAGCAGCAAGACCTTCCATTTTAAGCCTAATAAGTTGTGCAGCTTGAATCGAGTGCCATCAGATGGAACCGCGCCTTCTTGAGGATCGTGTTCTATCAGGATGGCCATTTAGAATCGGAAGGAACCCTGCACCGCGAACAGATGCCAGTGCTGGCCGTGGCCGCCCGTGAGGGTGCTGGCGCCGGGGTTATCCAGCGGCGCGAGCCAGGCAGTGCCGTTGACATAGTGATGTTCTGCAGCCAGCATGAACGACGGGGTAACATTCCAGCGCACACCTGTGGTCACGTCCTTGGCATAGCGGCCATATGTGGCGCTTCCTGAATGGGATGCAGCGTAATCCTTGCCGCTGCGGTCGTTTCTGTCCGTATACATCGCATCGTAGCGTATGACGCCCTCCCAGCTTGGGGTAAACCGATAGATCCCCTGGAAGTAGTAGCTCTCGCCGGTAAAATTCATATTTGGGATTTGGCCGAAATTCGTATATTCAAGATGGCGGATGGCATATTCGGAAGTAAGGCTCCAGCGCTCGGCATTATATTGCGCAGAGAAAATAACCGGCGTGAATAGAACCGAACCCGCGTGCATGTCGCGGGGAAATGCCGCTGCCGGATCGTAACCTAGCTGCAGCCGAGTCCCGCTGACTGACAGGCGGACACGCCCGCCATCATATTCATACATCCCGCGTCCGATAACTGACACCTTCGAGGTGAGGTGACCCGGGTACACGGCAGCACCGCCCAGCACGGCCGCCTCGGTTTGTGGACCATTGACTATTGGCATCACTACGCCGAACTGATAGAAGAAGTCCCCCTTGCTGGTGCGAGTCTCGCCATAGACATGGCCACCGTCTGATGCCAGCGCGAGATTGCGGGTACGGTCCAGGTAAATCGACTGGGGTAACATGATGCTCGGCCGCGTAAACGCCACATCGCGCGTCTCGTTGTAGAACCCGAGCGGATTTTTTATTCTGCCCAAGCGTATCCCGAATTGGGTGTTTTCACCAGAATATGCCCTGTAATCGATCAATCCGTAATCGAGACGAATATCCTGACTGCCTTGGCCTGCGTGGCGGTGGAGCCCTTGGGCCGAGATCAGTAGGTTGGGCCTTAGCTGCACCGAAGCATTGAGCCCCACTTCCCTGAAACCCCAGCTGCCGCTATCTCGACTGCTATACCCAAAGACATTGTTATTGTCCGTGGAGTTCATATAGCCCTGGGTGGCGAAGCCATGGACCTGCACGGCGTCGGGCAGCTTCAGTGCGCTCATCCGTGCAACTGTCGCGCTTAAAAAGCTCGGAAGTTTTTGACTGTCAGGGAGTGCCTGAGATTGCGCAGGAAAACTCCACAGAATGGCAGACATGGCAATCAGTCTGGCTGCCCATGCGTGACGGCGGCTCACGCGATTATTTGACTTGGAGTACATTTATACGCTCACTGATTTTGGTTTTCTCTAAATAGCCAATCGCGCCAGGTGTGCTGGCAATCCTGTCAAACATTTCCTCACTCGACGACACTTTTGTGGGCGCCTGGCCGGTGCCGGAAAATACCAGCCGGTCCCACGCCTGACGCATCTGGTAGGGGAAGGCACCCAATTTTTCCTTACAGAAGGAATTGTGTAACGGAACGTCATCGGCCAGCACGAAGACTTTTATCGCTGTGCCGTCCTGCCAGATTTGCTGGCGCATGCCGAAAATGGCACGCAGGGAATTGCTGGACAGGCTTCGCGTAGTGACGCTGGCGTTGGTCACGACCTCATAATGCTCGTGTGCTCGCGCAATGCCAGTAGCAGATAGCATCCCGAACAGCAGGGCCATCAGCAAAACGAGGCGGCAGCCGTTACGCACCATTTTTTTGGTTGCTGTAATCATGGTTAACGCTGCGTCCTTCGGCTGTTATGTGGATCTGAAATAAATTGCATAATGAAATACTTCGGATTCAGTACTTGGTTGCGACAACCATGTTTCTGGCATTAAGCGTTCGCTCTGGTCTGTAAACCGGGGAAAGCGGCAGGACTTTACCTCGGTCGGTAACCAGCTCCCAGATTGGGCGATTGTTCGTGCGCATCCTGTCCAGCACCTTGCTTATCTCGGCATAATAGGGCCGGCGCGGGCCGTGGTAATCGACTAAGGGTCCAACAGGATCAAGCTGGAGTTGATAGAGGCCCAGCAATCTGTTCAACGCCGGCTCCATTGCTGAGAGCCAGTGGGTGATGCCTTGTCGGATACACATGCGTACGATGCCAACGGCAATTGCCAGTCTAGGATGAGGAAAACGCCGCCGGTTGCCTGGGTCGCGTTGGTCACCTTTTGACCAGGCCTCAGATCTGCGACGCTCTTCTCTGCGCCGGGAAAATTTGCCTAGCAGGACAAAACGCGAGATCTCTACGGTGCGCTGCCTTGACAGTTCGCTGGGGTCTATCAGTGCGGGGTCGATCTGGGTATGCAGCTCGAGAGGAAACGGCTTTGCCGGATTTGAGGGGTCGGGGAATATCAGGCGTGCACTGCCTACGAATTTACCGGAGGGACGATGCTTTAGCAGAAGATGGTGAGCATGGCGGTCATAGTCGTCTGTTTCCATCCCGTCGGGATAGTGTGCCGCCTCAAACCCCGGAGCATGCGCTTCAACACACAGCACGGTGTAGCGCAGGCGAAATGTCTCTTCCAGCAATTCCGGGGAATCGGCAGTAATGATTTCGAAGTATTCATCGAAGGCGCTCAGAATATCATTCGGCATACAGTATCTTCCAGTAATCTCAAGTAACCCCTGAACAAGTCCAGAGTTCGCGCTAGAGCGCATCATTCAGGTCGCACCGGTTAAGTATGCCAGTGAGTTCGTCTGCGTTAATCATAATTTTTGGCAAGGAACTTAATCAGTGTTCCTCGCGCCATAACCTTTTTTGTTATCGGACGCCTTCACTAATACTTTAGGGCGAGCTGCAAAAAATCCGAACAGCCCGGTCCGGTCGCAGTTGCTTATGGATTCAGGTTATCAGTCCAGGAAAATTTCCAAGCGGAGAACTGCGGGGCAAAACATCCTTATTTCTGCATTCATCAAAAATAGAGGCGGATTCCGATTTGAAGTACTACTTTCTAAAGTTATGAGTTTTTTTGCAGGCAAGTGGCGTCAGGCAGGCTTGAATAAATCTTCCGCGGACGCGGCGGCGGCTTTGTGGGAAGGGGTATGCCGATGACGGGGAGGAGCGATTGAGGTGACGACGCAAATGGTCATTTCCCCTGACTTGGCACCTGACACCGCAGACCACCCGCAAGGCCTTGGTACAGATTGCAGTAAAACCGGGCGCTTGAACTAGCCGATGGCGGTGCCGTGCGCGCCTCGGTTCACAGACCCAGGCGAATTATACGAATGGAATACTCTGCTATTTCACCGTAATGATGCAACCAGGTAAAAATACCCCGGCAGGAGCACTCGTCAACATCGTCAGGAAGCCGCCGTTTCTGGTGTGCTGGCAACATTCGTGGCCAGACTACTTTTCCGGGTTTGGTAACCGGGTGCAGCAACCATGCTGGCATTAAGCGCTCGCACTGGTGTGCAAACCGGGGAAAGCGGCTGGACTTTACCTTGGTCGGTAACCAGTTCCCAGATTGGGCGATTGTTTGTCTGCAGCCTGTCCAGCACCTTGCTTATCTCGGCATAATAGGGCCGGCGCGGGCCGTGATAATCGACTAAGGGTCCGATAGGATCAAGCTGGAGTTGATAGAGGCCCAGCAGTCTGTTCAACGACGGCTCCATTACTGAGAGCCAGTGGGTGATGCCTTTCCGGGCACACAGACGTATGATGCCAACGGCAATTGCCAGCATCGGATGAGGAAAACGCCGCCGGTTGCCTGGGTCGCGCTGGTCATCACCTGCCCCGGGCCCAGATTTGCGACGCTCTTCTCTGCGCCTGGAATACTTGCCTACAAGGATAAAACGTGAGATCTCAACGGTGTGCTGTCTTGGCAGTTTGCTGGTGTCTATCAGCGCGGGGTCGACCTGGGTATGCTGCTCGAGAGGAAACGGCTTGGCCGGATTTGAGGGGTCAGGAAATATCAGGCGTGCACTGCCTATGAATTTACCGGAGGGACGATGCTTTAGCAGAATATGGTGAGCATGGCAGTCATAGTCGTCCGTTTCCATCCCGTCGGGATAGTGTGCAGCCTCAAACCCCGGGGCACGCGCTTCAATACACAACACGGTGTAGCGCAGGCGAAATACTTCTTCCAGCAATTCCGGGGTATCGGCAGTGATGATTTCGAAGTATTCGTCGAGGGCGCTAAGCATATCATTCGGCATACAGTATCTCCCAGTAATCTTAAGTAACCTCTGAACGAGTCCAGAATTCCCGCTAGAGCGCATTATTCAGGTCGCTCTGGTTCAGTATTCCAGTCAGTCCATCTGCGTTAATTTTCCAACTTAACTGTTTCATTTCTGCCCCCGGTTGCTTGACTCTGACTTGGGGAGTCAGGCAATTGTGCCGGGTAGACCAGTGTTCCGATGTAGGAATTTGCTTATTCTTCGGTAGGAATTTGAGAGATTGGGGATGTGCGACAGTAGAGGAGCGGCTTGGCGGGAGTGGCGAAGCAGAGATGGGGATTGAACTGCGGGTATCAAAGCTCGCGTTGGCGAAGAACGGTCGCTATGCCCATGCCCGCCAGATGCAGTGCGCGAAACGTGAACAGAAGCAGGTCAGGACTTGCCGGGGGCGGGTGATCCGCGACATCGAACGCAAGGTGGCGGCGCGGCAAACAGAAGCAGGGCAGAAACAGGAACACCCCGGACTCAAGCGGCTACTGGAAATTGCTAAAAGGATTCACGCGCAACACCGCCAGCGGTGCCGTGTGAGCCTGCGCTCCGCAGACCCGGGCGAATTATACGAATGGAATACCCTGTTATCTTGCCGTAATGATGCGGTCAGGTAAAAAACACCCCGGCAGGATCATTCGCCAACATCATCAGGAAACTTCTGTTTCTGCTTTTCTGGCATTAAGCGCCGGGTCTGGTGTGTGACCCGTGAAGAGCGACTGGACTTTACCTTGGTTGGTAACCAGCTCCCAGATTGGCCGATTGTTTGTGTGCATCCTGCCCAGCACTTTGCTTATCTCGGCATAATAGGGCCGGCGCGGGCCATGGCAATCGACTAATGGTCCGACAGGATCAAGCTGTAGTTGATAGAGGCCCAGCAATCTGTTCAACGCCGGCTCCATTAGTGAGAACCAGTGGGTGATGCCTTGTCGGATACACATGCGTACGATGCCAACGGCAATTGCCAGCATCGGGTGGGGGAAGCGCCGCCGGTTGCCTGGGTCGCGTTGTTTCCCACTTGCCCCGGTCGCAGATCTGCGACGCTCTTCTCTGCGCCTGGAATAATTACCTAGAAGAATAAAACGCGAGATCTCAACGGTGTGCTGTCTTGGCAGTTTGCTGGGGTCAACCAGTAAGGGGTCGATCTGGGCATGCTGCTCGAGAGGAAATAGCTTTGCCCGATTTGAGGGATCAGGGAATATCAGGCGCGCACTGCCTATGAAGTGACCGGAGGGACGATGCTTCAGCAGAATATGGTGAGCATGGCGATCATAGTCATCTGTTTCCATCCCATCGGGATAGTGTGCAGCCTCAAACCCGGGGATACGCGCTTCAACACACAGCGCGGTGTAGCGCAGGCGAAATGCTTGTTCCACCAATTCCGGAGTATCGGCAGCAACGACTTCGAAGTATTCGTCGAAGGCGCTAAGCATACCATTCTGCATAACCGCTTCTTCCAGCCTCGCTGGCGCTGCCTTGGCGAAGTGAAATAGCAAATTGTTCTCCGGCATGGCAGCCTCTCTCTGGTTAGTGGAAACGAATTAATGCATCTGGCTTCATTAACGCAAGCACTCTTCTTCCCTGCGCCCAGATTGCAGGGCGTACCGTTTTTGTTGCACTCCGCTTGAGCACTATGTCAGTCAAATGACCTTGCTCCCGTCGTTGATTGACGACGCAGTCATTAGACAACAGAAAAGAATCCAAGAGTAGCTGTAAGATATTACAGGTATGCGCGAGTCGTGATAGGCCATTCTCTTCATTCCTGACGAGTGGCGCTCAACTTGTTCACGCTGGCTTGAAAAACAGAATGCCTTCTCATCGGAACGGAATGATAAGCGGCTGAGCAGTGGGAGCGACGGATAATGAAGAGGTGGGAGTGGGGCAGGGGTTACGCATTCCCCTCGGTCATGCTCATCCTCAACGCATTTACGCCGTTTTTTTCTGGATGAACTCGATCTTGTAACCGTCTGGATCTTGCACGAAGGCGATTACGGTGGCGCCATGTTTCATCGGTCCCGCTTCGCGTGTGACTTTGCCGCCGCGCTTTTTCACTTCCTCGCAAGCCCGGTAGGCGTCGTCCACTTCGATGGCGATATGGCCGTAACCCGCACCCAGATCATATCTTTCCACACCCCAGTTGTGCGTCAGTTCCAGCACCGCGCCATCTGCCTCATCCTGATAACCGACAAACGCCAGGGTGAATTTTCCTTCGGGATAATCCCTGCGGCGCAGTACTTTCATACCCAATACTTCGGTGTAAAAAGCGATGGATTTTTCCAGGTCACCCACTCGCAGCATGGTATGCAGAATACGCATTTAAATCTCTATCATTTCAAAGTCTTCTTTGCGTGCACCGCATTCTGGGCAAGTCCAGTTCATCGGCACATCTTCCCAACGTGTGCCGGGGAGGATACCTTCTTCTGGCGATCCTTCAGCTTCATCGTAGATAAAGCCGCAAATCAGGCACATGTAGCAGCGATATGGAGTTGCAGTAGTGGGCATGGTGAGAATGATTTGAGTTAAAATATTATTTTACGATATTAGCCCATGTCTCAGCCACCCCCCATCGTACTTTCTTTTGCTGCCAGCGACCCTAGCGGCGGTGCCGGTATCCAAGCAGATATTCTGACTCTTGCCAGCATGGGCTGCCACCCGCTGCCGGTGATTACGGCTATTACCGTGCAGGACACCGCCGGCGTGGATGATATCATGGCACTGGATCCGGAATGGGTAGCAGATCAAGCCCGTGCGGTGCTGGAAGACATGCCGGTAGCTGTTTTCAAAATCGGGATGCTGGGCAGCGCCGAGATCATTATGGCCATCGCCGAGGTGATCTCCGATTATCCCGACATCCCGCTAGTGCTGGACCCGATACTCGCCTCCGGCCGCGGTGACGAACTCGCCAACGAAGATATGGTGGCAACAATGCGTGAGCTACTGCTTCCCCAAGCCACCATTATCACCCCCAACAGCATGGAAGCACGGCGGCTGGCGCAGGATGAGGAGGATGACCAGGATGCGCCGGATTTGCGCCAGTGTGCAGAGCGGCTGTTGCATATGGGTTGTGAATACGTACTCATCACCGGAACTCATGAAAATACGCCGCAAGTGGTGAATACCCTGTATGGAGCGGGTGGGGTGGTACGTGCAGATGCGTGGCAGCGGCTGGCCGGTTCCTACCACGGATCAGGCTGCACGCTGGCCTCGGCCATTGCTGCCACTATCGCCAATGGGCTGCCCATCGCCGAAGGTGTGTATGAAGCACAAGAGTACACATGGCGGGCACTGAAAGCTGGCTTTCGTCCGGGAATGGGACAATATTTACCGGACCGGTTGTTCTGGGCTTACGATGGGACTGATGCCGAGAACGGGGACAAAACGTATGCTGCTGCCAAGAATTGAAGGTTTGTATGCCATCGCGCCAGATGTGGCTGATACCACTGTCTTGGTAATGCTGACACAACAGGTGCTGGCAGGCGGAGCGCGGCTGGTGCAATACCGCAACAAAACGGCGGATGCCGCGCT
>JAYSQR010000017.1:0-34919 GCA_043721435.1 Nitrosospira sp. | reverse complement strand
TGAACGAAGGCACGCTGCTTTACATGCCGATAACGCTGCCGGCTGTTTCCGTCACCAAGGCCGCGGAAATCCTGCAAACCCAGGACAAGATCATCAAGGGCTTCCCTGAAGTGGCATCGGTGTTAGGCAAGGCCGGGCGCGCCAATACCGCCACCGACCCGGCGCCGCTGGAGATGGCCGAAACGGTCATCAACCTGAAACCGGAAAACGAATGGCGCCCCGGCATGACTATCGACAAGTTGATTGCCGAACTGGACCAAGCGCTTCAGATGCCGGGAGTCAGCAATTCCTGGACCATGCCGATCAAGAACAGGATCGATATGCTCGCCACCGGTATCCGCACGCCGGTCGGCATCAAGGTGTTCGGCAAGGATCTGGGTGAGATAGAAAACCTCGCCAAGCAAATCGAGACCGTCGTGAAAACGGTACCGGGAACCAGCAGCGCCTACGCGGAACGCACCACGGGCGGTTACTACCTCGATATCGAACCCGACCGCATTGAGCTCGCCCGCTATGGGTTGGCTGTCGGCGACCTGCTGGACGTGATCTCGGTGGCGCTTGGCGGGGAGATGGTGACGACCACGGTGGAGGGCCGTGAGCGCTATGGGGTTAGCGTACGTTATCCACGCGAGCTGCGCAGTGACCCGCAGGCGATTGCCACCCAGGTGCTGGTGCCGACCATGGGGGCAACAATGATTCCGCTCGGCCAGCTTGCACGGATCAAGCTTGTCAGGGGTCCGCCGAGTATCCGTACCGAGAATGCGCTCCTATCCGCATACATCTTTATTGACATTCGCGATCGTGACATTGGCAGCTATGTTGCGGCCGGGCAGAAAGCGGTGCGCGAGCAGGTGCAGTTCCCACCCGGGTATTACGCCACGTGGAGCGGCCAGTTCGAATACATGGAACGCGCGATCGAGAAACTGAAAGTGGTGGTACCAATCACGCTCCTGATCATATTCGCTCTTCTGTATCTGAGCTTCAATCGTGTTACCGAGACGCTAGTGGTGATGCTGTCGGTGCCCTTCTCCATGGTTGGCGGCATCTGGCTGATGTATCTGCTCGACTACAACATGAGCATCGCGGTGGCGATCGGCTTTATCGGCCTCGTCGGCATTGCGGCCGAGACCGGAATGGTGATGCTGGTCTATTTAGATCAGACGCTCGCGACCGTCACTGCAAAACGCAAAGCTGCCGGCGAGAAGGTCACCATCGCGGATCTTCACATTGCAGTGGCGCAGGGCGCGGTGTCCCGCATACGCCCGGTGATGATGACCGTTGCCGGAAGCGTCTTGGGCCTGCTTCCAGTCATGTTTAGTAGCGGCACGGGCTCCGAAGTGATAAGGCGCATTGCCACGCCAATGGTGGGCGGCATGATCACAGCCACCGTGCTGACGCTGATCGTGTTCCCGGCCGTGTATGCGCTGGTTAAGGAAATCTCAATCCGGCGCTCACTTAAAGCGGAAAAGGCATAAGGAATCGCCTGGAAAAAGGCACGCGATTAACGAGCAGAAAATGATCCTTTTATTACTCAGGTAGAGGCTGGATCGAAAAAACAGACTGAAATAATATTCATGGGCGAAATACCAGCATGAACGCATGGCATAACCAATCGATTCCCGAAGTCACACGCCTCCTTACTACCGATGTGGAGCAGGGACTTGCCGATAAGGAAGTCGCTGCCCGGCTCGCCCGGTATGGGCCAAATAAACTGCGTAAGAGCAAGCGCGTCTCGGCCCTTGTCATTTTTGTAAGCCAATTCAAAAGTCTGGTTATTTGGGTGCTGATTGGCGCAGCGGCTGTTTCCGCAGCACTGGACGAAACCGCAGACGGTATCGCTATCATTGCTATCGTAATCCTGAATGCGGTGATCGGTTTCATTCAAGAGTATCGTGCCGAAAAGGCCGCCGCCGCACTGGTTGATCTGACAGCGCCTCATTGCCGCGTGGTGCGCGGTGGCCATAGTGCGGTGGTTGCTGCGACTGAAATCGTTCCGGGAGATATTCTGCTGCTCGAAGGCGGGGATCTGGTCGCTGCGGACTCTCGCCTGGTCCAGACATCTGTTCTTCGCGTCAACGAAGCACCGCTCACCGGTGAATCGCAAGCCGTAGGCAAGCTCACTGACAGTTTGCCTACGGAAACACCTCTGGCTGCGCGAAAGAATATGGTTTTTCTCGGTACCAGCGTAACAAGCGGCTCCGGTCGCGCCTTGGTGGTTAATACCGGCATGGAGACGGAACTCGGCCATATCGCCAAACTTCTGGAAACTGCTGAAAGTGGAGAAACCCCGCTGCAACACCAGCTCGACCGAGTAGGGCGCATGCTATTGCTGGCCTGTTTCGGCATCGTCACACTGATTTTCGGTCTGGGGTTATTGCGCGGAATAGCGCCATTTGAGCTTTTCTTGAGCACGGTGAGTCTCGCGGTAGCTGCCATTCCCGAAGGGTTGCCGGCGGTGGTAACCATCGCGCTCGCTTTGGGTGTGCAACGCATGGTGCAACGTAATGCATTGGTGCGGCGTCTGGCCTCGATTGAAACATTAGGTCGCGCTCAGGTCATCTGTACGGACAAGACTGGTACTCTGACGATGGGTGAAATGACTGCTTGCAAATTGGTCACAGCAGAGAATTTGTATCGCATCAGCGGCGATGGTTATTCCACGGAAGGCGCATTCTTTGTCGGCAACGTAGAATCCCCGACGGACAAAAGCCCCTCACTCGTCGCCTTGCTGCGTGCATCGGCCGCTTGCAACGATGCCGATTTAGCCCTAATCGATGACCGGCCTGTAGTAGTGGGCGATCCCACCGAAGGAGCGCTGCTGGTCGCCGCCGCGAAAGGCGGTATTACCCGTGGGGTCATCGAGACTGAAATGCCGCGCCTGGCTGCTGTGCCTTTCGATTCCGCCCGCAAGCGCATGACCGTTATTCGTTGGCAGGAAAAACATCCCTGGGCATTTGTCAAAGGGGCACCCGAAGTTATTCTCAGCCGTTGCACCCTGATTCGCACCGACCGGGGAATAAGGGAACTGACTGAAAGCGACCACATCCGCTTGCTCCAGGCTAACACGTTAATGGCGAACGATGCCCTGCGCGTGCTTGCCGTCGCTGAGCGCCCCCTGGACGGCTTCAGTTTAGGAGAGGGCATGGTTGTAAGCGATACCGAGATCGAGAAGGAACTTATCTTTTTGGGGCTCGCAGGCTTGCAGGACCCGCCCCGCGCCGAGGTGAGGGAGGCCGTGGTCAAGTGCAAACGGGCCGGCATTAAAACCGTGATGATCACAGGCGATCATCCCGATACTGCGCGGGCGATAGGGCGTGAACTGGGTATTCTGGGCAAGGGCGATGAAGTTCTCGCAGGCATCGAGCTCGACCGGTTGGATGATGCAGCGCTGAAGGAACGTGTATCAAGGGTTTCCATTTATGCGCGTGTCACCGCCGAGCACAAGCTCCGTATCGTCCGCGCGTGGAAGGCGCAGGGTGCGGTGGTGGCGATGACCGGAGACGGGGTTAACGATGCTCCCGCGATCAAGGAGGCATCCATTGGTATCGCCATGGGTATTACTGGTACTGAGGTGACCAAAGAGGCCGCAGATATCATCATCACCGATGACAACTTTGCCTCCATTGTCGCTGCCGTGGAAGAGGGACGGGGCATTTATGACAACATTGCCAAAACTTTGGCCTATCTGCTGGGCAGCAGTACCGGCGAATTGATCGTGATGCTGATCGCGGTTCTACTGGGCTGGCCGCTCCCTCTTTTGCCGTTGCACCTTCTGTGGATCAACCTGGTAACAGATGGCTTTGCAGCGCTAGCCCTGGCGACCGATCCGATTGACTCCGACGTGCTGAACCGTCCGCCGCGGCATCCTCGGACGGAGTTAATCAACCGTGATTTAATCAAACTGACTCTGTTCACCGGCTTGCTGACTGCCAGCGTCACACTCGGTGTATTTGCCTATGAACTTTACATAATTGATAATGGTCTTGCGCAAGCCCGCGATGCCGCCTTTACCGCCTTGGTAATCGCCGGGCTGCTGCGCGCCTTCGGCGCACGTAGCGAGCAGCGCACCTTCTGGCAGATAGGCCTGTTTTCCAACATGCGATTGTTTCTGGTTGTGGCAGCAAGCTTCGCCTTGCAGTTGGCGATACACCATGTTGCAATGTTTCAGACGTTGTTCAAGATTGAGCCGATCACGCTAAGCCAGTGCGTAGCGTGGATCGCGGTTGGATTCATACCACTGATCGTCCTGGAGCTGAGAAAAGTCATCCGCTACCGTCACGCAACGAAGGATTGAGAATCAATGAAACTTCAAGCAAACACAGTTGATTCGACGCATTGGGAACGGAGCGCACATGTTAAGCGATAACCGAATAGACAAGGCTGAAAGTCACTCAGCGACGTGAGGATAGACCGGGATGCAGCGGCGCGCTTCGGCATGAACATCGCCGACGTGCAATCGGTAGTGGCTTCCGCGATCGGCGGCGAGAACATCGGCGAGACAGTCGAAGGTCTGGAGCGTTATCCGATCAATCTGCGTTATCCGCGCGAACTGCGTGACTCGCTGGAAAAGTTGCGGCAGTTGCCGGTGGTGACTGAACGTGGCGCACAGATCGTGCTGGCCGATGTGGCGGAACTGGTGATCGTCGACGGCCCGACCATGCTCAAGTCAGAAAACTCGCGCTTGTCGGGCTGGGTGTACGTGGACATTCGCGGACGTGATCTGCGCTCGGCGGTAGTCGAGATGCAGCGCGCGGTGGCGGCAGAAGTGACGATCCCGCCGGGCTACTCGATTTCCTGGTCGGGGCAGTTCGAATTCCTCGAACGCGCCACCGCCAAGCTGATGCTGGTGGTGCCGCTCACGCTATTCATCATTCTGGTGCTGCTGTATCTCGTCTTCAAGCGTTTCGATGAATCTTTGTTGATCATGGCGGCAATGCCATTCGCATTGATCGGCGGTTTCTGGCTGCTGTATCTACTGGGGCATAATTTGTCGATTGCGGGCGCGGTGGGCTTCATCGCACTGGCGGGAGTGTCGGCGGAATTCGGCGTGATCATGCTGTTCTATCTCAAGCACGCCTGGGACAAGCGGCTGGCCGAAGGCAAGACCAGCACCGCTGATCTGCTCGACGCGATCCGTGAAGGCGCGGTATTGCGGGTGCGGCCCAAGGCAATGACGGTCGCAGTCATCCTCGGCGGGCTGGTGCCGATCATGTTCGGCTCGGGTACCGGTTCGGAAGTGATGCAGCGGATTGCAGCACCGATGATCGGCGGCATGATCACTGCGCCGCTGCTGTCGATGTTCGTGATTCCGGCGGTTTATTTGTTGCTGCGCCGCCCGCGTGCTGCGCAGCAACTACGTTAATTTGCGATCACTGCCGCTTCAATTTCGGCAAAAGTCTTGGCAATTTCGGTGGATGGAATTGCAATGCCGAGTTGCTTTCCGATTTGTGTCAAAGAGAAAATGCCGCACACTACCAGTGCGCCCGCAGCATTCTTCTCCATCACCAGGGTGTGCTGGCATCCGTTCTCGCGCAGACTGGCGATCACGTCCCCGACTTTGGCATGTTGCACTTCCTGGATCGGGATTGCTTCCAAATGGTTGAGCGGGGTCATGATATCCGCGACCAGAATCTCATTGTGCTTCACTCCTCGCTCCCGTATGAAGCGCAGCGGCTTTTCACCGAGAATATCTGCTGTCGTGATGAAGCCAGCGAGGATGCGATCCTGATTCAGCACCAGCAATGAGCGCACACCACGCTGCTTCATGTAGGCGTTGGCCGATTCCATGGTTACCTGCGGCTCGATTACAGCGGCATAAGTTTTTCGCAGATCGGTCATCACATCGAGAGCTGGTGATTCCGAAGTGACAGACTTGGGTGCAACGGGGCGGGAAACCTGCACAGTTCCCGTCAGGCGCTGGGCAGTAAGGGCATGATAGTTGGGCATGGTGTAAACCTCCAGTGTGGGTGGATGGGAAACACTTGTGAAAGGATGAGAATTTCGGACCATCCTTGTGATTAACCCTGCGCTCAACAAAACGAGGGGTCAATGCAATCATAGTACATGCAATCGCAGTATGCAGAGAGCAAGGTTCTTCAGACGATAACTGTAAATTTGTTAGAATGCATTCAGACTCTTTTATCCGGATAATTATGTATCTATTTCAGAAAAGCATTGGTTCGAACTTTTGTTCAGCGCTGCTGACTGCTTGTGGTTTGCTTGCGCTTGGCAATAGTGCGCCGCTGATGGCGGAGCCACTGCGTCCGGAAGTAAATGTGTTCATTGCTGCGATGGTCGAGCGGCATGGGTTCGAGCAGGCTGGACTGGCACGCATATTCAAGACTGCACAATTTCAACCGGCTATCATTCGCGCTATTTCCCAGCCGACCACATCCCGGCCATGGCATGAATACCGTCCTTTGTTTGTCAATGCGCGGCGCACTGCAGGCGGGGTTGCATTCTGGAACACCCATGCTGCGACACTGCAGCAGGCGAGGAAGGAGTATGGCGTCCCCGAGGAAATCGTTGCCGCGGTGATTGGGGTGGAAACCGTATACGGCGCGCAGACCGGCAAGCATCGC
Organism: Nitrosospira sp.; assembly: GCA_043721435.1. GTDB lineage: Bacteria > Pseudomonadota > Gammaproteobacteria > Burkholderiales > Nitrosomonadaceae > VFJL01. Next base: position 28,338 of record JAYSQR010000017.1, on the reverse strand, counting down.
GTGCTCGATGCGCTGATCACGCTCGCATTCGATTATCCCCGCCGTGCCGAATTTTTTCGCGATGAACTGGAGCAATATCTGTTGCTGACGCGCGAGCAGGGCACGGATGCATTGCAACTCAAAGGTTCGTACGCAGGCGCGATAGGCATTCCGCAATTCATGCCCAGCAGCTACCGGCGTTACGCCATCGATTTCGATGGCGACGGCAAAAAGGAATTATTGCAGAGCCCGGCGGATGCGATCGGCAGCGTTGCCAATTATCTCCAGGTGTTCGGCTGGGAGGCGGGACAGGCAGTGGTGGCGCGCGCGCAGATCAGCGGCGAGGGCTATCAGGAAGCGCTGGCGGCGGGCATCAAGCCCGGTCTCACGCTGGCGCAAATGAGGCAACTGGGGGTCACACCGCTGCTGCAGACAACGGATATTCCTGACGACCGGCTGGCGGCGCTGTTCGTGCTGGAAGGCAAGGATGGTCCGGAATACTGGCTGGGCTTCAACAATTTCTATGTCATCACCCGCTACAACCGCAGCACTTATTACGCCATGTCGGTGCTGCAACTGGCCGAAGAAATTCGCGCTGCAAGAAATTCCGGCAGCGGTTTTTAAGGTTGGCCGTGACCTAAGAACTGGGGAACGCCACCACGTGATCCGCTTCCAGGCGGATGCCGATTTTTTCGCCGATGGCGTGATTGTGGTGGCTGGGCACCAGCGACAGCGCGCTGGCGCCACTCGGCAGGCCTAGCGTGTAGAGGATATCGGCACCGCGAAAAGCCTTGTGCAGCACCACCGCCTGCAACGGGCTGGCATCATCGTGCACGATATCGTCCGGGCGCAGCAGCACGTCCACCTGGCAACCCTTGCCGCACACCTGGTCATTTGGTGCGCACTGATGCGGAATGTCCGCAGTCAGAATTCCCAGCTCGATTTCCACCCGCTGCGGGTCCAGCACCTTGCCGGGCAGGAACACGCCCTGGCCGATGAAATCCGCAACGAAACGATTGGCGGGGCGGTGATACAGATTGTAGGCGCTGTCCCATTGCTGGATTTCACCGCGATGCATGATGCCGATCTCGTCGGCAATGGCGAAAGCCTCGTTCTGATCGTGCGTCACCAGTATGGCAGTGGCATTTTGGCTCTTGAGGATGTCGCGCACTTCCAGGCTCAGACGTTCGCGCAGGCTTACATCCAGATTGGAGAAAGGTTCGTCCAGCAACAGCAGATCGGGCCGCGGCGCCAGTGCGCGCGCCAGCGCCACGCGCTGCTGCTGGCCGCCGGACAGTTCGTGCGGATATTTGTTGGCCGCATCGGCCAGGCCCACGGTCTGCAGCAATTCGTCGACGCGCGGCGCCCGCTCGCTTTTCGGCATGCGGTGCAAGCCGAAGCCGATGTTGGCGGCAACGGTGAGATGCGGAAATAATGCGTAATCCTGAAACACCATGCCGATGTGGCGCTGTTCCGGCGGCAGGAAAACACCCCCGCCGCTCACCTTGATTCCGTTCAGCAGGATCTCTCCCGCCATCACCGGCTCGAACCCGGCAATGCAGCGCAACACCGTGGTCTTGCCACAGCCGCTCGGCCCCAGCAGGCAACCGATCTGGCCTTTTTCCAGCACCAGCGACAAATCGTTCACTACCAGTTGCTGGCCGTAAGCTTGCCGGATATTCTTCAGTTCGAGCAGCGGTTTCATGAAGGGTGTCTCTACTGTTATTTTTCCGTTTGCCGCATGAACAACATGATCGGCACCAGCCCCGCCAGCACCAGCGCCACCGCCGGCAGCGCGGCCTGTTCCCAGGCGCCTTCCGCAGTCATTTCGAAAATCCGCACCGCCAGCGTATCCCAACCGAACGGCCGGGTCATCAGGGTGATGGGCATTTCTTTCATCACATCGACGAACACCAGCGTGGCGGCAGTGAAGATGCCGCTTTTCAGGATCGGCAGATGCACCCGCCGCAGCATCGCCCAGCCATTCAGGCCCAGACTCATCGCGGCTTCGTCGATGCTGCCGGTGATGCGCTGCATGGCGCTGTCGATCGGGCTGTGGCTCACTGCGAGAAAGCGCGTCATGTAGGCGAGCAGCATGATGGCGAGCGTGCCCTGGATCAGCAGCCCGGTCTCGATCTGGAATAGTTGCAGCGCCATTTCCCCGAGCCAGTTGTCCAGCCCGGCCAGCGGCACAAACATGCCCACTGCCAACACCGTGCCGGGCAGGGCGTAGCCGAGGGTGGCAATGCGCACGGCATTGCGCGTGGCCGCATCGGGATGGCATCGCGCCGCGTAGACCAGCAGCAGCGCCACCGCACAGGTCAGTAGTGCAGCGAGTGCGGACAGCAGCAGCGAGTGCCACAGAAACTCCAGATAGCGCGAATCGAAATCCTGTGCGAAGCTGCTGGCTGCCCAGATGCCGAGTTGCCCGACCGGCAGCAGGAAAGCGAAAAACAATGTGCCCAGCGCCAGCGCGGTCGCCGCCGCGGCGTGCCAGCCGTTGAGCGTGATGCGGTCAGCGCGCGCACTTTGCTTGGTTTCGGCATAGCGCATGCGCGCACGCACCTGCTGCTCCACCACGATCAAGGCAAAGACGATCACCAGCAGCAGCGAAGCCAGTTGCGACGCAGCCGACAGCGAGAACATGCCGAACCATGCCTTGTAAATGGCAGTGGTGAAAGTATCGTAATTGAACACCGCCACCGTGCCGAAATCCGCCAGCGTTTCCATCAGCGCCAGCATCACCCCGCCCGCGATCCACGGTCGCGCCATCGGCAGCGCCACCTTGAAGAATCCTTGCGTACGGTTGAAGCCCAGCGACTGCGCGGCTTCCAGCGAACGCTTGCCCTGCGTGAGAAAAGCGTTGCGCGCCAGCAGATAGACATACGGATAAAACGCCAGCACCATCACCGTGATCACGCCCAGCCGTCCGCGCACTTCCGGAAACCACGCGTCCGGCCCCAGCCATGAGCGCAATGCGGTCTGCAGCGGGCCGGTGAAATCGAACAATCCCAGCATCACGAAGGCGGTGACATAAGCGGGCACCGCGAGCGGCAGCAGCAGCGCCCAGGAAAAGAATTTGCGCCCCGGAAATTCGCACACGGCGGTGAGCCAGGCGAGGCTCACGCCCAGCAGCGCGGTGCCGCTGACCACGCCCAGCGCCAGCCAGAAAGTATTCACCAGCAGGCCGGGCAGGGTGGTTGCGACCAGGTGTTGCCAGATATCGCTGGCGGGGGCGAAGAACGAGGAAAGGACGGTGCCGATCGGGATCAGCACCAGCGCGGCCACCAGGAACGGGATCAGGCGCCAGCCGGATGCGGGGCGCCGGCTCGAAGCGGGCAAGCGGGAAAAACCGCTCAGCGTATTTCCATTCTGCACCGCAACACTGAGCGTCTCATCCTTCACTCTCGCTGCCTTAGCGGTAGCCGGCCCGATCCATCAGCTTGACCGCGGCTGCCTGCAATTCACCGGCGGTGGCCACGTTCATCGGGTTCTGCTTGAAGCTGCCCCACGCGGCGACCACTTCATCCGGTTTGATTCGGGGATTGACCGGATACTCCATGTTCACCTCGGCGTACAGGTGTTGCGCTTTTTCCATCGACAGGAATTCCAGCAGCTTGATCGCCGCCGCTTCGTTCTTGGCATACTTGGTGATGCCCGCGCCGGAAACGTTGACGTGCACGCCGCTGCCGGCCTGATTGGGCCAGAAAATCGCCAGCGGCGACGCGGGATTCTTTGCCAGCAGGCGGCCGTAATAATAGGTATTGACCAGCGTCACGTCGCATTTCCCGGCGGCGACGAATTCCATCGCGCGGGTATCGTCGGACAACGGATCGGTGGCGAGGTTGGCGACCCAGCCGCGCACGATCTGCTCGGCTTTGGCTTCGCCGTGTTCGGCGATCATCATTGCCACCAGCGACTGGTTGTACACCTTCTTGGAAGAGCGCAGGCACAGCCGCCCTTTCCACTTCGGCTCGGCCAGATCCTCGTAAGTGGAGAGCTCGCCGGGTTTCACTTTCTGCGTGTTGTAGACCATGGTGCGAGCACGTACTGACAGCCCGAACCAATGTTTCTGTGGGTCGCGCAAGTGGGTTGGGATATTCGCATCGAGCGTCTTTGACTCCACCGGCTGCAGCAGCCCTGCGCGCGCGGCTTCCCACAGGTTGCCCGCATCCACCGTGATCAGCATGTCGGCCGGGGTATTCTTGCCCTCTGCCTTGAGGCGCGCGAGCAGAGCACCTTCATTGTCGGTGACGAATTTCACCGCAATGCCGGTGTCCTTGGTGAAAACGTCGAACATCGGCTTGATGAGCTGCTCGATGCGCGCGGTATAGACCACCACCTGCTCCGCATGGGCGGCAGGGGTGCCAAGCAGCGCGGCACAGCACAGCAGTGCGGCAAGATAACGGCCAAAGCGAGGTATCAGCATTTGCATTTACTCCAGAGCGAATCAACAACGAAATCAACGGCGCAAGCCCTGATTTGATTATATACGAATGATAATAGTTATCAATAAGAATCTAGGCTGGCAGTGCCGGTTATCGCATGCAGCGAGGGGAATTCCAGGCCGTTAGCACTGCGTATGCTACGATGCCCATGACAATAACCATGAACCGAATATACCGTCAGAATTGCGGGCCAGGGAAGAACGGCTGCGAAATTTAGAACGGTACAATTGGAGCAGTTACTCTGCAATTGGAGCAGTTACTCTGCAAGAGAACTTTGGCGCTGGCCAAATCAGCTCTTCGCTTTAACACGAATGGTTGGCAGACTTTTTATGACGACACAGAAACTGACCCTCTCGCACCTTGAAAACCTCCTGTTGCGCGCTTGTGATGATCTGCGTGGCAACATGGACGCCAGTGAGTACAAGGAATACATTTTCGGCATGTTGTTCCTCAAGCGCGCGAGTGATCTGTTCGACCAGCGCCGCGAAGAACTGAAGAAAGAATTCAAGGCCAAGGGCATGACCGAAGCGGCGAGCAAGAAGCTGCTCGATCATCCCGATCAATACTCGGGCAAATATTTTTACGTGCCGGAAGCGGCGCATTGGTCCAGCGTCAAGCACCTGAAAGAGAACGTCGGCACCGGCCTGAACAAGGCGCTCGCTGCCATCGAAGACAGCAATATCGATGCCCTGCAAGATGTGCTCAGCGGCATCAACTTCAACAAGAAAATCGGCCAGCGCACTTTGGGCGATGACACCCTTGCCGACTTCATCCAGAACTTCGAGAAAATACCGCTCAGGGATGAAGACTTCGAATTTCCCGACTTGCTGGGAGCGGCTTACGAATGGCTGATCAAATTTTTCGCCGATTCCGCCGGCAAGAAAGCGGGCGAGTTCTACACCCCGGCGGAAGTGGTGCGGATATGCGTCGAGATCGCCGACCCGCAACCCAATATGAGCGTGTATGACCCGACTGTCGGCTCCGGTGGCATGTTGATCCAGTCGCGCGATTACCTGCAAGAGTGCGGGCACGACCCGCGCAATCTTGCACTCTTTGGGCAAGAGAGCATCGGCACCACCTGGGCGATCTGCAAGATGAACATGCTGCTGCACGGCATTTCCCATGCCGACATCAGACAGGAAGACACCCTCAAGAATCCGGCGCACATGAACGCAGGCAACGAGCTGCGCCGTTTTGACCGCGTACTGGCCAATCCGCCGTTCAGCCAGAATTACAGCAAGAAAGAATTGAAGTTTGCCGGGCGCTTTCCGGTGTTCATGCCGGAGAAAGGCAAGAAAGCCGATCTCATGTTCGTGCAGCACATGCGCGCGGTGCTCAAAGCCGACGGCAAGCTTGCCACCGTCATGCCGCATGGCGTGTTGTTCCGTGGCGGCGAAGAACGCGAGGCGCGCAAATACTTCATCGACAAGGGCTACCTCGAAGCCGTCATCGGCCTGCCGAGCAATTTGTTCTACGGCACCGGTATCCCCGCCTGCATCCTGGTGATGAACAAAGCCGGAGCGAAAGACCGCAAGCATGTGCTGTTCATCAACGCCGACCGCGAATATCGCGAAGGCAAGGCGCAGAATTATTTGCGCCCGGAAGACCTCGACAAGATCGTCCACGCCTACCGGCAGGGCAAGAACATCCCCGCCTACGCGCAACTCGTATCCAGGGAAGACATCGCCGCCGAAGACTACAACTGCAACATCCGCCGCTATGTGGACAACGCGCCGCCGCCCGAGCCGCACGACGTGCGCGCCCATCTGCATGGTGGCATCCCCACGGTGGAAATCGAAGCACTGAGCCGTTACTGGAACAACTATGCGGGGTTGAAAGAAAGTTGCTTCGTCCCGCGTCTGCTCCCCTCCCCCGCTGGCGGGGAGAGCAAAGCGAGGGGGGCGAAGCCGGCTGGGGGAGAGGGTGTCTATCAGGATTTCACTGCCCCACTCAAAGACAAACGCGCCATCGCTACGCATGTTGCCCAGCATCCCGGCCTGATAAAACGTCATGCCACTTTCATGACACAGCTTGAACAGTGGTGGCAGAAGAATTTACCGCTGGTGGAAGCGCTCGCCGCAGACGCGCAAAAACCGCAAGCGCACACCGGCAACGTGTATGCCTTGCGCCGCATCCTGCTCGCGAGCATCGCCGATGTTTTCAAACAGCAGAATCTGCTCAGCCCCTACCAGGTGCGCGGCGCGTTCGCCAACTATGTTAACCAGCTCAAGGCCGATCTAAAATCCATCGCCGCCAGCGGTTGGGGCGCGGAGCTGATCCCAGACGATGAAATCCTGCAAAGCCAGTTCCCGCAAGTGCTACTAGAGCAGGAACAGAACCGCGCCCGGCTGGCGGAGTTGCAAGCGTTGTTTGTCGCAGCCGACGAAGACGATTTTGAAGACAGCGACGAAACCGGCGTACTGCCAAGCATTGAGGTGAAAGCGCTGAAAGCCGAACTCAAGGAACTCAACACCCGCGCCAAGCTCGCCAGGAAAGAAGGCGAAAAGGGCGACTGGGCTGCATACATGGCCGAAGCCGCCGCCATCGAAAAACGTCTCACTGCTCACAAGGCGCTGGAAGACGAAGCCAAAGCCCTCAAGGCAAAAATTCGCGGCACCGAGAGGACACAGGAAAAACAGGTGGAAGCCGCCCGCGCCAAAATCAGCCGCGACGAAGCGCGACAGGTCATCGTCGAACGGCTGGGCAGGCTGTTGCTGGAAAGTTATCGCGCCTGCGTCGCCGCGATAGAAAACCTGTGGAACAAGTACGCGGTAACGGCACAGGAGATCGAGGCAGGACGGAATGCGGCCAGCGATCAATTGCACGAGTTTTTGGTGGGGTTGGGGTATGAGTGATGCGACCCCTTCAGGATGGAAGCGAACAATCTTCAAGTCCATTTGCCGATCACTTGTGAATGGGGGTACGCCTGATACAGGAAACGATAAATATTGGGGTGGCAATACGCCATGGGTTACGGGGGCCGATTTTACTTTCAACGGCATCGGTGAAATTCGTCGTTACGTAACCGACGCAGGAATAAGGTCGAGTTCAACAAACGTTGTTCGAACTGGAAATTTGCTGCTCGTTACGAGAACTGGTGTCGGTAAGCTGGCGATTGCTTCAAGTGATATCGCAATCAGTCAAGATATTACAGGGATCTATTTGGACGAAAACGAAGCCGACTCCGGCTTCGTTTATTTCTTGATGAGACGAGGAGTGGAAGACCTCAAGAAGCGGAATCAAGGAACAAGTATCAACGGAATTATTCGCTCTGATTTGGAGGGATATGTTGTTCAAATTCCACGCTCGTTGACAGAACAGAAGCGCATCGCTTCCATTCTCTCGACTCTTGAAAATGCCATCGAAAAAACCGAAGCCCTGATCGCAAAATACCAGCAGATCAAGGCGGGGCTGATGCACGACCTGTTTGCCCGTGGTGTCACCGCCGACGGCAAGCTGCGCCCGCCCCGCGAACAAGCGCCGGAGCTTTACCGGGAAACGCCGATTGGCTGGATCCCGAAGGAGTGGGAGGTTGGCTCTTTAGCCAAATTTTTGATTGGTGGCCCGAAGAATGGATATAGCCCACCAGAGGTTTCTGAGTGGTCTGGTTTTTTCTCTCTTGGCTTGGGTTGCTTGACGGCTAGCGGGTTCAGGCCACGTCAAATCAAGGTTGTGTCGGGAGCCTCGGATGCGGCATGTGCAGCTATTGTGAATGACGGCGATTTGCTATTAAGCCGCTCAAATACCTGTGAACTCGTTGGCCTGTGTGGGATATACCGCGATATTGGTGGAACGTGCATTTATCCTGACCTGATGATGCGCATTAAACCGAATGCGAAGACTTCGGCGGCATATCTGGAGGCATTCCTACTGACACCAAAGATGCGTCTTCAGATTACCGCTGCTGCGGTCGGAACGTCTGTGAGTATGGTGAAGCTGAACTCAAAATCGGTTCTTCGGCTTGAGATCAGCATGCCGAAGCCGGATGAGCAGTTGCAAATTCTCAGAATCATCGAGGCACAACGCAGTCAATTGGAAAGCTTTGAGGAGGAGCTTTCCAAACTTCGTCAACAAAAATCCGGTCTGATGTCCGACCTCCTGACCGGTCGCGTGCGGGTTAAACTTGCTGAAACAGAAGTTGTGCCTGCATGAAAGCGACAGGCTTTGCATCACTGATAAAAAGAAGAGATACCCATGACTAAAGTTCACGTCACCGCTAAAAGAGATTTCCTTGAATCCCTAACTAATGCCAAGCCACTGGATAGACTGGCCGAGATTATCTGGAATGGTTTTGATGCTGAAGCTGATCATGTTCAGGTATTTTTTGAACTCAATGATATGGATGGCATTGAGTCGATAAAAGTACGTGATTATGGCTACGGCATTGACCGGGAAAAGGTTGAAAGCTATTTCGGCAATTTGGGGGAGTCATGGAAGAAGACACAGTATCGTCAAAATGGTCGGGCACTGCATGGCAAAAATGGCAAAGGAAGATTCAAGGCTTTCGGCCTGGGTGGGCTGATTGAGTGGAATACCAGCTATAGGCATGACGGTAAAATTTACTCTTACAAAATCAAGGGCAGCGTACAAACGCTCGATGATTTTGATATATCCGATCCGGTTGAATCCAAATCTTCAACCGTTGGCACTGAAGTCGTCATTTATAACCTAAAAAAAGATTTTCGTTCTTTACGGCAAGATAGTGCACCTCAGGAATTAGCGAAAAAATTTGCTGCTTACCTCACTGAATATCCCAGCCTCAAACTCGAATATAGCGGCACAACGATTGACCCCAAGATTGCGCAAAACTACCAGAAAAACTATCCCCTTGGTGACATAGAATTGGCCGATGGCCGCCGCGTTGCCGTAGAGGTTTCTGTTATTGAATGGAATATATCGGCAGAGCGGGTTTTGCATTTGTGTGATGCAAAGGGGATTTCATTAGATGAGGTGCCAGCTGGCCAAACAATCAGGGCACCTGGATTTAATTTCACCGCTTACATCAAATCAGAGTTTTTCCGTGAACTAGATTCAACAAATCAGCTTGGTTTGCCAGATTTACATCCTGATGTGCAAATCATCTTAAAAGTTGCCAAAAATAAAATTAAAGAGCATTTCCGGCTACGCTTGCTGGAAAAGCAGGGCATGGTTGTTGATCGCTGGAAAAAAGAACACATCTATCCCTATGAGGACAAGCCTAACCTTGACCCTGTTGAAGTGGCCGAGCGCCAAGTGTTCGATATTCTGGCGGTGAATGTCGAGAGTTACTTGCCCTCATTTGAGGATGCGGATGAAAAATCCAAAAAATTTACTTTCCGATTGCTGGCACAGGCGATCCGGGAAAACCCGGATTCAGTGCAAGAAATTATCGGCGAAGTCCTTGGGTTAAAGAAATCAGACCAGGATGATCTTGCCGAGCTGCTCAGGAAAACACCTCTCTCGTCAATTATTAGCTCAGCCAAGATCGTTGCCAACCGTCTCGACTTTCTCAATGGCTTGGAAATGCTACTCTTCGACAAAGAAAATAAAAAGAAGCTGCTTGAACGGGATCAATTGCACAAAATCCTTGAAAATGAGGCGTGGCTATTTCATGAAGAATTTTCCCTTTCCGGGAGTGAGCAGCGGCTCGAAGAAGTTCTAAATAAACATCTGGATAAACTTGGCAAGCGTGAAGATGATCCAGACCCAGTTGTGGTGGGAGAAGGTAAGACTGGTCGCGTTGATCTCCTTTTGCACAAGGCAAACCAGCCACGCACAGGCGAATATGACTATCTGATTGTCGAACTGAAACGGCCATCACAGAAGATTAATTCTGCGGTTCTTCAACAGGTTGAAAGCTACGCAATGGCCGTTGCACGCGACGAACGATTCTCTGGTGTAAAGATCAATTGGACATTTGTCGCCATTTCCAATGAGCTCGATGACTATGCAAAGCGAAAAGCGAATCAGCGAGATAAGCCAAGGGGACAGGTTTATGATGATGCTGAGCTCAATATTAAAGTCTGTGCTAAAGAGTGGGCGGAGGTTATCAATGATGCTCGTGCCCGCCTACGCTTTGTTAACGAGCAGCTTGTCTATGAAGTGGATCAAGAAAGCGCGAAGGCATATCTGAAAAAGGCTCATGCCAAGTTTATCCCGGACACAGCTCAGATGCGTGACGGCGACGCGGCTGATCGCGAATGACCAGCAATCTCCCCATCAATCTTACCGATCTCCTACGCCAGCGCACGGTGGAAGGCGACCGCATCGAATACAAAGCGGGCCGGAACCCGGATGCCAACGGTCAGCTGGTTTTCCGCCGGTCGATGTATCTGCTAATCAGCCGGATAAGATTCGGCGCGAGCTGCTTGGACATTGCAACCTGATCCAGCCGCCGCTCCTGACCCTAATCTACTCCCAGAGGGGGCTGGCGACGTAACTGGGGATGACCAAGTCTATATATATATCAAATGCGCAGCAGTTCATTCATTAGATGAATTTGACACGTTATTGGCTATGGTAAAAATATACTTAAAGCGCTATAGTTCACTTTAATGATGAATTGGTGCCTAGAGGATATATAAACATGGTGACATTGACGGGCATAGGCAAACTGGATCGCGAACGGCTGGCGGCTATCTTGCGCAGGACGAAGGGCACGGTGTTAGTGGCGCAGGCGGCGGCCATTCTGGGTGCCAGTCCGACCGATGCGGCCAAGATGCTTTCGCGCTGGCATAAGAAGGGCTGGCTGTCGCGGGTCAAGCGCGGTATCTATGTGCCGGTGCCATTGGAGGCGAGCAGTGCCAATGTTTCCTTGGAAGACCCGTGGCAGATCGCCGCCAGCCTGTACTCGCCCTGTTACATCGGCGGCTGGAGTGCCGCCGAGTATTGGGATCTGACCGAGCAGCTATTCCGCACTACGGTAGTGATGACGCAGCTCGCCCCGCGCGACCGCAACCCGGTCATCAAGGGGACAGCGTTCCTGCTTTGTTCCATCAGCGAAAAGAAGATGTTCGGCCTGAAGACGATCTGGCGCGGACAGGTAAAAGTTGCGGTTTCTGATCCGACGCGGACGATTCTCGACATGCTGGCTGAACCCCGTATCGGTGGAGGCATCCGTTCGGTGGGTGACATGCTGGCGAATTACCTGCATTCCGAGGCAAAGAATCTCAATCTGTTGATTGGCTATGCCGACCAGTTGGGTAATGGCGCGGTGTTCAAGCGCCTGGGGTTTTTGCTGGAGCGGCATGCACCGAATGAGCAAGGCATCACCAAGCAATGCGCCCAGCGGCTGACTAAGGGGAATGCCCGCATTGATCCGAAGCAGCCCGCAGAACGGCTGGTTTCGCGCTGGCGGCTTTGGGTGCCGGAAAGCTGGCTGAAGGGCGCGGCATGATAGACCGCCAGGAACTTGCCGAGTTGGCGCGGGAGCTGTCGCTCTCGTTAACTGTGGTGGAGAAGGACTATGTGCTTGGCTGGCTGCTGGCAGGTATTTCCGCCAATGAAACTCTCGCGAAGCACTGGATATTCAAGGGTGGCACCTGCCTCAAGAAGTGCTATTTCGAGACCTACCGATTCTCAGAAGACCTCGACTTCACCATTACCGAAGAAGCCCAGCTTGATGAGGGTTTTCTCCTCGCCGCCTTTCGCGATATTTCGGCGTGGATTTATGAAGAGAGCGGTATCGAAATTCCTGCCGATCAAATCCGCTTCAAGATTGCCGACATTCCCGGCGGTAAATATGCCGAAGGGCGCGTGTACTATGTTGGCCCTCTCCAGCAGCGGCGCAATCTTGCGCGCATCAAGTTCGATCTGACGAGCAAAGAAAAACTGGTGCTGGCTCCAGAAGAGCGGGAAGTTCACCACCCTTATTCGGATCGACCGGAAACCGGGATTCATATTTTGAGCTATTGCTTCGAAGAGGTTTTTGCAGAAAAAGTCAGGGCGCTGGCGGAACGCGAACGCCCGCGAGATTTGTACGACGTGGTGCATCTCTACCGGCATGACGAAATTCGACCTGATCGGTCGGTAGTGATGAGCACCTTGCGCGAGAAGTGCGCCTTCAAGAATATTCCAGTGCCGAATCGTGAATCGCTGATGAGGCCCGACGCGCGAGAAAAGTTGCTCGCCGAATGGGAAGACATGCTCGCGCATCAATTACCGGTGTTGCCACCTTTTGAGCAGTTCTGGGATGAGTTGCCGCAGGTGTTCAATTGGCTGTATGAAGTCGCGGAAAAGCCAACCTACGCGGCGATGCAAACGCGAGAAGCAATTGACGACTCCTGGCAACCACCTGCCATGGTACAGGCTTGGCATGTCGCCGTTCCGCTGGAATCGGTGCGGTTTGCGGCGGCCAACCGGCTATGCGTCAATCTCCAGTATCAGAACACATGGCGACTCATCGAGCCGTATTCATTGCGCCGGAGCAGTGACGGCAACCTGCTTCTCTACGCAGTGAGGCACGATGACGGCGAAGTTCGCGCTTACCGGGTCGACAAGATTCAGGGCGTCGAGGTGAGCAAGATTTCCTTCATTCCGAAATATCCGGTGGAGCTGACACCCGCAGGATCGCTGTATGCACCGGAAATTCAGAGGGGGGCAATATCGACCACACGTTCCTTCGCCATACAACCCAAGACAAGAAGCAGGGCTGCCTTTTCCACCGGTAGTGGGCCGACTTACGTTTTCAGATGCAGTGCTTGCGGGAAATTGTTCAAGCGAAAATCCTACGACGCCACCCTAAATCCCCATAAGAACAAGCAGGGGTATCCTTGCTATGGTAGCTTTGGTACGTTCGTAAAGACGGAATATTGAACGCCCATGTCTGAATATCATCACGTCGAAAAGCCTTTTCTGGAACAACTTGCCACATTGGGTTGGCAGGTGGTCGATCAGGGCGTCGGCGTCATTCCCTCCGACCCTGGGCTGAGTCTGCGCACTTCATTCCGCGAATGGTCGCTGCCCGAGGTATTCCGCAGCGCGATGCGCGCCATCAATGTCACCGATGAAGGTAAGACGTGGCTCACTGATCGGCAGTTGGACGAGCTGCGCGACCAGATTCTGCGCCAGCCAAACCGCACGCTGCTGGAGGCCAACGAGGCGATCCAGGCTCTGGTATTTAAAACGCAAGTTGATACCAATGAAGTCACCGGCGAGCAGGACCCGGTGGTGAAATTGATCGATTTCGCCAATCCGGCCAATAACCAGTTCCACGCCATCAACCAGTTCCGTGTCGATACGCCGGGCTGCGTGAAGCAGTTCATCATTCCGGACATTGTGTTGTTCGTAAACGGCATTCCGCTGGCGGTGGTGGAGTGCAAGCTGGGCAGCCCCACCTGCGCGAACCCGATGCACGAGGCTTTCATACAGTTGCAGCGTTATCGCAATGCGCGCGAGGCGACACAGGAGGCCGGACTGAGAGAGGGTGAGCCGCGCTTGTTTCACAGCAATCTGCTGCTGATTCGCAGCAGCGGCGCAGAGGCGGACTACGGCACCCTGACATCGGGTGAGGAACATTTCTATGCCTGGAAAACCCTGTGGCCGGAAGGAGATGAAAATTTAAATAAGAAGAATCCGCAGCAGCGGTTGATCCACGGCATGCTGAGTAAGGATAACTTGCTGCGCATACTGCGGACCTGCTCGGTGTTCATGGATACCGATGCGGGCAAACGCATCAAGGTAGTGGCGCGCTACCAGCAATTCCGCGCCGCTGGCAAGATCATCGAGCGCCTGCGCCGTGGCGCAACACCGATGCAGCGCAGTGGTGTGGTGTGGCACACCCAGGGCTCGGGCAAATCGCTCACCATGGTATTCGTGGTGCGCATGCTGCGGACCTCCCGCGATCTCAATGACTTCAAAATATTGCTGGTGAATGATCGCGTCGATCTGGAAGAACAACTCGGCCAGACCGCTGCGCTGATTGGTGGCAAGGTGAATGTGATCGAAAATACCCAGGCGCTACGCAATCATTTAGCGACGGACAGCTCCGACATCAACATGGTGATGGTGCACAAATTTCAGGAGCGCCAGGAAACGCTAATGCCCCATCTGGCCGAGGCGCTTGGAACCTACCGGGCAATGCCGACAGCCAATACCTTCGGCGTGGTGAATACGTCCGAGCGCATCATTCTGATGATCGATGAAGCGCACCGCACCCAGGGTTCCGACCTTGGCGATAATCTGTTCGAGGCTTTTCCCAACGCCACCCGCATCGCTTTCACCGGTACGCCTCTTATCACCGAGCGTCACGGCGGCAAGAAAACGGTAAAGCGCTTCGGCGAATACATCGACACCTATCGGCTGATGGATGCCGTGCACGATGGCGCAACGCTGCAAATCTTGTATGAAGGCAAGACCGCTGATACTGCACTCAACGAGAAGAATCAGTTCGATACCAAGTTCGAGGACTTGTTCCGCGACCGCAGCGAGGCGGAACTGCTGGCGATCAAGAAGAAATATGGCGCCACCGGTGACATTCTGGAGGCGGAACAGCGCATTGCCGCTATTGCGCGCGACTTGGTCAGCCACTATATCGACAACATCCTGCCCAACGGCTTCAAGGCGCAGGTGGTATGCCATTCCAAGCTCGCCGCAGTGCGCTATCGGCAGGCCATCGAGGCCGCATTGGCAGAGCGCCTGGAGCGGGAGCGGATCAAGGCCAGGTCAGACCAGGAATTGATTGATCAAATCGCCTTTCTCAAGGCGGTGGTTGTGATTTCCTCCGATGGCACCAATGAAGCGGCCTATGTCACCCAGGCGCGTAAGCAGGCTAAGGTCTGGAACGCAGTGGAGAATTTCTGCAAGCCATTCAACCGTAAAGATCCGGACAAGGAGCTGACTGGCATCGCGTTCCTGATTGTCTGCGACATGCTGATCACCGGCTTCGACGCGCCTATTGAACAGGTGATGTACATCGACAAGAAGATCCGAGAGCATACTTTACTGCAGGCCATCGCGCGCGTGAACCGGGTGGTCAAGGGCAAGAAGCGCGGGTATGTGGTGGACTATATCGGCTTGGCCAATCACCTCACCGAAGCACTGACCCTTTATGCCGCGACCGATGAGCAGGAAGAGTTGCGAGACGGCCTGAAGAGCATTACTTCGGAGCTGCCGGTGCTGGAGGAGCGCTACCAACGGCTGGTGCAGTTCTTCAAGGCGGCGGGGATCAAGGGCGTGGAGGACTTTGTATTGGGGCGGTTGGCGGATATTGCGGCAGACGCCGCCGTGGTACATGCTGCGGTGACGGCATTAAAAGATGAAAAGCTGCGGGCGGACTTCGAGGTTTATCTGAAGAAGTTTCTCATGAGTATGGACATCATCCTGCCGCATGAGGCCGCGCAGCCTTACCGTGTTCCAGCCAAGCGCTTTGGCTACATTCTGAGTGTGACCAAGGAGCGCTACAAGGATGAGAGTCTGGATTTAGGTGACGCTGGCGATAAGGTGAAGCGGCTGATAAACGAACATTTGATTAGCCTGGGGATCAATCCCAAAGTGCCACCGGTAGAGCTGTTGGCGGAGGATTTTCTCGACCAGCTCAGTCGCCACGCGAGCGGGAACGACGAAGCCAAGGCCAGCGAGATGGAACATGCCATTCGCAAACACTGCACGGTGAAATTCGATGAGGATCCCGCGTTCTATAAAACACTATCAGAAAAGCTGGAACACCTGATTGACCAGTATCAGGGGCAATGGGATCTGCTGGCCGAGGGGCTGGAGAAACTGAGAACAGAGGCCGCTGCCGGACGCACTGAGAACATTGAGGGACTCGATAAAGAGACGACCACCTTCTATGCTCATGTGGTTGGTCTCGCCTTCGGCAAGGATGGTGTGCCGGCTGGCCGAGCCAACAAGATGAAGGCCTTGATGAAGAACATAGTGGAATTGCTGCAGGAAACCATTGGCATCATCGATTTCTGGAACAACCCGGCGGAGCAGAAGCGCCTGCGCGGTGAGTTGAATAAGGTGTTGTTGATGGCGGATATTCCCGAGGTCACCATCAGCTTTGAGCGGCTGGCGGTAGAAATCATGAAGCTGGCAAAGAATCGGCATGACGAGCTATTGAAGGGCTGATGCCATGTCCGCGAGACGTGTAAGAGACATCGAATACCAACTGTTGCGCAGCGGCGAGCGCAAGACTGCCGATATTGTCATTGAACGCAATGGCCTGATCTCCGTTCGGGCCCCGGCACATCTCTCCGAGGAACAGGCCGATGCGGTCGTTGAAAGCAAACGGCTGTGGATTTACCGCAATCTGGCTGAGTGGCGGGACCTGAACGCAACGCGAGTGATACGGGAATGGGTTAATGGCGAGGGGTTTCTCTATCTGGGTTCGTCGTACCGCCTGCTTCTCGTGCAAGAGCAAGCTGAGCCGTTGAAGCTAATGGATGGCCGTTTCTGCCTGCAACGTAAAATTGTCGAAGCCGGTGGCGAAGAGGCGGCCAAACGGGTCTTCGAGAAGTTCTACACCGAGAAAGGGATTGAGAGAATCAAGAAGCGTGTGGCCTATTTTTCACCTAAGGTGGGCGTATCGCCATCGACCATTGAGGTAAAAGAAATTGGCTACCGCTGGGGCTCCTGCACATCGGATGGCCGTCTAAGTTTCCATTGGAAGTGCATGATGGCGGCGCCTAAGGTTATCGATTACATCGTGGTGCATGAGCTCTGTCATCTGCATCATCGTGACCACACGGATGCGTTCTGGAATGAAGTGGACAAGGTGATGCCGGACTACTATGAGCGGAAGATTTGGCTACGTGCTAATGGTGCTGCATTCGATCTATAGGCGGGGGAATGGGTTTGATCGTTTTCAAGAGCTAGCGCAGGAAGCCCAATCCGGTACCGCCCGTTCGGATTAACCTTGCTCTGTTCCCTTGTCGATGTATTCATTCAAGCTAATAGTAAATATCCAGTTACAATACAATCAAGAAAATATCACTTCTCTTGTATTCAAATTCTGTTTTGCAAGTCATTGATATGTATGAATAGAGAAGAATGGTACGGGGAATCGCCAAGTCAGCAATAGCTGGCAAACGCTTCTTTAGAGCCTGGATGTCATATCAGGGTCACGACAGGTAGAGATTTTCAATTGGTCGGAGGAGCGTGCTACCGACAGCAAATTATAGGCACGACAATCGGCATCATATAATGTATGTTTTGATGAGAATAGTTTCTGAATGAGGTGTTCCCATGCGCACAACCCTGAATATTGATGACCAATTGCTGAATGAAGCCCAGCGCATTACGGGTATGTCCGAGAAGGCCAGCCTGGTGCGAGAGGGCCTGCGCGCACTGATTGAACGCGAGAGCGCCCGGCGGTTGGCGCGTCTCGGCGGCAGTGAGCCGCAATTGGAACCGGTACCTCGCCGGCAGCCCGATCTGGCATGAGCTGCGTTGAAGTAAGTGGTGAGTGGTAAGTGGTAAGTAGTGAGTGGTGAGTGGTGGGTGGTGAGTGGTGGGTGGTGGGTGGTGAGTAGAGAATAGAAAATAGCTATTATTGTATAATACAAGCAAACTATTATTGTCTAATATGCTAAAGTTGGGTATAAATCATGGCGGGGCAGAGTTATAATCTGGGGAAGCCTGCCGTGCGCAATCACAAAACCGTTACATTAACCCTATGATTCTTCATTGTTCTCAAAAACTTTCTGCCAAGTTGGCCGATGTCGCCGAGGTTTCGCCGGTGCCGCTGGAGGAAACCAGCCCGCTGGGCGGCTGGCATGGACATTTGTTTACCGTTGACCGGCGGCAGTGTGTGCTGTTTTGCCACGATACGACCCGCTTCACGCTGTTTCTTCCCGGATTGCGCAAGGAGCATTTCGTGGATCTGGGTAATGAATGGTTTCGGCCGCTCTATCTTGCCACGCTCGCCGCTTTTGGCTGCCCGTCGGTGCAGCTCATGAAAGTCGAATTGGCGATTGGGCCGATTCGTTTCGATACTGCCATTGACCGGTCGGTGCAGGGTTCCTTGCGCACTGCGCGGGAGGATCTGGAGGCGTTGGCCATGTGCGTGCCCAATGTAATGAGCTTGGACCCGATTGAAGTATCCTGCCAACTCAGCCACAAACCGACGACAAGCCGGGGGAAATCGCTCTGGCCGGCGCAGGCGATGCTGGAAGCGGTGGCCAGGCTATATAGGCAGTGAGCGGTGGGGGCGCGTTCCCCTTTAACGGGTGCCTTGATCAATCTGACAAATAAGACTTAGCTTATTTTCGCTACAAAATTCCGATATAAGCAAATAAAGAATATCTAATCAGTATTAGACTAAGATAATCATGATTATTATAACCCTTGTTTAGCTTTATCAAGTTGTTGATATTACGAGTAGTTCCGGAAAGAATGAAAAGAATGGTATGAGAGGGATGGCATGCGCAGGATAATGTCCGGCTTGGTGACGCTTCTGCTCATGCTCAGCATGGGCGGATATGCTCATGCGCAGGGGAAAGAGTGGAGGAAGCTCAACAGCGAGGTCATGTCGCTGTACCGACAGGGTCAATATGATCGTGCGGTAATGGTCGCAAAAAAGGCATTGCAGGTTGCCGAGAAAGCGGCCGGCCCGGATCATCCCGATGTGGCCATGAGCTTGAACAACTTGGCGGAGCTGTATCGTGCCCAGGGTCAGTATGAACTGGCCAAGCCGTTGCACAGGCGCGCGCTGGCGATCAGAGAGAAAGCACTTGGCCAGGATCACCCCTTGGTGATCACGAGTCTGAACAACCTAGCGGAGTTGTACCGCGCCCAAGGCCAGGCCGAGCAGGCCGAGTCGCTGTTCAAGCGTGCGCTGGGGATCATAGAGAGAACCCTCAGCCCGGATCACCCTCTGGTGGCCACGAGTTTCAACAATCTCGCGTTGCTGTACGATTCCCGTGGCCAGTACCGGGAGGCCGAACCGCTCTTCAAGCGCGCATTGGCGATCTGGGAGAAGACCCTGGGTCCGGATCATCCCGATGTGGCCAAGAGTCTGAACAACCTGGCGACGCTGTACTATTCCCAGGGGCGGTACATGCTGGCCGAGCCACTCTATCAGCGCGCATTGGCGATCTGGGAGAAAGCCCTCGGTCCGGATCATCCGGAAATGGCCGAGAGCCTCAACAACCTGGCGGCGCTGTACTATGCCCAAGGCAAGTACGAGCAGGCCGAACCGCTCTACCAGCGCGCCTTGGCGGTCGAGGAAAAGGATCTCGGCCCGGATCATCCCGATGTGGCCACGAACCTGAACAACCTGGCGGAACTGTACCGCGTACAAGGCAAGAGCGAATTGGCCGAACCGCTCTACCAGCGCTCGCTGACGATCCGGGAGAGAGCGCTCGGTCCGGATCATCCAGAAGTGGCCACGAGTCTGAACAATCTCGCGCTGTTATATGATTCCCAGGGGAAGTACGAGCAAGCTGAGTCGCTTTACAAACGCTCGCTGGCGATCTGGGAAAAGGCCCTCGGTC
Organism: Nitrosospira sp.; assembly: GCA_043721435.1. Classification (GTDB taxonomy): domain Bacteria; phylum Pseudomonadota; class Gammaproteobacteria; order Burkholderiales; family Nitrosomonadaceae; genus VFJL01. Next base: position 8,498 of record JAYSQR010000017.1, on the reverse strand, counting down.
CGAATCATCCCGATGTGGCCACGAGCCTCGAGAATAGAGCGGGGCTTTACAGAAAAACCGGCAAGATAGAGCAAGCCGAAGCGCTGGAGCAGCGCGCCGCAGCCATCCGGGCAATAAGGCGATGAAATCAAATGGCTGATAAGGCGCATCGCCTGACCGCTATGCCGCTACGCTGGATAGCGGCAGTCGAGCTTGATCGGCAGGATTTTGTGCCTTGTGCAAGGAATTGGCGTGGCTTCTCGAAACCGGTTCGCGTGTATATTTGACAGGGGAAGAAAACAGAAATTTGCTACCTATTGAATAATCAAGCAAACATCATTTATCCAGGATATCTGCCATGTTGAAACAAGCTGCTGATATTGAAATAGAAAACAGGTTGCGTGAAGAAAACCCTTGGTGGCTGGCGGGTGCCGGGATCGACCCCGAGCAGGAGGCCATGCCGCGCCGGGATTATCTGCCTGTATTGCTGGCATTGGTCCAGGCTGATGTACAGCAGGCAGTCGTGCTCATGGGACAGCGCCGGGTGGGGAAGACCACGCTGGTTTTCCATGCCATTCATGCACTGCTGCAGGATGGCGTCGCCGGCCGTGATATTCTGTATCTGCCGCTGGAAACGCCGTCCCTGACCGGATCGAGCCTGGATACGCTGGTGCGGCGCTTTGGCAAGATGTTCGAGCGTCCGGCGGGAACGCGTATCTACATCTTTCTCGACGAAATCCAGTATCAACAGGGCTGGGAACTGCAACTTAAAACCCTGGCCGATAGCTATCGGCACTGCCGTTTCGTGGCCATTGCTTCCGCCGCGGCTGCGCTCAAACAAAAAAGTGCGGAGCCGGCAGCAGGACAGTTCGGCGAGTTTTTGCTGCCGCCGCTTACGTTCTGCGAGTTTCTGCATTTTGTCGACAAGGAAGCCAGTCTGATCCTCGAAGAGGGCTCCGGCTCCGGCCCGCGCCGCTTTGTCGCCACGGACATACACGCGCTGAATGAGGCGTTTGTCGATTACCTGAATTACGGCGGCTATCCAGAGGCGGTATTTCAGGGCAGACTGCGCATGAATCCCCGGCGCTTTGTCCGCAGCGACATCATCGACCAGGTGCTGCTGCGGGATCTGCCCAGCCTGTATGGCATCGCCGACGTGCAGGAACTGAATGCGCTGTTCAACACGCTGGCCTACAATACTGCGCAGGAATTGAGCATCGAGGAGTTGGCCAAATCCTCCGGGGTATCGAAACCCACCGTTATCAAGTATCTCGAATATCTGGAAGCTGCGTTCCTGATCAAGCGGCTGCGGCGGGTGGACCAGAACGCCCAGCAGTTCGTGCGCGCGATGACGTTCAAGGTGTATCTGACCAATCCGGCCATGCGCGCGGCTTTGTTCACTCCTTTGGCGGATACTGATCCCGCTTTTGAGCAACTGGTCGAAACGGCGCTGTTCAGCCAGTGGCTGCACAACACTGCGCGCATCGATTCGCTGTGCTATGCGCGCGGGAAGCGCGCCGAGGTGGACCTGGTCAGCCTGGATGCGAGTCAGCAGCCGCGTTTTGCCGTGGCGGTGAAGTGGTCTGACCAGGTGTTCGAGGATGCCAAGGAGATCAAGAGCGTGATCGAGTTCGCGCGGGCGAATACCATGGGGCGCAAGCCACTGGTAACCACGCGCAGCCAGACCGGGGTCAAGACCATGCAGGGGGTCGAAATTGAATTCACCCCGGCCAGCCTGTTGTGTTACACGGTCAGCAAGAATATGCTGGACAGCCGCTGACCATAGTTGCCGCTGCATGCGAAGGGAGCCAGTGACCATGAAGAGATTTGTTGCTACTGCCGGTCTGTGCGGAGTGCTGCTGCTTTCGCCGCTGGCAGCGATCGGACAGACGGTCACGGAAGTGATTCCGCTGCAGCACCGCAGCAGCGACGAGATCATCCCGGTGCTGCAGCCGCTGCTGGACAAGCAGGGGGCAATCAGCGGCATGCAGGGCCAACTCATCGTCCGCACCACGCCGGCCAATCTGCAGGAAATCAAACGGCTGCTGGCCGAGATCGACACCGCGCCGCGCCGCCTGATCATCACCATCAAGCAGGATGTGGATCGCGCCACGGAACTGCGCCTGCGTGGCATTTCCGGCAGCAGCGCTGCAGCGGGCGCACGCGTGACGATCGCCGGAAGCGAAGACAACTCCGGCCAGACGGTGGAAGTCGGCAGGCAGCAGGGCGACGGGCAGAAAGCGCGCGTGCTCAGCAGCCGTTCGCTGGAGAGCGACCGCAACACGCAGCATGTGCAGGTGCTGGAAGGCAGCCGTGCTTTCATCCGCAGCGGCCAGTCGCTGCCGCAACCGGCGCGGGGCCTGATTTATTCGCCGTAAGGGGATGTGCGGGTGGTCGAGAACACGCAGATGCGCGATGCCGTCACCGGTTTCAGCGTGCTGCCGCGCGTGCACGGTGACCAGGTGACGCTGGAAGTGAGCCCGCAGCGGGACAAACTCAGCATGCAAACGCCCGGCACTATCGATATCCAGCAAATGGCCACAACTGTTTCCGGCAGGCTGGGCGAATGGATCGAACTGGGCGGTGTGGGGCAGGGGCAAACCGAGCAGGCTGCCGCCACCGCTGCCCGCAGCATCAAGACTGCCGGTCAGCAGCGCAAGGTATTGATCAAGGTGGAAGAAGCGCCTTAATCGCCCAGGAGTGAGCATAGAAGAAGCAAGGGGTCAGGCCATCTTAGGATGGCCTTTTTCTTTGCCGCTATTCAGTACAGGTTGGAGCGCCTGGTCATTGGCCGGTGGCGCAGCAACAGGCGGGAAAACCAAAAAAACAACTAAAATGTGAAGAAAGTGTGATTAATACATAAAGTGCTTGTGAACTTGTGAAGAATCTGTATACTTATTGTCAAGGATTTGTGAAGTATTGAATCCTGGTTAAACAGGCGACCACTCTCACAGTTGGGGTGGAATTCCTTAAACAATATATATTCTAGGAGCGCGTTACATGAAAACTACCCATTTTATCCTCGCATTAATTATGCCTGTGGCTCTTATCCTCCTGTGGGCTGTTCCTATTCTCACATCAAGTGAACTTGATGCAGGCTGGATCGCGGTAGAGTTTTGCGTTTTGACGGGGACTTACCTGATGCTTGCCCACCCCGGACTTTTCAGTTTCATGGCCCGTAACGGCAGGAAAATTACTTATAGTGCCCTGGCATAACTGAAGAATCTTCTCTGTTTCGGGCGGGAGCAGCTGATTGCAATTTGCCGGGGTTAGCCATAGACTGCAAGCGGCAGGTGCAGGCAGACAAGCTGGTTTGCCGGCGTTGTATTACCAACCCAAAACGAGGAGAAAAATCATGGCGGAAGAAAGCGTTTATCGGGTAACGGAAATTATCGGGACCAGTAAGGTATCTTGGGAAGATGCGGCCAAGAATGCCATCAAGACTGCTTCGAAAACACTGCGGGATTTAAGGGTCGCCGAAATCATGAAGCTCGACATGGTGATCGAGAAAGGCAAAGTGACCCGCTATCGGGCCAGGGTAAGCCTGTCTTTCAAGTACGAAGCCAAGGGTAAGTAGAATAAATAACCAGAGCTGACAATAAAAAAGGCGCGGATCACGCGCCTTTTTTATTGCTGTGACGGGTGAGTTTACTAAACGGCGGCAGCTTCTTCCTCAAACTCGAGTTTCACCTTGCCGTCGGCATCTACATCCACCGTCACCCGGCCGCCGCTGGCAAGACGGCCAAACAGCAATTCATCGGCCAGCGCGCTGCGGATGGTGTCCTGAATCAGCCGTGCCATCGGGCGCGCACCCATCAGAGGATCAAAACCATTTTTCGCCAGATGCGCTTTGAGCGCATCGGTAAAGACGGCCTCCACTTTCTTTTCGTGCAACTGTGCTTCCAACTGCATCAGGAACTTGTCCACCACGCGCAGAATTACATCGCGATCCAGTGCCCCGAAGGAAATGATCGCATCCAAGCGGTTGCGGAATTCCGGCGTGAACATGCGCTTGATGTCGGCCATCTCGTCGCCCGCCTGCGCTGACTTGGTAAAGCCAATGGAGGTTCTGGCTAGCGATTCGGCACCGGCATTGGTGGTCATGATGATGATCACGTTGCGGAAATCTGCTTTGCGGCCGTTGTTGTCGGTCAGGGTGCCATGATCCATCACTTGCAGCAGGATGCTGAAAATGTCGGGGTGGGCTTTTTCAATTTCGTCCAGCAGCAGCACCGCATAGGGTTGTTTGGTGATGGCTTCGGTGAGCAGGCCGCCCTGGTCAAAGCCGACATAGCCGGGCGGCGCACCGATCAGACGCGATACCGCATGGCGTTCCATGTATTCGGACATGTCGAAGCGGTGAAGCTGAATGCCCAATGCATAAGCGAGCTGTCGCGCCACCTCGGTTTTGCCGACACCGGTGGGGCCGGAAAAAAGGAATGAGCCGACCGGTTTTTGCGGGTTGCCCAGTCCGCTACGCGCCATTTTGATCGCCGCCGTGAGCGCATGGATGGCTTGGTCCTGACCGAAGACCACGGCCTTCAAATCGCGCTCGAGCGTCTTCAGGGTATTGCGGTCATCGCTGGAGACACTTTGCGGCGGGATACGCGCAATTTTGGCGATGATGTCCTCGATTTCGTGTTTGCTGATGATCTTGCGCTGCTTTGATTTCGGCAGGATGCGCTGGGCCGCGCCGGCTTCGTCGATCACATCGATCGCCTTGTCCGGCAAGTGCCGGTCATTGATGAAGCGCGCCGACAACTCCGCCGCAGTGGAGAGTGCAGTGGCCGTATATTTGACGCCGTGATACGTTTCGTAGCGGGATTTCAGCCCGCGCAGAATGGCAATGGTTTCTTCCACGCTGGGCTCGGGCACATCGATTTTCTGGAAGCGCCGCGACAGCGCGTGATCCTTCTCGAAAATTCCGCGATATTCGCTATAAGTCGTGGCGCCGATGCATTTCAGTTGGCCGGTGTTGAGTATCGGCTTAAGCAGGTTGGAGGCGTCCAGCGTGCCGCCGGAAGCAGCACCCGCACCGATCAGCGTATGGATTTCATCGATGAACAGGATCGCGTTGGGATTGTCGAGCAATTGCTTCAGCACTGCTTTCAGTCGCTGTTCGAAATCGCCGCGGGATTTGGTGCCGGCCAGCAGCGCCCCCATGTCCAATGCATAAACTTGATGGTGCGCCAGAATTTCCGGTACTTCGTTTTCGACGATACGCCGCGCCAGTCCTTCGGCGATGGCGGTTTTGCCGACTCCCGCTTCACCCACCAGCAGCGGATTGTTCTTGCGTCGGCGGCACAATGTCTGAATTACCCGTTCCAGTTCTTTCTCGCGCCCGATCAGCGGGTCGATTTTGCCAGCCAGCGCCTGGCTATTGAGATTCATGGTGTAGCTTTCCAATGCGCCGCTTGCGCCGCCCGTCTCCTGCTCGCTATCACTGTCACCCTCGGTCTTGGCGCTGCCGCCCTGAGGCACTTTGCTGATGCCATGGGAAATGTAATTGACTACATCCAGTCGGGTCACGCCTTTCTGCTGCAGAAAATAAACTGCATGCGAGTCCTTCTCGCCGAATATCGCCACCAGCACATTGGCACCGGTGACCTCTTTCTTGCCGGAGGATTGGACATGCAGGATGGCACGCTGGATCACCCGCTGGAAACCGAGCGTTGGCTGGGTATCCACTTCGCCGGTGCCGGACACAGTGGGTGTATTTTCGTTCACGTGTTCCGTCAGCAGTTTGCGCAGGTCATCGATATCGACCGAGCAGGCGCGCAGCACATCGGCCGCAGTGGGGTTGTCGAGCATCGCCAGTAATAGATGCTCGACCGTAATGAATTCGTGGCGTTTCTGCCGCGACTCGGCGAATGCCATGTGCAAACTTACTTCCAGTTCTTGCGCAATCATTTCAAGTTTTCTCCATCACGCACTGTAGCGGATGCTGATGTTGTCTGGCAAACGCGACTACCTGTTCCACTTTGGCGGCGGCGACATCATTGGGATAGATGCCACATACTCCCATACCCTCTCTATGAACTTTGAGCATTATTTGCATTGCCTGTTCTCGATTCATGGAAAAAAAAGTCTGTAACACCGCAACCACGAACTCCATCGGTGTGAAATCGTCATTCAGCAAAATCACTTTGAACATCGGTGGAGGCTTGAGTTTACTCTTTTCTGCCTCCAGTACGGCATCTCCATGATTTCCTGTTGCCATGGTCACCTGCTTCATTTATTCGTCAATCGGAATAAAACACTCATTCTTTTGTATATTTGACGATTACGGTGAAATTTTCAAGTAACTTGAGAAAATTATTCTGTTGCATTTTTACAAAATACGATATGACCCCTTGACTTGAGCGCCGGATTTGCGTAAAACCAACCTTGGCGTTTGGCTTCAAGTGTTCTGCAGTACCGGTTACAGCCGTTTGCGGTCTTGAAACTCAAACAGTATTCGGGTTTCCGGCCCGGTTTTTTTATATATAGGAAGTAAAAATGGCAACAGGTACAGTGAAATGGTTTAACGACTCCAAGGGTTTTGGTTTTATTACTCCCGACGATGTTCAAAGTGATTCTGCTGAATGATGATTTCACACCGATGGACTTTGTGGTCGCGGTGTTACAGACTCTTTTTTCCATGGATTTAGAACAGGCAACGAAGGTAATGCTCAAAGTTCATAAAGAAGGTATGGGAGTGTGCGGTGTCTATCCCAATGATATTGCCGTTGCCAAGGTTGGGCAGGTAGTCGCATTTGCCAGACAATACCAGCATCCGCTAAAGTGCGTGATGGAGGAAACCTGAAATGATTGCTCAAGAACTAGAGGTGAGTTTGCACATGGCGTTCGCTGAGTCGCGGCAGAGACGCCACGAATTCATTACGGTTGAGCATCTGTTGCTGGCAATGCTGGATAATCCCACTGCAGCCGATGTATTGCGTGCCTGTTCGGTTGATATAAATGATTTGCGCAGACTGCTGACGGAGCACGTTACCGAGAATACGCCCACCGTGGCTGGCACGGGCGAAGTGGATACTCAACCAACGCTTGGTTTTCAGCGTGTGATCCAGCGTGCAATCCTGCACGTCCAATCCTCCGGAAAAAAAGAGGTCACAGGTGCCAATGTACTGGTGGCGATATTCGGTGAGAAGGATTCTCATGCGGTTTATTTTCTGCAGCAGAAAGGTGTGACCCGGCTGGACGTGGTTAATTACATCGCTCATGGCATCAGTAAAGTGCCCCAAGGCGGCAGCACCAAGACCGAAGGCGACAACGGTAGCGAACAGGAGGTGGGCGCAAGCGGTGCATTAGAAAGCTACACCATGAATCTCAATAACCAGGCGCTGGCAGGCAAAATCGATCCACTGATCGGGCGCGAAAAAGAACTGGAGCGGGTGATTCAGACATTGTGCCGCCGACGCAAGAATAATCCGCTGCTGGTGGGTGAAGCGGGGGTCGGAAAAACCGCCATTGCCGAAGGATTGGCGCGGCGGATCGTCGAAAACGAAGTGCCAGAAGTTCTTGCGCACTATCAGGTTTATGCATTGGACATGGGGGCGCTACTGGCCGGCACTAAATACCGTGGCGATTTTGAGCAGCGCCTGAAAGCAGTGCTGAAGCAATTGCTTGACAGCCCTAACGCCATCCTGTTCATCGACGAAATTCATACTCTTATCGGCGCAGGTGCTGCCTCTGGCGGTACACTGGATGCCTCCAACCTGCTTAAGCCGATACTTAACACCGGCCAACTGAAATGCATCGGCGCCACTACTTATAGCGAGTATCGCGGAATTTTCGAGAAGGATCATGCCCTGTCGCGGCGTTTCCAGAAAATCGACGTGCCTGAGCCGAGTGTGGAAGAGACCATCGCCATTCTGCGTGGACTAAAATCCCGTTACGAAACGTATCACGGTGTTAAATACACGGCCATTGCACTCTCTACTGCAGCGGAGTTGTCGGCGCGCTTTATCACCGACCGGCATTTGCCGGACAAGGCGATAGACGTGATCGATGAAGCCGGTGCAGCCCAGCGTGTCCTGCCGAAATCAAAGCAGCGTAAGGTTATCAGCAAACACGAAATCGAAGACATTATCGCCAAAATTGCACGTATCCCACCACAAAATATCTCCAGTGATGACCGCAACACCCTGAGGACACTCGAGCGTGATTTGAAGGCTGTGGTTTTCGGTCAGGACAAGGCCATCCATGCGCTCACTGCGGCGATTAAAATGGCACGCAGTGGACTGGGTAGCCCGCAAAAACCGGTCGGCTCATTCCTTTTCTCCGGCCCCACCGGAGTCGGTAAAACCGAGGTAGCGCGACAGCTCGCTTATGCATTAGGCATCCAGCTGCACCGCTTCGACATGTCCGAATACATGGAACGGCACGCAGTATCGCGTCTGATCGGGGCACCGCCTGGCTATGTTGGTTATGATCAGGGCGGCCAGCTCACCGAAGCCATCACCAAACAGCCCTATGCCGTGCTGCTGCTGGATGAAATCGAAAAAGCCCACCCTGAC